>CAYYOK010000250.1:0-1077 GCA_964473205.1 uncultured bacterium | reverse complement strand
ACGCCGGCGCCGGCAACGACATCGTCTTCGGCGACGACGGCAAGATCGCCGACGATTCCATCACCGCCCAGGTCCGCCTCACCGACGGCGACGACATCATCCTCGGCGGTGAAGGCAACGATCTGCTGATCGGCGGCGGCGGGAACGACCAGATCGGCGGCGACCTGGACCCGCGCAATCCCGACGACGGCAGCGGCTTCGCCGGCAACGACATCCTGATCGGCGATGGCGGCATCCTGGCCCGCATCGGCCCCAACCCCACCGACATCGGCGAGATCAAGAACACCAACCAGGGCAGCGGCGGCAACGACAAGCTCTACGGCCACCAGGGCAACGACCGCATCTACGCCGGCAAGGGCGACGACATCATCGAGGGTGGCGGCGGCAACGACACGATCTTCGGCGACGCCGGCAAGGACAGCATCAGGGGCGGCGACGGCAACGACATCATCGACGGCGGCAGCGAGGACGACATCATCTGGGGCGACGCCGGCAACGACCAGATCTGGGGCCGGGACGGGCGCGACACCATCTACGGCGGCGAGGGCAACGACGTCGTCTACGGCGGCGCCGGCGCCGACGTCATCTTCGGCCAGGAGGGCGACGACCAGCTCTTCGGCGAGAGCGATCCGGACCAGATCTACGGCGGCGGCGGCAACGATCTCATCGACGGCGGCGGCGGCGCCAACCTGATCTACGGCGACGACAAGCCGGGCGACAGCACCGGCGCCGAGGGCAACGACGTCATCCTGGCGGGCAACGGCCCGGACGAGATCTACGGCCAGGGCGGCAACGACACCATCCACGCCGGC
This sequence comes from uncultured bacterium, assembly GCA_964473205.1. Taxonomy (GTDB): domain Bacteria; phylum Deinococcota; class Deinococci; order Deinococcales; family Trueperaceae; genus CAYMRL01. The sequence continues at coordinate 265 of CAYYOK010000250.1, read as the reverse complement.
GACGGCGACAACAAGGTCTACGCCGGTGCGGGCAACGACATCGTCACTGGCGGGCTCGGCAACCACATCGTTTTCGGCGGGGCCGGCGACGACGTCATCACGCTCGGCAGCGGCGTCGTCGTGCTGTTCGCCGGCGGCTCCCGGGTCGGCTCCGAGGTGGACGGCGAGGACGGCAACGACACCATCACCATCGGCGACGGCAACCACGTCGTGGTGGGCGGCGCCGGCAACGACTACATCGACGGATCGATCGGTGACGACGTTA
>CAYYOK010000249.1:0-1520 GCA_964473205.1 uncultured bacterium | reverse complement strand
CGCCGCTCCTGGCCGCGCGTGCGATGCCCGCCAGGATGGCCGACGGCGTGGCGAGGGCCAGCGCGCAGGGGCTGGCGGCCACTAGGAGGGTCATGGCGCGGATGAAGCTCTCGGAGAAAGGCACGCCCAGAAGGGGCGGGATGGCGATCACGAGGGCCGTGACCGCCAGGATGACCGGCGTGAAGGTGCGCTGGAAGCGGTCGGTGAAGCGGTGGCTTGGCGCCTTGGCGGACTGGGCGTTCTCGACCGCCTGGATGACGCGCGCCAGCGTCGTGTCCTCTGGCGCCTTGGTGGTCTCGACCTCCAGCGCTCCGTCGCCGTTGATGGTGCCGGCGAACACCGTGTCGCCAGCCTCTTTCGCGACAGGCAGGCTCTCGCCTGTGATAGGCGCCTGATCGACACTGCTCGAGCCCTTCAGGACGCGGCCGTCCGCGGGCAGACGCTCGCCCGGCCTGACGATCACGACGTTGCCGATGCGGAGGTCGCTGACCGCGATCTCCTGCTCGCGGCCGTCGCGCCTGACGCGCGCGGTCTTCGGCGTCAGCTCCGCCAGCGCGCGGATCGCGCCGCGCGCGCGGTCCATGGCGTAGTTCTCGAGGGCGTGGCCGAGGCTGAAGAGGAACAGCAGCAGGGCGCCCTCCGCCCACGCGCCCAGCGACGCGGCGCCGAGGGCCGCCACGACCATCAGGATGTCGATGTCGAAGCGGCGCTTGAGTGCGGCGCGAACCGCGTGCTTCGTCGCGTCCCATCCTCCCGCTAGGTAAGCGACCAGATAGAGCGGCAAGGCGACCCAGCGAGACGCCCCGAGGAAGAGCTCGCCCACCCAGCCCGTCGCCAGCGCGAGTCCGGCGAGCAGGCTCAACGCCAGCTGCGGTGACATGCCCAGCACCCTCGAGTCATCTGCGTGCGCCTGGCCGGCGTTCTCGCCAGCGGGCCGAGAGCCGGTCTCCTCTTCTCGGATGCGGTAGCCGAGTCCCTTGATCTCGCGCTCGATGGAGGGGCGGTCGACGAGGCTGGCATCGAAGACTAGCTGCGCCTTCTCTGTCCCGAAGCTCACGTTCACGGCGTGCACGCCGGCGAGCCGACCCGTGACGGCCTCGATCGATGCCGCGCAGTCGGCGCAGTGGAGGCCGGCGAGAGCGAGCGTCTCATGCCGGAAACGCGCCTGGACCTCAGCGCCCGCCTCCCTCGCCGCCCGCTCCAGGTCCCGCGGGGAGATCCTGTTCGGGTCGTGGTCGACACGCAGCTCGAGGCTGCGACCGGCCGCCGAGAGATGTACCTGCTCGACGCCGCGTCTGGAGCTGAGCAGGGTCGCCAGGTGCTGCAGGCATACGTCGTCTTGTGGCGGATGTCCCGGCAGGATGCTGCTCAGGTCTAGTCTGCTCGTGGTCATCGCAGGTGCTTCCTCTGCATCGTGCGCACAATATATGAGCATGTATTCATGTGTCAAGAACCCATAGCCCCTGGCTGCGGCTCACGGCTTTCGGCTCTGGTTCGGTCGCCACGCCCGGCCCGTCGCG
>CAYYOK010000248.1:0-1569 GCA_964473205.1 uncultured bacterium | reverse complement strand
CGCTGGCGTCGTAGCTCGCGCGAAGGCGGAAGCGCTGGCCCATCGGCGGGTAGGCGGCGCTCGTCTCGCTGGAGGCGTCGTGCCGCGCCGGCCATACGTGGTCGCTGCGCGTGACCGGGGCGGTGAAGCGCAGCGCGTGGTGGATTGCGCCTGCCAAGACCTCCTCGTAGCGCACCAGGCCCGGCAGGATCGGCAGCCCTGCGGCGTCGGCCGAGGTCCAGCCGTCGGGGCGAAGGGCGTAGCCGTTCAGGTCGAAGACGGCGCCGGAGCCCGCCTGCCAGGACCCGTTCGGCTGCCGCTCGGCGTCGAAGAGCTCGTACAGCACGCACGCGTCTTCGTCCACGACCAGCACGTGGCGGTCCCCGCCGTCGGCCGTGCCGCCCGGCGGCGCGCCCTCGACGGGGGCGTCGGGCGGGATGGGGTACGGGCCCGGATCGCTCTCGTTCGGGTAGTAGAACGAGACGTTCACTCCGGGCTGACCGGCGCCGACGACGGTGTACGGGATGCCGATGAGCCCGCCGTCCCACAGGCCTGAGCCGAAGTCGGGGTGCATGGTGCGGGAGGCGCCGATGCTGGCGACGTACGCGGCGGAGTTGGGGTCGAGTGGGGCGATGGTGACGGGGGTGTTCCAGATGTGGTCGGGCGGGAAGACGGGGCAGGCGGCGAGGTTCGGGGAGTGGTAGGGGGTGGGATCGGGTTGGGCGGAGGCGCAGGCGGGCAGGAACGCGACGATCCACGCGAGCGGCAGGATGTGTCGCACGAGCTGCCGCATCGGAGAGTGAGTGATCACGAGTCGCTCGCTGGAACGACATCGGTGTCGAGTGGGAAGGCCGGGCGCACCAGGTGCCTGAACGGTAGCTGGGTGACATCGCTCGGGGCAGCGCCGGGCGCCTCGACCTCGACCTCCTCGGCATCGGGAACGCCCAGCGCCTCGCGAAGCGGTCCCCGCGCCTTCAGCACGAGAAGCTTCGCCTCGGAGGGTTCGAGGCCGAACATGCGCAGGAGCGCTGCGTCGTTGGCGCTCGCGCGACCGTCGCTCACGGCCACCAGCACGCGGCCGACGCGCAGCAGCGCGCTTCGCCCGAGCACGTCCTCCTTGCCGTGCGCATACGGCCCGGAGCGGACGAAGATGCCGTCGCTCAGCTTCTCGACGCGTGCCTCCACGACCACGGGCTCGCCGTGATCGTGACGCGCTTTGCCACCGATCGCGAACTCGCCGGCGGCGCCGTCGCCCAACGTGAACGCCAGTGCCGTGGTTTCCGGGTCGTGGATGACGCCGACGAACGCGCCCTCCGGATCGCGCTCGAGCACCAGCCGGAGAAGCGAGGTCGTGTCGCCGGATCCGCCACTGGCAGGATCGTCGGCGGCGTCGATCAGGATCGTCGGTCGACCCGACTGGAGCGCGCGCGTGAGTGGGGGCTCGGGCGCCTTGCCTTCGCGAAGGAGCGCGCGGCGTTCGTTCCACAGCGCGTCGGCCATGGCCACGGCCGCCTCGCGTGCGTGGACCTCGCTGACGTCGGAACACGCGAGCACGCCGCCGCGCGAACACGGGGTGTCGGCGTACGGGAA
>CAYYOK010000247.1:0-1599 GCA_964473205.1 uncultured bacterium | reverse complement strand
TCCTGCGCGCCGAGGTGTTCGTGGACCTGATGCCCGTCACGCGGCAGGCGTTCCGCATCGGCGTCGAGTCGTACGGGTTGAAGGACCTCGAGCGGGTGCATGGCTACGTGCGTGAACAGGACCTGCGGGGCGTCGGACCGCACAAGCGGATGGTCGAGCACGGGTTGATCCTGGGCATGTCGGACGAGGTGGCGCCGGCGTCACGCGAGGTGGTGGCCACGTACAACGCCGACGACGTGCGTTCGACCATCGCGCTGCACGTCTGGCTCGAAGCGCAGCGTGTGGCGCAGGGCGTGCCTGCCAAGCCCAACAAGGAAGACGGCGACCCGGGCGAGAACCTTGCCGAGCAACGCACGGCAGCGACCGAATTGATCGAGGCGCTCCAAGCGAAGCTGCCGGAAGATCAAGAGGACTGGAACGACGAGCACCGGGCGCTGGCGCTGCTGGCGAACCTGATCGACTTCGAGCGGCGGGAGTCGAAGGTGGCGTATTGGGAGAAGTTCGCCCATCAGGTGATGACGGAAGAGGAACTGGAGGCGTCGACACGTGGACTGGTGGGGTTGAAGCACGTGGGCCGCGTGGGTGGCACCGACCGAGTGCCGGTGCACCGCTACCAGTACCCTCCGCAGGACCTCGACGCGCGCTCGATGGACGACTTCTACGTCGGCGTTCCCGGGGACGACGGCGTGGCGTTCCGCCGCTTCACCGTCGAGGGGCATGACCCCGACGCGCAGACCATCGACCTGAAGCAGGGATCCGGCCTCGCAGACCTGCGGCCGGCGAACGGCTTCCTGTGGAACTACGTCGACGCGTCGAAGCTCACCGAGGCGCGCATGGCCTTCGCCGGGCACGTGCTAGAGCTAGGGTTGACAGTTGGACCGGTACAGGACGAAGCGTTCCGCGCCGGGCGTGACTTGCTGCTGGCGCTGGTCGGAAGGAACGCCCAAGGAGAACTCGGCGCGCGGAGGCGGCCTTCCGAACCGACGGTGGACGCCGCCAAGCGCCTCGCCACTGCGCTGCACCACGGCGTGCTGCCCGTCCAGGGCCCGCCGGGCGCCGGCAAGACGTACACGGCGGCCAGGATGATCGTCGAGTTGGCGCGGCAAGGACGCAGGGTCGGCGTGACGGCTGTGTTGAACAAGGTCGTCTCGAACCTGCTATCGGCGGTATTGAAGGCGGCCGAGGAGGAAGGTGCGCGCGTGGTGGTGGCGCAGCGTGTGGGGAAGGGCCGTGACGTACCCGAGGGCGTCAAAGGTGTCGACTACGAGCCGGCCTTGGACGGCTTGCGCAGCGGCAAGATCCACGTGCTGGGCGGCACCGCGTGGCTGTGGACGCGGCCCGAGTTCCTGCAGAGCATCGACACCCTGGTCATCGACGAAGCGGGGCAGTTCAGCCTGGCATCGGCCCTGTCCGTGGCAACGTCGGCGCGCAACGTGGTGCTGCTGGGTGATCCCCGTCAACTCGCGCAACCCATCCAAGCCGCCCACCCGGAAGGCGCCGACGTGGCCGCCCTCGACCACCTGCTGGCCGGCCACGCGACCCTCCCCGAGGGACGCGGGTTGTTCCTCGACCGCACCTACCGCATGGCGCCCAGCGTGA
>CAYYOK010000246.1:0-1607 GCA_964473205.1 uncultured bacterium | reverse complement strand
CAGGTCGAGCGTGAGCCAGCTCTTGCCGGTCTTGGGGCTGGCGATGACGTTCATGGTCTCGCCGGCGCGGAGCAGGCCGTGGATCACGGGCTCGCGCAGCTGCGGGTACGCCGCGACGAGTTCGCCCACCGGCACGGGGCAGGGCTCGAGCGGCCCGGTCGCTGGCGGGGTGTCGGTCATGAACGCCGAGAGGTCGACGCCGGTCGTGTGCTCGCGCGAGCCGTAGCCATCGGTCGCGAGCGCCGACGCCGCGGCCGCGAAGTCGCCGTGGTGCTCGAGCAGCGCGTAGACGGCGAACGGCGAGTAGCCCTTGTGCGCCTCGAACGGCGCGGCGTTGGTGCTGAAGACGTAGAAGACCCGGTCCTTGAGCGTCGCGCTCGTACCCGCCGATTTGCCGGGCCGACGCCAGTGCTCGTTCTCGCCGGAGCGAACGAGCGTCCAGCCGTGCCGGAGCAGAACCTCGCGCGGGTCGCCCCGGTCGTTGAAGTCGTCACCGGGACGGGAGGGGCAACTATTCGGGAATGCCGAAGAGTTGAAGGGTGCGAGATCACCGCCGATCACCGGCTGGGGCGTTTCGTCCAGCGCCCAGGCACACCCGAGCAGCACGTCCCGCTCGTCGGCGGTGATCAGCGGCGGCTCGCACAGGTCACCCTGGACGACCTCGTAGCCCGGCGAGGGGTCGCAGAGGAACAGCCCGCCCTCGCCCCGCGTCTCGATGATGGTCACGGTGACCACCCACGCGCCCGACGCATCGCGCCTCGGCGCGTACTCCTTGCTGCCCACGACGACCGGTTCGTCGGTATCGACATCGATCCGGCGCTGGGCGAGCTTGGTATTGCCCGACACGGGCGTCTCGCAGCGGTACACGACGTGCCTGCCACCCGACGGCGTCGTCTCGATGACCAGCCGCTCCAGCAGTCCCGGCGCTGCCGCCTCGACCGCTTCGCGCCACGCCTCGAAGGCCTCGCCGCCGCCGCCGTCCCAGTTGTCGAAGTCGATCATCTCCAGGTGGCCCGAGACCACCCCGCACACGAGGCACATCGCGCTGGGCGACGATTCGGGGTTGAACCACGAACCGAGCTCGTCGCCAGACGGCAGCCGCGTCTGGTACGGCTTCCACGAGGACAGGGCGACGCGCTTCTCTTCGCCACGGCGGATCGCGGGCAGGGCGCACAGCCCCGCGGCCACGCAGGCCGTCGCGTGCGAAGCGAGCGCGCCGTTGCGACGGGGCGAATCGGATGGGTGCGGCGCGTCCTGCATCAGAACGGCACCTCATCGTCGCTGTAGCCGTACGCCGCGAGGGCGTGTTCAGGCAGGTTGTCGGGATCCTCCAACCGGGGTGGCTTGTCGCCGAGTGCGTAGCCGACGATCCGCTCCCATTCGTCGCCGGGCTTTTTCTCCAGCGTGATGCGCTCGGTCCGGGCCACCGCGCCCGCGTTCGCCCACTCAACGGCCTCCTCGACCGAAGACGGGGGCGCGTCATTGGACCGCTCTCGCCACCACTGCTCGGCCTTCTTGCGAGCGTATCCGCCCTCGGGATGCTCCAGGCAGATCCACTCGCGGGCCCAGCGGTTGAAGCCGATGCGGTACTCGACGCGCATCGTCGG
>CAYYOK010000245.1:0-1628 GCA_964473205.1 uncultured bacterium | reverse complement strand
GCTTGTCCCTACCCGGGGTCGGCTACGAGATCGAACTGGTCGGCGCCGAGTCGTCGACGACGGGCCTCGCCAACTTCCGCTGCTACGGTCCCGCCTGCGACGGTCTCGAGGTCGAGTTGTGGATGGAGAACCCGGGCGAACTCGAGCTCACCATCGTGGCCCACAGCTTCGGGTTGCCGGAGATCGGGGCGCCTCTGCAGGCCGCGCGGCCGAGCACCGCCGTGCCGAGCCAAGATGGCGACGTCAGCGTGGTGTTCGCGCGCGTGAACGTCCCGTAGTAGGGCAAGGGATTGCCGAGCCAGCCACGAGCGCCGAGGCGGGTCGGGTGGCGCGGGCCACGCTGCGTGTAGGGCGTGTGGGCATCGTCGTCGGTCCGGCGTACTGAGGTCTGCTGTGACAAGCTGGAGCGCAGACGGTCGGCGCAGACGGTCGGCGCAGACGGTCGGCGCAGACAGTTGGTGCAGGCGTTTGGCGCGGTCGGTTGGCGCGAACGGGTCCTGCCGGATGGGCGCGCTCGCGCCTGACCGGCACAGTTGAGGAGGCGACGGTGCACGAGGACTTCGAGACCCTGCAAGTGCATGCCGGTTACGAGCGGGCCGATGCCGGGAGCCGAGCACGCGCCGTGCCGATCGTGGCGAGCGCCGGCTACGTGTTCGAGAGCTTCGACGAGGCCGCAGCAGTGTTCTCCGGCACGCAGCCGGGCAACCAGTACGGACGCATGCACAACCCCACGGTGCAGGTGCTGGCCGACAGGTTGACGGCACTGGAGGGCGGAGTTGCGGGGCTGGCGCTCGCCAGCGGGCAGGCAGCGACAGCGCTGGCGCTGCTAACGGTGGCGCGGCCCGGCGCCGAGGTGGTGATCTCCAGCGAGGTCTTCGGCGGCACGCTGGGCGTAGCCAAGAAGGTGCTTCAGCCCTGGGGGGTGACGGTGAGGGTGGTGCCGCCGACGCCGGACGCTGTCAGGGCGGCGGCCGGACCCGACACCGTGGCGGTGTGGGTCGAGACCGTCGCCAACCCCAGCGGCACGGTGCCGGACCTTCCTGCACTGGCCGACGTGGCGCACGCCGCCGGCGCGCCACTGATGGTGGACAACACCTTCGGTTGCGCCGGTTTCCTGTGCCGCCCGATCGACCACGGTGCGGACGTGGTGATGCACTCCGCCACCAAGTGGATCAACGGCCACGGCACGGCAGTGGCGGGGGCGTTGGTCGACGCCGGGCGTTTCGATTGGGACACCGAGCGCTTCCCCGGCTTCCGCGCACGCGACGGGCACGGCCGGAGCTACCTCGACAAGGGCGGTCGCGCCGCGTTCCACGCACGCGCCTTCGACCTGGGGCTGGTCACCATGGGGATGACGTTGTCCCCGTTCGCGGCGTTCCTGGCCCTTCAGGGGCTGGAGACGCTGTCGCTCCGGGCGCGACGGTCGTGTGACACGGCGCTCAAGCTGGCGCGCTGGCTCGAGTCCGTCCCAGGCGTCGAGCGCGTCGTGTACCCGGGCCTCCCCAACCACCCCAGCCACGACGCCGCCACGCGCATGCTCAACAGCGGCTTCGGCGGCGTGCTGGCCTTCGAACTCGCCGGCGAGGAGCGCGCGCGGGCGTGCCTGGACGCGCTCGAACTGCTGTCGC
>CAYYOK010000244.1:0-1671 GCA_964473205.1 uncultured bacterium | reverse complement strand
TGATCTCGAGCACCATGTTGCCGGCGCCCGAGCAGTGGACGGTGCCGTGGGGGATCAGGAAGAGGTCGTGGCGCTGGGCCGGGAGGGTGCGAACGAAGCGCTCGACGTCCACTTCGGCGCCGCTCCGAGCGCTCTCCTCCAGGCTGGCTCGGAACTCGCTTGGGTTCACGCCGTCCTGGAACCCCAGGTACACGCGGGCGCCCGGCGCGCAGTCGAGGATGTAGTAGGTCTCGTCCTGCGTGTACGGCTCGCCGAACTCCGCCTCGATGTACGCGGGGCTCGGGTGGCACTGCAGGGACAGGTTCCCGCCCTCCATGGTGTCGAGGTAGTCGAAGCGGATGGGGAAGCTGGTGCCGAAGCGCTCGGCGTGCTCGCCCAGGACGGCGCCGGCCTCCTGGAACATGAGCATGTCGAACGACACCTCGAGGCGCTCGCCGCCGCTCTCGAGCGTCAGGCCGTTCTCCGGGGTGATGAGCTCGAACGACCAGGCGTAGTTGGGCGCGTCCTGCGGCAGCTGCGGGATCATCCGTTTCAGCCACTGGCCGCCCCACGGGCCCGGTTCGAACCAGGGCCGGGCGCGGAGGTAGGAACGGCTCATGGCGCGCAGGGCGTCGCGCAGGTCGGAGCCAGCCATGAAGCTGGGGTTGGTGGCGTCTTGCCCGTCCAGGATGACGTCGATGTCGGGCAGCAGACGCTGCTTGTGCCGGTCCAAGGCCGGCCAGTCGACGAAGTAGAAGCGCTTGTACATCGGCTTGGGGGCGTCCGGCGTCGTCCGCCCCAGGTTCGTGACGAGGCTCTTGCGGGAGCGCTGTTGGAGCGTGTCCTTGGGCAGGTCGACGTAGAGCAGGGGGCCGGACCAGCCGGCGAGGGCCGCGCCGCAGCCGTAGAGGATGGTGAGGCGGTCGGGGTCGGCGTCGGGTTCGGGGCCCGGACGTAGCGCGGCGAGGGCTTGCTTGTCGAAGAAGTCGGCGAGGGTGCCGTCGAAGCGGCGGCCGAAGAGGGGGTCGTAGCCGCCGAGGAACGGGGCGACCAAGCGCTCGATGTCCGCTTCGGGGCGTAGGGCGACGTCGATCGGCTGCCAGTGGACGTTCACGCCGAGGCGCTGCAGGCGGTGGTCCAGTTCGCGGCGGAGGTCGTCCCAGAGGACGCCGACGTAGCCGTCGATGACGACGGTGGGTTCGTTGGCGAGGCGCTGGGCCAGGGCGTCGAGGTCCCTGTGGATGTGGCCGGGTGGGAGATCGAAGGCCGGGAAGGGGTCGTAGGCGCCAACCGGTCGGCGGTAGTGATCGTCGAGGAGCAGGCTCGCCGCGCCTTTCAGGGCGGCGCCGTCGAGGTCCGAGGCCGGGCGCAAGGGCGGTGCGCCTGCTTCCATCGCCGCTGGGGCGAAGAGGTCGAAGCTGCGGCTGATCTGGCCGCCGAGGACGATCAGGTCGGGGCGGAAGGACACGAACACGGTGGCCAGGGCTGCCGCTAGCAGCTCGCCGAACATGCGGAAGGTCGCCTTTGCGCGAGCGTTGCCGATGAGGGCTAGGGAGGCGATGGCGGCGGGGCCGGTGGGGGGCTTCACCGCTTCGGCAAGCGCCTCGTCAGTGCCGGCCGCAGTCGCCTCATGCCACAGGCGCATCACCCCGCGTTGCGACAGCAGGTCGTCGATGCGTCGGCCCTCGTACT
>CAYYOK010000243.1:0-1742 GCA_964473205.1 uncultured bacterium | reverse complement strand
GGTCGTCGAGCACGACGACCCAACCGACCCGCTGGCTTCGCTGAGCCGCAGCGCCGCGGCGCTGAGGGCCCTGCTAGCGAGGTAGGGCGCGTGGCGCGGTGCTAGAGGTGCTCCAGGTCGCGACTCAGGGCGCCGCCCAGCTCGGCGTGGTGCTGTTGCTCGGTTCAGCCTGGGCGCTAGCAGTGCTCGGGCCCGGGCTGGCCGGCACGAGAGCCTGGCGCCGGCGCGTCGCGCTGCTGGCGACCGCGGCTTGGCTCGTTCTGGTGATCGGCTCCCTGGGATCGCTTCCGCTCACCCTCCAGCGGGTGTTGGGCCGCTGGGACCTGCAGCTCGTCAGGTCGTTCGCCGCCGGGACGGATCAAGGCGAGGCGGTGCTGCAGCGCTGCGCGCTGGCGACGGTGGTGCTCGCGCTCATCCTGCTGGCGCTGTGGCTCGGCGGGCGGGCCGCTCCGGCTCTCTCGGCCGCCGCGCTCGTCGCGGGAGTCGGGCTGGTCGACACGCTCTCGCGCGTCGCGCACGCCGCGGTCATGCAGGGCACTGCCTACCGTCTGCTCGACATCGTTCACCTCTACGTCGCAGGCGCATGGGGCGGAGGTCTGATCGCGCTGGCGCTGTGGCCGTGGCGCCGCCAGCCGGCGGAGACCGGTGCGACGGTCGAGCGCGCGCTGCGCCGGCACTCGCTGACCGGCATGCTGGCGGTGCTGACGCTGGCGCTGAGCGGCGTGCTGGCGGCGCAGTCGCAGCTGCCCGCGGCCGCGGCGCTGACGACCACGCCCTACGGCATCGCGCTGAGCGCCAAGCTCGCGCTGGTGGCCGCCACCCTGCTCGCGGCGGCGTACAACCGCTGGCGGCTGCTGCCCCGGCTGCTCGCTGCACAGGACGGCGGCGGCGAGGGCATGGCGGCGGGCATACGGCTCGAGGCGCTCTTGCTCCTGGCCGTGCTGCTCGCGACCGCGCTGCTGACCACGCGGCCGCTGCCGCACGAGATGCTCTGAGTCAGTCCCCCAGGAGCAGCGCGAACATCAGCGGCGCCACGATGGTGGCGTCCGATTCGATGACGAACTTCGGGGTCTCGACCCCGAGCTTGCCCCAGGTGATCTTCTCGTTCGGCACGGCGCCCGAGTACGAGCCGTAGCTCGTCGTCGAGTCGGAGATCTGGCAGAAGTAGCCCCACAGCGGCGTCGGGCGCTGCAGGTCCTGCTCCAGCATCGGCACCACGCAGATCGGGAAGTCGCCCGCGATGCCGCCTCCGATCTGGAAGAAGCCGACGCTGTGCTCCTTGGTGCGCTCCGTGTACCAGTCCGCCAGGAACGTCATGTACTCGATGCCGCTCCTGACCGTGTGAACGTTCCTGATCTCGCCGGTGAGGTTATGCGCCGCGTACATGTTCCCCGTCGTCGAGTCCTCCCAGCCCGGCACGACGATGGGCAGGTTCTTCTGCGCAGCCGCCATCAGCCACGAGTCGCGCGGATCGATCTGGTAGAACTGCTCGAGCCTGCCAGACAGCAGGATGCGGTAGAGGAACTCGTGCGGGAAGTAGCGCTCGCCCGCCTCGTCGGCCCTCAACCACTCGTCGAGAAGGGCGCCTTCGAGCCGGCGCATCGCCTCGCCCTCCGGGATGCAGGTGTCGGTGACGCGGTTCATGTGGCGCTCGAGCAGCGCCTGCTCGTCGCCTGGGGTCAGGTCGCGGTAGTGCGGCACGCGCTCGTAGAAGTCGTGCGCGATGAGGTTGAACACGTCCT
>CAYYOK010000242.1:0-1755 GCA_964473205.1 uncultured bacterium | reverse complement strand
CGTTGTTCACGCCGAGCTCTTCCCGGACGTGAAGCTCCCCGACCTGAGCACCGTTACGGTCGAGGCGCGCACGCAGGAAATCGGTCAGGAGCAACTGGACGACGCCATCGAGCAGATCAGGCGCGAGAACAGCACCCTCGTCCCCGTCGACCGGCCCGTTCAGGAGACCGACTGGGTGCTCCTCGAGAGCCTCCCCAAGGAGGGTGAGGAGGAGCCGGGGGACGGCGCGGGCGCCAGCTTCCCCGTCGACTTAGAGCGTGCCGGCGACGAACTGAAGGGTCAGCTGCTCGGCAAGTCCATGGGCGACGAGGTCACCATCGAACTTACCGACACCGCTGTGGACGACGACGAGGGCAACCCGGTCGTAAGGCAAGTGCCCGTGCGCGTGGCCGACGTGAAGGAGAAGGAACTGCCCGAACCGGGCGAGGAGTTCGCCACGCAGCTCGGCCTAGACAGCTGGGACGAGGTGCTGGAGCGCGTCAAGGAGAGCCTCACCGACCAAGCGCGCCGCGACGGCTTCCAGACCCAGCAGAACGAACTCATCGAGAAGCTTATCGACGGCGCCGAGCTGGAGCTGCCGCCCAGCCTCGTGAACCGCCGCAAGCGCAGCCTCCTGCAGGACCTCGCTTACGACCTGAGCCAGCAGGGCATGACCTTCGAGGCGTACCTGAAGCGCCTCGACGAACGTGGCTCCACGGAGGAGTTCGAAGCCGAACTCGACGAGGCCGCTCAGAAGGGCGTACGCCGAGACCTGGTGCTGGAGCGCCTCATGGAGGAGCGCGGCACCGAGCTGACGGACGCCGAGTTCATGGCCGCCGCCAAGCACCTCGCGCAGCAGCGCGGCCAGGACGTGGGCCGCATGCTGGCCGAGCTCGGCGAGGAGTGGGAGAACAACTACCGCTTCCTCCTCCGCCGCGACAAGACCGTGCGCGAGATGGTGGCTGAGCTAACTGGCGAGACCAGAGTCGGCTTCGACGCCAACGTCATCGAGGAAGCGGCCGACGCCGCCATGGGCGCCGACGACGAAGACGACGACCACGATCACCACCATCACGACCACGACCACTGAGCTGAACTGAGGTCAACCGCCCAGAAACGCGCCAGTAACGCCGTCGGCCACGCGCCGAGTAGCGGACCGCCACCGGAGCACCCGGTGGCGGATGCTACGCTGAACGCACTATGCCTCTAGTCCCTTACGTGATCGAGCAGACCGGCCGCGGCGAGCGCACTTACGACGTTTACAGCCGCCTGCTGAAAGAGCGCATCATCTTCCTAGGCTCCCCCATCGACTCCGAGGTGGCCAACGTCGTCACCGCGCAGTTGCTACTGCTCGACTCGCAGAGCTCCGAGCAACCCATCAACCTGTTCATCAACAGCCCGGGCGGCGAGGTGTACGCAGGGCTGGCCATTTACGACGTCATGCAGTACATCAACGCCCCCGTGCACACCAACTGCGTGGGCATCGCCATGTCCATGGCGTCCGTCATCCTCATGGCCGGCACGGCCGGCAGCCGCGTGGCGCTGCCGCATAGCCGCATCATGATCCATGCTGGCTCCGCCGGCTTCCCGCGGGCCTCGCTGCCCGACCTCGAGGTCCAGGCGCGCGAGTTCCTCGACGTGCGCGACATGCTGGAAGAGATCTACCACCGCCACACGGGTCGGCCCAAGGAGCAGCTCCGCAAGGACATGGAGCGCGATTACTTCATGGCGCCCGAGAAGGCGCAGGAGTACGGCCTGATCGACCGCGTGGTCGAG
>CAYYOK010000241.1:0-1769 GCA_964473205.1 uncultured bacterium | reverse complement strand
TGCGCTCCTGGATCAGGCGGCAGGCGCCGTAGAAGATGCGGCTGGCGAGGTTCTTCTTGCCATCGCGCATCAGCTTGTTGACCAGTGCGGTCACGGTGGTGTCGGAGTAGACGAGGTCCGGTTGTAGGCGGCGGACTTCGGCGCGGCGTCTGCGTCCCATGGCTAGCTCGCCTTCACTTTCGGCTTCTTGGTGCCGTACTTGCTGCGGCCCTTGTTGCGCTGGACGTAGCGGCCGACGCCGACGCCCTGGGCGTCGAGAGTGCCGCGCACGATGTGGTAGCGGACCCCTGGGAGGTCCTTGACGCGGCCACCGCGGATCAGCACGACGGAGTGCTCCTGCAGGTTGTGCTTCTCGCCCGGGATGTAGGCGGTCACTTCCTGGCCGCCGGACAGGCGCACGCGGGCGATCTTGCGAAGCGCGGAGTTCGGCTTCTTCGGGGTCTGAGTCTTCACCGCCGTGCAGACACCACGACGCTGGGGCGACCCCTTGAGTGCGGGGGTCTTGCTCTTCTTCTCTATCTTCCTTCGCCCCTTGCGGAGGAGCTGATTCACGGTCGGCAGAACGATCACTCCCTTGTGAGTTGCCAGGCGACGGTCTCGACGCCGGGCCTTGAGTACCCGCGGCCCCTTGCGGCCGCGCTCGGCCTCCGTGGCCGAACTTCGCGAAAACGTGTCTTGGACGGCCTTGCGGCTGCACACGACAAGCTCGCCCCGGACCCAGCGTTGTGGGCCAGGGGCAGAAAAACCTACCGAGTATACGGTCCTGGACTAGGTTCTGGCAAGGGGTTGGCCGACGGGTCGCCGTCAGTGACGACCGCCCGCGATCGCTCTCCTCGCAGCCAGCACTCGCCTCTCAGCCTCGCCGAGAGTGCTCGCGGTCGCGGTCAGGTGCCCCATCTTGCGCCCCGGCCGCGCCTCGCGCTTGCCATAGAGGTGCAGCCTGACTCCAGGCACTCGTAAAGCCGACGCGTAGGCGACGTCTCCCCCGAGCCAGATGTCGCCGAGCAGGTTAGCCATCGCCGCGGGGGTCGAGAGCGCCGTGGAGCCTAGCGGCAGGCCGCAAACGGCCCTGAGCTGCTGCTCGAACTGGCTCGTCTCGGCGGCTTCGATGGTCAGATGCCCGGAGTTGTGTGGTCGGGGCGCGATCTCGTTGACGAGCAGCTCGCCCGCTGTCGAGAGGAAGAACTCGACCGTTATGAGCCCGATCGCGTTCAGGGCGTTCGCTGCCTCGCATGCGAGCGCTACCGCCTCGTCTGCGGTCGAGGCATCGATGCCGAGAGCGGTCGACCCCTGAACGTCCGGCGTGAAGGGGGCGAGCGTCACGTCGAGGATGTGGGCGACGTGCCTGTTGACGAACGGCCGGTAGGCGGCGCAGGCACCCGTCGAGTCGCGAGCGACGATCACGGATAGCTCCGCCGCCAAGTCGACGAAGCGCTCGACCACGACCGGACCCTTCAGAGCCAGGTCTCGGGCGGCTGCCAGCTCGCGCTCAGGACGCTCAGATCCGATGGCGACCTGGCCCTTGCCGTCGTAGCCGAAGCCGGCGGTCTTGACGACGCACGGGCCGGCGAGGCGTCGCAGCGCGCCGGTCAGCCCGGACACGTCAGCGACGAGCTCGGAAGCAGCGAGCGGCAGGCCGGCGCGCCGCAGGAACGCCTTCTCGCGACCGCGGTCCTGGGTGAGGTGAAGCACCTCGGGCGAGGGACGGACCTCGCACACGGCCGCCGCCGCTTGCAGCGCGGCGCTGCCGACGTTCTCGAACTCGAAGG
>CAYYOK010000240.1:0-1787 GCA_964473205.1 uncultured bacterium | reverse complement strand
ACTTCGTCGGCGACGCGCTGCGCGACGCCGCGGACGTGAGGACGCGGTAGCGGCCCGGTTGTGGTGCGCGCTCGCTGCGTCGAGGTCCGGCCACTAGGTCAGGCCACCGGCTGTACCTGCGAGGCGTACGACATGAACGTAGGTAATCGCATTACCGAACACGAAGCCCGGGGTTATGGTTGCGGCCAAACCAGTCGTTGGGGGGACTGCCGTGAACCTACCGCCTGGCGTCATCTCGGGCGACGCCGCCCGACTGATCCCGGTCGTCGCCGACAGCAGTCGCGAGGTGCGGGCCACCTCGGTTCTGCTCGCGGCGCTGCACTCCATACCCGCTTTCGCGAAAGCACTGCTGGCGACGGTAGGTCAATCGACCTCGAGCCGTACGATGGTCCTCGGTTTCACCGAGACCAGGTTCCAGAGCAAGGATTCGGCGCCTGACTGTCGACCCGATGGACTCCTACTGCTCATGCGTGGCAGTAGGACTGTCTGGTCCGCGCTGATCGAAGCCAAGATCGGTCAGGCCCGGCTCGACGAGGAGCAGTTGCGGCGGTACGTCGCCGTCGCTAGGGCCAACCAGATACCCGCCATAATCACGATCTCCAACCAGTTCGCTGCCCTGCCGACGCATCACCCGATCCGGCTACCTAGGTCGCTGGTTCGGAACGTGCAGCTCTTCCATTGGTCTTGGATGCACGTTCTGACGGAGGCTCTGCTCCTCATGGGGTCCAAGGACCTCGAGAACCCCGCGGAGCGCTACATCTTGGCCGAGACGATCCGCTACTTCTCGCATCCCTCCGTGGGCGCCTCGACCCACGACCAGATGAACCCAGAGTGGCGGGAGCTGGTTGGCAAGGTCCAGACCGGCGCTCCGATCCCCAAGTCGAGCGACCTGGTGACGCGAACCGTCGAGGCTTGGCATCAGGAGACGCGGGACCTCGCTTTGCTGATGACGCGCCAGCTTGGGCAAACCGTCACACTAAGGTTGAACCGCGGTCAGCAGCGCGACCCAGCGGTCCGGCTCAAGGACGACGTCGAACGGCTCTTGGCATCGTACAGGCTCGAGTGCGCGTTCTCGGTTCCCAACGCGGCCGCGCCCATAACGTTGAGGTGTGACCTGCGGCGGCGGTCGATCGAGGTGACCATGAACCTCCTCGCGCCAGCGGACAGGCAGAGGGCGACCAGCCGGGTCAACTGGATCCTCAAGCAACTGACCAGGACCGAGCCGAACGGGATCCACGTCCGTGCCAACTGGCCTGGCCGCACCCCGGCGACGCAAGCCCCACTCGAGGTGCTGAGGAATGATCCAGCGATGCTCCTCGCCGAAGGCGTATCGGCTCTACCGACCTCCTTCGATGTCTCGCTCATCCGGGACATCGCGGGCAAGTTCAGCGGGCGGAAGGCCTTCCTCGAGGAGGTCGAGGCAGCCTTGCCCTACTTCTACGAACAGGTCGGGCAGCACCTCAGGCCCTATGCACCCCGGCCACCGAAGGTCAAGCCGGCGAACGAGGAGCAGGACGATCAAGGCAGTGTTGCCGAGGCTGGCGGCCCAGGCGGCGCAGACGCCGACCCACCGGAGCGGACCGAGGCGATCGTGGTTCGGGCATGATTGGCCGTGGATTACGGTGAAGTGGGCCCGCCGCTGGGCAGGCCTGGCATCGGCGAGCGGCCCACCCCGAAGGGTGGGCCGCTTGGGTCCTCACGGGGAGGGACAGCTAAAGTTCCGCAACCACTCCCTACTCGAACAGCGACTCGTCGATGGGCTCGTTGATCGCGACGTTCTCGTAGCG
>CAYYOK010000239.1:0-1815 GCA_964473205.1 uncultured bacterium | reverse complement strand
GGCCGGCGCCAGGCTGGTCGTGGTCAGCAACGGCTACGCCGCCTACCAGCGACCCGTCCTCGACGCCCTCGGCCTCCTCGGCTTCTTCGACGCGGTCGTCACTCCCGAGGCGGTGGGCGCCGCGAAACCCTCGCCGGCGATCTTCGAGGCTGCCGGTCCGATCGACTACTTCGTAGGGGACACGCTCGAGCACGACGTGCTCGGAGCGGGACGGTCCGGTGTCGCTGCGGTGTGGGTCAAGCCCGACCTCCCATCGGCTTTGATCGGTCTCGCTCCGCGCGCGAGGGCGTCCCACCCCGACCTGCCTGCGCTGATCGAGGCGACGCTGAAGGCCTCACCGCACAGCTCGTTCCAGACCGCCGCTGACACGACCAGCTGCCGGCCGTATGCGGTCGTCAGGCACCTGGGCGAGGTCGCGGAGCTGGTGCTGACGGCGGTCGGGACCTAGGGCGGCGCGCCCGGCGGTAACATCGGCGCCATGCTGGGTCACGCCTTCCCATTCTCCGGCGGTTGGATAGAGGTCATCGCCGGCCCCATGTTCTCGGGCAAGAGCGAGGAGCTCATCCGCCGCGTCACGCGCGCGCTCATCGCCAAGCAAGCCGTGCAGGTCTTCAAGCCTTCGATCGACGACCGCTACGAGAAGCAGGCCGTGGCGTCCCACATGGGTCGCACCCTCGAGGCCCAGAGCGTGGCCGGCGTCGAGGAGCTCAGATGCGCGCTGCTGGACGAGACCCGCGTCGTCGCGATCGACGAGGCTCAGTTCTTCTCCGCCGAGCTGGTCCCGCTCGTCGACCTGATGGCCGAGAGCGGCAGGCGCGTGATCCTCGCAGGGCTCGACCTCGACTTCCGTGCCGAGCCGTTCGGTCCCATGGCGGAGCTGCTGGCGCGCGCCGAGGTTGTCGAGAAGCTGACGGCCATCTGCGGCTGCGGCCGGGCGGCCACCCGCACACAGAGACTCATCCACGGCCAGCCCGCGCACGAGAGCGACCCCGTGGTCCTGGTGGGGGCCGCCGAGAGCTACGAGCCTCGTTGCCGCGAGTGCCACGTAGTTCTGCGTCACGAGAGGGCGACACCGCTCTTCACTGTGCCCGGCTGAGCACCTCGCCCTGGTCGCGCGCCGCGAGAGAGCAAGACCGCTCTTCACAGCCCCCTGACGGCCTCTATAGTGGCGGCGAGCTATGGAGACTACAGCCAGGCAGACCCCCCGAGGCAAGAGAGCGTCCTTACTCCTGAGCCTGTCGCTGAGCGTCGTCCTCGCGACCCTGGGCGCGGCGTACGCGCAGGTCTGCAACTACGAGGTCGAGCCGAACGACGACCCCGCCACGGCCACGCCGTTGGCCGCTACCTCCTGGCGTTCGAGCACGGACGCCTCGCCCATCTGCATCAGCGGCAGCTTCGGGGAGGGCGGCCAAGACTTCTACCGCTGGGATATAGGGGAGTACGAGGCGCTGCAGCGCTGGGTCATCGACCTGGAGAGCGTGCGGGGCCAGGCGACCACCTTCGAGCTGCATAGAGTGACCTTCGCTCCGGACGGAACGAGCGTCGCATCCGCTCAGGAGCTGCTGAGGCTCGGCACGCAGGACGGCTGGCCGGTGACCTCGGAAGAGTTCCAGCTCGAGCCGGGCAGGTACTACCTGGGCACCAGCGTCTCAGGCGGTGCCGGGGAGTACGTGGCCACCCTGCGCCCGGTCGACAGGGTCGACAGGTCGGCGAGCCTTCTGGACGCCGCTCGGCGCTACTCCGACGAGATCATCGGCTACGGCGCGGTGCAGACGGAGCTGGCCTTCGAGTGGACCGTCGACTCCCGCTACGCCG
>CAYYOK010000238.1:0-1827 GCA_964473205.1 uncultured bacterium | reverse complement strand
TGGCCAGGACGTCGGCGATGACCTCGTCACCGCTTCGAAGGGCGGTCATGTTTGGAACCCCAGCCGGCGCCTCGTCACGTCGGCGTCGAACCCCTTCACGATCAGCCACACCGCCAGCACCATCTCCTGGACGGCCAGCGGAGCCATCAGCGCACCGAACCCATCGAGTCCGACGAGGCCGAGGAACGGAGCCGACAGGTACAGCACGGCGCCGGCGAGGCCCCAGCCGGACAGCCAGCGCGGCACGAGTCTCGAGACGAAGAACGCCCCGTAGATCATGAGGGCGCCGAGGCAGAAGACGATCGCCAGTACGAGGGTCGTCCACTCCTCCGCCCCCTGGAGCACGGTGCGCATGCTCAGGATGCTGGCGGCCTGTTCGGCCCCGGCGCCGGCGGACGCCCTGCCGATGGTGACGAGCCCGAGCCAGGTGAAAGCGACGGCGACGTACGCCACGGCCTCGAGCGCGCCGCGGAACAGCACGGCGCCGAGCGCGAGGACCTCGCTGACCCTGCGCAGCAGCGGGAACAGGACGATGGGGATCATCGCCAACGAGAACCCCATCAGCAGCACGAGGAGCGATCCCACGACCACCCGTCCTTCGCCGCCGACCAGCGCGCTAGCGCCACCTTCGTTCAGAAACGGGCCGGCGACCACGGCGCTGAGGATCCCCGCGACGGTTCCAACGATGTACAGAGTTCCGACGGTTCTGGCGAGCTTCTTGGTCCCGGTCACTCGTTCGTCCCGGTCGCCGTCGATCCCCTTGGCGTCTCGTCCACGATCACGGGCATCTTCCCGCGCCAGCGCCGCCAAGTGGCCTCGTCCTGGACGAGCTCGACCATGAAGCGCGCGACGTTCGCCATGCGCGTCTTGTCAGGCCGGAAGAGGCTGGCGACGAGTTCGTCGTGCGCAAGGTACGTGGACGGCTCGCCCTCGATGAGCGAATCGGGCCGGACCACCACCCAAGAGACGAACGGATGGTCCTCCCGAACCTCGTGCGCCAGGTAATCGGCCGCGCGTTGGTTGTCCCGTGCCGGCGGAACGAGCGCGCGCACGAGCCCGACGAACGCGCGCTCACCGGGGCCGCGGCGGGTGTCGGCCCGCCCTGGCCGGTTCACGGAGACCGAGCTCAGGAGGATGAGACGAATCGGCGACGCGGGCTTCAGTGACGCAGCCGCTTCGCACACGGCGCGCACCGCCGAATCGACCAGGTAACGCGGCGGTCCGTACACGCCACGAAGATCGGGCGCGTGTCCCAGGCAGGAGATCACGGTGTCGCAGTCTTCGAGGTGACGGCGGAGCTGCTCGGGCTTCATCTGGGCGATGTCTGCCTCGATGACCGTGAGCGGGGCGTCGGAGGTGGAGGCGGGGACGGCGCCAACCGTGGGATCAGCGCTGGCGCCAGTCGTTGCAGTGGCATAGGCGGCGGCAACGACGTCGGCGTTGGTCCCGACGCCGTCACCGGCCGGCAGCCTCTCGGCAGAGCGCACGATCGCGCGCACGGGGATGCCGTGTCCCAGCAACTGCGTCAACACGCGACCGCCGGTGCGACCGGTGGCGCCTAGAAGCAGGACGCCTCGGGGCGTGGACTGGGGGTCAGTCTGAGACGCGGTCTGAGGGACGGCCTGAGGGACGGTCTGGTTGTCTGTCTCGGGGCGCGTCTCGGCGCGCGACTCGGCGCGCGAACTGGGAGTCGTCTCGGGGCCCATCTCGGGATGCGTCCCGGCCATCGCCTCGACACTCGTTCGGGGAATCGTCACTTCTCCTCCTCGGGGTAGCGGAACACGCGCTCGAGCGGCACGCCGAACACTCGTGCGATCTTGAAGGCCA
>CAYYOK010000237.1:0-1835 GCA_964473205.1 uncultured bacterium | reverse complement strand
GAGAACCCTGTGGATAGGCTGTCGACAACCTGTCTTCAGCCCTGTGGGGAAACCGGCCCGCCGCGGCTCGTGTGGAGAGCCGGTGAGATCCGCAGGGTCGTTCCACAGCCGGACGCCGGTTATCCCCGGCAGCCTCCACAGGAGGTTCGGCGGTCCACACGACCTGATCCACGGTTATCAACACTTTGCACAGCCCCTACTAAGTACTGCTCTTCGAGAACCGATCAGATGGCATAGGCGTCTGCCTACCCTCGCTAGGCCCGTGCCTCGAGCACCTGGGCATGAGCCTGCCCAACAGGGGTCGGCACGAGCCCAACGAACGGCAGCCGCCTACGGCGCTAGGCCGGCACCCGACCGCCCTAGGCTGGCGATAGCACCGTAGGACGCGGCGCTACGGCCTTCGGGTATGCTCTGGTGCGGAGATGCCTGAGATGAGAGACATGCCTGTCGCCACCAGCCGGTGCCACGGATGAAGGTCCACGTCGCCAAGAAGACCTTGGCGGAGGCGCTCGCGCACGTCGAGCGCATCGTGCCCGCCCGGTCGAGCAACCCGAGCCTGAGCCTGCTGAGGATCTCGTTCGGCAACGACGTTGTCGAGCTGGTCGGCAGCAACATGGACTCCGACATCCGCGCGCGCATACCAGCTGACGTCGGCGCCTCCGGCAGCTTCGCGGTCAACGCGGCCGTGTTCGCCCAGGTCGTGAGGGTCCTGCCGGCGGAGGACGTCACCCTCGAGTTCGGTGACAACGAGCTCGTCATCGTCTCCGGCAACTACAACACCAAGCTGCAGCTCTCCTCACCGGCGTCCGCTCCGGAGCCCACGTTCCCGACGGAGTACTCCGGCGAGGTCGACGCCGGGGCCTTCTCGCACGCCTTGGCCTCGGTCAAGTACGCCGCCGCGGTGGCCGACTTCCAGGCCGTGTTCCGCGGCGTGAAGCTCGAGTTCTCCGACGAGCGCACGCGAGCCGTTGCCAGCGACGGCTTCCGGCTCGCGTACTTCGATCTCTCGGGCGGCACTGGGCTGGACGCGAGCGTGATCGCGCCCGCCCGCAGCATCGAGGAGCTGATCAAGCTGCTGGCTGACGGCCCGGTGGGGCTCGCGCTCGCCGACGGACGGCTGTGCGTGCAGCACGGCAACTACGCGTTGAACATGAAGCTGATGGAGGGCACGTTCCCCGACTACCAGCGCGTCATCCCCACGACCTTCCCGGTCAGCATCGCCATCGGCGCCACGGCGCTGTCCGACGCCGTCAACCGCGTCGCGCTCATGGCCGACAAGACCGCCAACAACCGCGTCGACCTGTTCATCAAGGACGGCACCCTGCGAGTGACGGCCGAAGGCAGCTTCGGGCGGAGCCAGGAGGAGCTGCAGGTCTCGCAGGAGGGCACCGACTCCGAGATCGTGCTGGCCTACAACGCCAAGTACCTGACGGACTCGCTCGGCCCTGTGACCGCCGACGCGCAGGTGCGCTTCTCGGGCTCGAGCTCGAGCCCGAGCGTGATAACCGACTCGGCCGACCCCAGCTACCTCGCGATGGTCGTGCCTCTCCGCAACGCCTGAACGCCGCCGCCGTCGCGCCGCCACGGCGCCGGCATGGAGGATCCGTGACGATAATCGAAGACGTCGTAGGCATCGAGCTCATCGACTCGCGAGGCAACCCGACGGTAGGTGCCTCCGTCAGGCTCACGAGCGGTGCCGAGGGTTTCGCGGCGGTGCCGTCGGGCGCCTCCACCGGCGCTCACGAGGCGGTCGAGCTGCGCGACGGCGGCGGCCGCTTCCTCGGCAAGGGCGTAGCCAAGGCCGTCAAGAACGTGACCGAGCGCATCGGACCCGA
>CAYYOK010000236.1:0-1838 GCA_964473205.1 uncultured bacterium | reverse complement strand
CCTCAGGTCCGGCGCGCTCTCGACCGTCGAGCACGCCCTCGCCCAAGGCCGCCACGTCCTGGCGGTGCCCGACCGGCCCGACAGTCGGCGCGCCGCCGGCAACCTGAGCCTGATCCGGGACGGCGCGACGCCGCTGATCGACGCGTCGGACGCTCTCGCGCTCTTCCCGGATGTCGTCGCCAAGGCGGCGGCGGGAGCCGAGCGGCGCAAGGATCCGCTGGAAGAGGCTCTCGCCGGTGGCGGTTGGCATGCCCCTGAGCATCTGGCCTCGAGGCTCGGGCAGCCGGTCGCGGTGTTGCTCGCGTCCCTCACGACCCTCGAGCTCGATGGCAAGGTCACGTCGGAAGCGGGACAGTACCGCCTGAGCCCAACCCGGAGCGAGAGGGTGTGATGTCCTGGCGTGGCCGCAACCAAGTCGGTATCCTTGGATAGACGTCCCGAGTCGCGCCGCGGTACGGGCCGCCTTGCGCGGCCGGGTACGCCCTAACTCGAAGGGAGCATCACCTTGAGGAAGTTCCTAGTTGTACTTGCCGTGGCAGTGGCCAGCCTCGGCATGGCTTTCGGCCAGACGCTGACCGTGTGGACCACCTTCGGAGACCAGTCGCTCGACTGGCTGCGCGAGGAGGCCGCCTCGTTCACCGCGGCCTTCGGCGTCGACGTCACCATCGTCCGCCTCGACGTCAACGAGCTCAAGCAGCAGGCGCTGCTCAGCGCCCCCGAGGGCCAGGCCGGTGACGTCTTCGTCGGCGTGCCGCACGACCAGATCGGCGAGATGGCCGTCGCAGGCGTGCTCCTCGACATGACCTCCTACGCCACTAGCGCCTACCTCGCCGACCTCGGCGAGCAGGCCAGGTTGGCGTACACGGTCAACGGCCGCCTCTTCGGCCTGCCGATGTTCGTCGAGGGTCCGGCCCTGGTCGTCAACAACGACCTGGTCGCTCAGGTGCCGGCCACCTACGAGGGCATGCTCGACCTCGCCCAGGAGCTGACCACCGCCGACACCTTCGGCTTCATGTACGACATCAACAACTTCTACTTCTCGTACGGCTGGCTCCACACCTACGGCGGCTACGTCTTCGGCCGTGACGCCAGCGGCTCGCTCGTCGCCTCCGATGTCGGTCTCGCCAACGAGGGCGCCGTCGCCGGCGCCAACGCCCTCAAGGAGCTGCGCTTCGACCGCGCACTCATCCCGGCCGGCACCACCGGCGACGTCGCCAACGGCCTGTTCGTCGACGGCGTCCTCGCCATGATCTACACCGGCCCCTGGGCGATCAGCCAGTACCACAGCGCCGGCCTCGACGTCAGCGTCGTGCCCGTCCCGTCTCTCTCCGACGGCACCGCCTTCTCCGGCTTCATGGGCGTGCAGGGCGCGCTCGTCAACTCGTTCAGCGACCTCAAGGTCGAGTCGGCGAACTTCGCCAAGTGGCTGACCCGCAAGGACGCCCAGGTCTCGCTGGCGCGCTTCTCCGGCCGCATCCCCGCTTCTGTCTCCGCCCTCGGCGACGTCGAGGACGACCCGATCATCGCCGGCTTCGGCGCCGCGCTGCTCAACTCCGAGCCGATGCCGAACATCCCCGAGATGGGCTCCGTCTGGGGCCCGATGGGCAGCGCACTCTCGGTGCTGACCGAGAACGCCTCGTCCGATCCGTCCGCCCTGCTGCAGCAGGCGGTGAGCGAGATAACTGGGCAGTAGTAAGCTAGCGCCTAACCGTGAACGCGGCCAGGGGACCCTCCCCTGGCCGCTCACCTAAGGGGCCTGGCCTTGGACATCTCCAAGCCGATCAAGGACCACCTGCCGCGCAGCCGCACCGTCGCGGGCGGGCTGCTGAAGTCGGTGG
>CAYYOK010000235.1:0-1839 GCA_964473205.1 uncultured bacterium | reverse complement strand
CCGCGCTCGAAGGTCTCGCTCACGAGCGCGACGAGGTCGGTGCCGTCGAGCACGGCCGACGCGCCGGCCCCCAGCGAAGGGAGCTCGGCGTGCAGGAGCAGAGCGCCGTCGCTGACGCGCTCCTCTAGGTGCAAAGCGACGGGGCCTAGCGCTGCGCGCAGCTGCCCGCTGCTCCTCAGGCCCTGCCCGGTCGTGAACAGCCTCAGCGCGCCGTGCACGTTCGAGGTCTCGCCGGCTTCCAGCGGCGGCTCGGCGCCGAGGCGCAGGTCGGTGTTGGGGAAGGCCCGCCCCTGGATCCGCAGAACGCCACCGAGTGCGTCGCCGGCCAGCTGCTGATCGACGCTGATCCCCTGGGACCCGAACGCGAGCCGGCCGCTCAGGTCGATCTGGCCGGAGCCGCCCCTGAGGCTTGAGGCCAGCACGGCGTTGGGAACGAGTCCGTCGCCGAGCAGCATGCCGTCGAGCTCGAGCGAGAGTCCGCCGGCGCTGGCGCCCGCCAGGCTCAGCTGCCCGGCCCAGCCGCCATCCGAGCCCGAGCGGGTGGCCGTCAGCGACAGCGCGCCGCCGAGCACCTCGCCGGACCCTTCGAGCCGCAGCGCGTCCTGCAGGGCGAACCGCAGGTCCAGGTTCGTCCCCGCGAGCGCGGCGGGCGCGCCGTCGGCGGTCGAGAGCCGCGCCCGGCCGGAGCCCGTCGCGCCGTTGCCCGCCCCTGTCAGGTCGAGCAGGAGGCCTGCCGGTAGTCGCAAGCCGTCGGCCGAGGCGCTCCAAGCCAAGCCCGTGGGCTCGATGCTGAACGAGAGGCCGTCTCCCTCGACGTCGATCCTGGCGCCCAGGGCCTGCGAGGTGACGGTCAGATCGCCGAGCTCGGTGTCGCCCAGCGCTACCGAGTCGACGCGCCCGCGCAGCCAGGGTTCGTCCTCGGGTCCGCCCAACGCGATGGCTACCGAGCCTTCCAGGCCCGCCACCAGCGACGCGAGCGGGCCACGGACCTGGGCCGAGCCCAGGCTCGCCTCGATCGCCGCGTTCCAGCCCTCGAGCCGCCCCGCACCGGTGAGCTGCAGCCCGGACTCCGACTCCGAGACGAAGACCGCCGCCTCGCCGTAGCGCCCGATGCCGCGAGCGCGAACGGCACCCGCGTCGACGGTCAGGTCGATGTCGGTCTGGAACCCAGCCACGGCGAGGTCGCTGACGAGGGTCAGCCGTCCGCGGGCCGGTGAGGCGTCGAACCTGAGGCCCCCCGACACCGCGCCGTCGCCAGCCAGCAGAGCGCTGACGCGCGGGTCGGCGAGGCTGCCCCCGACCTGCAGGCTGCCGCTGAGGCTGCCGAAGGCGCCGTAACCCAGGCGCGCGGCGTCGAGCATCGCCGTGACGTTGGCGGCGCGCAGCTCGGCCGGGGTGGCGGCCGTCAGAACGACGGGACCGCGCAGGAGCCCGTGCGCCTCCGCCTCGCCCAGGTCGAGGTCGGCGAGGTCGAGCTGGGCCTGGAGCGCGACGCGCACGCTCTGGCCCAGCACCGCGCCGCCGGTGAGGACGCTCGCGCCCTTGGCGAGCCTCAGGCCGCTGACCGTCACCGAGAGCTCGGGGGCCGCGGTTCCCGTCGCCTGCAGGCTCAAGGTCGCGCCGCCGGCCTGCGGCAGCGTGTCAGGCAGCGGGTACTCTTGCAGGGAGACGTCAGCGGACCAGTGGGAGCCCTGCCCGGCGAGGGCGAGGGTCAGATGGTCTCCCGCGAGCCGGATGCCCCCAGCGCCGGCCGAGTAGCTGACCTCGCCCGCACCGGCGACGTCGCCGGAGAGCCTGAGCGGCCCGAAGACGGCGGGATCCGTCAAGGTGCCGCTGACG
>CAYYOK010000234.1:0-1862 GCA_964473205.1 uncultured bacterium | reverse complement strand
CGGGTAGCCGCCAGGGAGCTCGAGCGGCCGCCGGCGTCGCCGCCCAGGCTGACGCTCAGGTCGCGCAGCCTGTCGACGATGCTGGCGATGGCGTTCTTCGCCTCCGTCACCGGCATCGTCACCTGCAGCTGGCGGTAGACGTGGTCCTTCAAGATCCGCTCGAGGGCCTCTAGGTCGGCGGTCTCGGGCGAGCGCCCGAGCTGCGAGAGCCCCTCCTTGAGCGAGCGCGAGACGACCCTCGGCGAGAGCAGCGCCTCCAACTCCTCGACAGCGGTCTGGTAAACCTGGTTGCTCATGTCTCCTTAGGTTCGCGCGGCGCGGCGGCGGCTCAGAACTCCTCGTCCCAGTCGGCTGCGGACGGCTTGGTGGAACGCGGCGAGTCGACGAGCGTCGGGGTCTGGTTGCTGCCGGCGAGCCCTGGCCGGTTGCGCGAGCCAAGCAGGCCGAACTGCACGCAGATCCCGCGCAGGCCGATGGTGGCGAGGATCAGGGCGAGCAGCACCAGCGCCGCCCACGCGGCCTGGCCGGTCGTGCTGGTGAACATCGACCAGGCGCCGAGGACCTCGAGGTTGGGCATGTCGGCGAGCTCGGCGACGGCGCTGAGCACCGCGGCGACCGCCTCGTAGATCGCTGGCAGGAGCAGGAGGAAGAGCGCGATCGCCACCAGGCGCCAGTTGGCGTTGCCGCCGCCGAACGCGATGTTGAGCAGGCGCAACGGCACGAACGCGAAGATGCCGAGCAGCGCCAGCACGCCGAGGCGCGTCCACGACGACCAGACGTCGTTGACGCTCAGCTCGATGGGCGACGGCGTCGCGGCTTGGCTGCCGCTGAGAGAGCGGGCGACCTGGTCGACCTGATTGGCGAGCAGCGTGACGTCCTGGACGCGCAGCCCGGGCTTCTCGGCGAGATCGCCGAGCAGCGCGATGGTCTCGGAGGCGGCTGCAGCGTCGGCGGCGGTGGCGACGGCGGCCACTGGACCCGAGAAGGCGCTCGACACCCTGGCGATGGCGGCCTGCGCGCCGCTGACGTCGCCGGCTCG
Organism: uncultured bacterium; assembly: GCA_964473205.1. Taxonomy (GTDB): domain Bacteria; phylum Deinococcota; class Deinococci; order Deinococcales; family Trueperaceae; genus CAYMRL01. The sequence goes on along the minus strand of CAYYOK010000234.1, from coordinate 823 downwards.
TATCGCGGCGACGGCCTCGAGGGCCGGGCTGGTGAGCGCGGCCTTGACGGCGTCGAGGCTGGTGTAGCCGGCCGCGACGAGCCGTTCGGAGTTCAGGGTCGCGGAGCCCTCGGGCAGCCCTGCCGCGCGCAGCCCTACGGCCAGCGTCGCAGCCTGCTGAGCGCGCTGCTCGGCCTCGTAGCCGGCCACGAACAGGGCGAAGGCGGCGGGATCGCCGCTGAGGAGCGCGTCCAGGTCGCCGACCGCGGTGGCGGTCTGCTCGGCGGTCGCCGGAGCCTCGACCGATCCCGCCGGCGTAGCGGTGGCGGCAGGAGTGACGGGCTCGGTCGCGGACGGCAGCCCGACCTCGGTGGCGGCGGGAGCCGACGGGGTCTCGCTCGCCGGCGGCGCGCTCTCGACCTGCTCGGCCGCGGGCTCGGGAGCCGCTGCCGTCGGTGCCGCGACGGTCGGCGCCAGGGTCGCGACGCCGGAGACAGCGGCGTTGGCCAGCCTCGTCAGCAGGGCCGACGCCTCTTGCAGCGCGGCCAGCATGGCCTCGTCGTCGCCGCTGACGAGCCCTTGGGCGGCGCCCACCATGTGGGCGTTGAGGCCGGCGTCGGCGCGCGGCGAGTCTTGGATCATCAGCGAGTTGCCGTATGCGGTGGCGAGAGCCACGTAAGCCTGGTCCCTGTCGCTGCCGAGGAGGCGGCCAGCGACGGTCAGCTCGGTGTCGATAGAGGTCGCCGTTCCCGCTTCGAAGGCCAGGCGCAGGGCGGTGTCGTCGGGCGCTGCCGCGAGGCCGGGGTTCGAGGAGGCGTCGAAGCCGAGGCCGGATGCCCGGTGG
>CAYYOK010000233.1:0-1919 GCA_964473205.1 uncultured bacterium | reverse complement strand
CAGGCACAGCCGCACCGGCTACACCGGCGAGGACGGCTGCGAGCTCTTCTGCCGCCCCGACGACGCCGAGGCCGGGTGGGGCGAGCTGACCCGCGCGGGCGCACAGCCTTGCGGGCTCGGCGCGCGCGACACCCTGCGGCTCGAGGCGGGCTTCCCGCTCTACGGGCACGAGCTGACCGAGGACTCCAACCCGCTGTGCACGCCGTTCGCATGGGTGGTGAAGGACAAGCTCTTCTACGGCCGCGAGCACATGTGGGACGCTCCCTGCGAGCGGCGCCTCGTCGGGCTGAGGATGCTCGAGCGCGGCATCCCGCGCCAGGGCTACCGCGTGATGGACGACCCGGCCGGCGACGCGGTGGGCGAGGTCACTTCAGGCACGCTCTCGCCGCTGACGCGCGACTGCATCGGCTTCGCGTGGGTCAGGAGCGACCTGAGCCAGGCCGGCTCGCAGCTGTGGGTCGAGGTACGCGACAAGATGGTGTCAGCGCAGGTCGTCGAACTGCCGTTCTACAAGTCCTGATAAGGCAAGGCCATGGAACCCCGGAGGATCCGATGAACACGCCGCAAGAGCTTCGCTACGCCAGTTCGCACGAGTGGGCTCGCACCGAGCCCGACGGCAGCGTGACGGTAGGCATCACCGACTTCGCGCAAGACCAGCTCGGGGACGTCGTCTTCGTCGAGCTGCCCGCGGTCGGGCGCAGCGTCGGCAAGGGCGATCAGGTCGCCGTCATCGAGTCCGTCAAGACGGCCTCGGACATCTACGCGCCGGTCAGCGGCGTCATCAAGTCGGTCAACGCCGCCCTGGAGGCCCGCCCCGAGGCCATCAACGAAGGCCCTTACGAGAGCGGCTGGATGTTCGTCATCGAGCCGTCCGATAGCGCCGAGCTGGACGGCCTGCTCGACGCGGCCGCGTACGAAGCATCCCTGGACGGCTGAGAGGCGAAGCAAGAGTGCACTACCACCCGCATACCCCCGAGGACGTGGCTCGGGCACTGAAGACCGTGGGGGTCGGATCCGTCGAGGACCTGTTCGCCGACCTGCCGGCGTCCCTGAGGGACGTCCCCATCGACCTGGCTGACGGCGTCGGCGAGGCCGAGCTGCTGTCGTACGTTCGGAGCCTCGCCGCCAAGAACCGGCCGGCGCGCGCCGACTTCCTCGGCGGCGGCATGAGACGGCACTTCATCCCGTCGGTGACGCCGCACCTCGCCATGCAGAGCGAGTTCGTCACCGCCTACACGCCGTACCAGCCCGAGGTCGCGCAGGGCATCCTGCAGGCGACCTTCGAGTTCCAGACGCTGATGACCGAGCTGACCGGCCTGGACGTCAGCAACGCCAGCATGTACGACGGCGCCAGCGCCGCCGCCGAGGCCGCGCTGCTCGCGGTGCGGCAGACCGGCAGGCAGAGGGTGGCCGTCAGCCGCGGCGTGCATCCAGAGACGCGCGAGGTGCTCGAGACATACCTGGGACCGATCGACGTCGAGGTGGTCACCCTCGACCTGAAGGACCTGATCACCGACCCGGCGAGCGTTCCCGCCGACGTCGCGTGCGTGATGGTGCAGCAGCCCAACCACCTCGGCTACCTCGAGCCGGTAAAGGAGCTGGGCGAGGCGGCGCATGCCGCCGGGGCGCTGTTCGTGGCGGCGGTCGACCCGCTGAGCCTCGCGCTGCTCGCGCCTCCCGGGGAGTACGGCGCCGACATCGCGGTCGGCGACGGGCAGAGCCTCGGCAACTACACGAACTTCGGCGGCCCGACCTTCGGCTTCATGGTCGTGAAGGAGGCGCTGATCCGGCAGTTCCCTGGGCGGCTGGTGGGACAGACGGTCGACGTCGATGGCCGCCGCGCCTACGTGCTGACCCTGCAGGCGCGCGAGCAGCACATCCGCAGGTCGAAGGCGAAGTCGAACATCTGCTCGAACCAC
>CAYYOK010000232.1:0-2000 GCA_964473205.1 uncultured bacterium | reverse complement strand
GGGCGTCGCGAGGCGAACTCGGCCGCGCCCCTCCGAGTCGATCAGGCGGCCGCCTTCTCCTGCTTCAGAAGGGCGGTCTCGAACTGCGTCACCGCATAGCCGTAGGACGCCTCGTTCTTGCCGAGCTTGTTCGGATCGAAGCGCGACATCTCCAGCACCAGCTTGTAATTGCGCGCGATCTCGACCAGGTGGCGGTCAAGGAACGCCGTCGCGTTGACCCGCCAACGTACCTTGCCGTCCTTGAACTCCATCAGTACGCGCAGCGCCCAGACGAGCGGCATGATCAGCGCGTCGGGATAGCTGTATTCCACGTCCTGCTCGGTGAAGTGCGTCGACGGCTGGGTGCGCATGTACTTCCGGTTCTTGTCCGTCCGCTTCGACGGATCGTACATCCGAACGATGCCGATGCGGCCGAAATGGCCGCCCGCCTTGTTGTAGGCGTCGGGGAACTCCGCGTAGATCTTGTCATAGAGGGCAGGCAGATCGCCGAGCACCTGGATCGCGCTGCGCACGGCTTCGCTCTTCAAGGTGTAGGTCGGGCCATCAGTGCCGCGCTCTGAAATCGTCTCGTGGCTCATGAGATCGTCGAAGAGCTTCGCGCACTCGCCCTTGTTGCGGTAAAGGTTCTGCGGCGCGGGCGGCTTCACGGGCAGATCGGGGATCAGCGACAGCGGGATCCAGGAGAGCGCGATGATGTCGCGCACCTTGATATCGCCGCCGGCCATGTTCGACTTCCACTCGATGCGCTTGGCGACGTTGTCGGGCAGTGCAGCCTTGATCGCCTCGTAGAAGCCCTTCTGGTTTGCCTTGGTCTCGAGCGTCAGCTCGGCGTTGTTGTTCCGTGCCGCACAGATCTCGAGAAGCTCCGAACGGAAGTCGGAGACGATCGCATCGTCATCGAGGTCGGCCGGTACCAGGATCTCGATCGGCACGAGGAAGCTAAGCTCCTCGCGGATCGCTTCGATCGCCTCGCGGTTCGCCCGCCATGACTCCTTGAAGGTCTCCCAGTTCTTGATCTTGCGGGTGACCTTCTCATCGCCGAGTGCGGTGAAGATGATGTGGCTGCCAATGGCGAGCATGTTGTGCCCACCGTCGAGGATGCCTTCCGTCGCGGGGTCGCTGAAGCGGAGCTCGTACCGCTTGCGTTCGAGCGCCTGATAGTCGGACGAGCCGACCAGGACCCCCTTCGTCTTGAACGGGAAGATGTCGGCATCACGGTTGATGCTCTCGACGATTGCCTCGGTGACCTGCCCCCACTTGGCCGACCGGGGATTGGCCTCGAGATCGACGGCGTCGAACAGACCGAGCAGGCTCTTGGCCTGCACGAAGCCGACAATCCGCCGCACAGAGCCATGGACCTGCTCTGCGGCGTCCTCGAACTTGATGATGAGTTTCTTCGTCGTCACGACCGGTTTCTCCTTCGCAAGAGACCCGGTCCCGGTGCATGCGTCACGCGGAGTGACGAATTGACAGATCAGGCGGATGCCGCTCTGCCAATTGCGCTGCCATCCGGCAGCTACCCACACCAGAACCGCTTCCCAGGGTTCTTCGCAGTCCCCATCCAGGGACCGGACGTGGATAATTGATGGGCCTGCGCCGAGTCAAGCCCTAGTCGTGGGCGACGAGCGCAGTGGCCTGAGCGCTCCACTCCGCGGGAAACGGCTCCATCAGCCGCGGCAGCGTGACGCCCTCCGCCTCGCGTTCCTCGACGATCGCTTCGACGATGTCTGGCGCGAGCAGGGTGAGCTGCAGCAGCCGCCCGAGGTAGCCGCGATCCAGCTTCTGGGCTGCGGCCATCTCGCTGATCGAGCCATAGCGTCCGTCGTCGAGCATCCGCTGGTACCAGAGCGCCCGCGCGAGCGCCTTCAGCAGCGTGGGATCGGCGCGGGTCGTGGTGTGCGGCGGCAGCCCGTCCACCACCGGCGTGACGATGGTCTTGCGCCCCGGCCGGCGCCGGATCCTGAGCGGCACCCGGACGGTGATGTGCGTGGGTCCGGTCA
>CAYYOK010000231.1:0-2014 GCA_964473205.1 uncultured bacterium | reverse complement strand
TCCAGACCCCGAACGTCTCGGCGGTCGCCAAGGACGGCATCGAGCTGATCGCCACCGCCCGCATCACGGTGCGCGCGAACCTCGAGCGCCTCGTCGGCGGCGCCGGCGAGGAGACGATCATCGCCCGCGTCGGTGAAGGCATCGTCTCCTCCATCGGCTCGACCGCGAGCCACAAGAACACTCTGGAGAACCCCGACAGCATCTCCAAGACGGTGCTCGCCAAGGGCCTCGACTCCGGTACCGCGTTCGAGATCCTCTCGATCGACATCGCCGACGTCAACGTCGGCCGCAACATCGGCGCTCAGCTCCAGACCGACCAGGCCGAAGCCGACAAGCGCGTCGCGCAGGCGAAGGCCGAGGAGCGGCGCGCGATGGCCGTCGCGGCCGAGCAGGAGAACCGCGCCCAGGTCGAGGCGATGCGCGCGCGCGTCGTCGAAGCCGAAGCCGAGGTGCCGCGCGCCATCTCGGAGGCGTTCCGCCAGGGCCACCTGGGCGTGATGGACTACTACGGCCTGCAGAACCTGCAGTCCGATACGAGCATGCGCGGCAACATCGCGAGGGCCGCAGGCTCGGAGGGTGACGAGGGCTAGTGAGGCTCGACTTCGAGGCGATCCTCGGGCTGCTGTTCTTCGTGGTCTTCGTCGTCCTGCCGTTGGTGCGGGGCGGCAAGAAGGCCTCGCAACAGCAACAGCAGCAGGGGCAACCCGGACAGCCGGGACAGGGCGTTCCCGGGCAGCCTGCGCGTCAGGCCCAGCCCGGCGCGCCCGGCCAGCCGGCACGTCAACTCGCGCCGGGACAGGCACCTGCGCCCGGCCGGACGGTCCTGAGCCAGGGAGCCCCACGCCCGCCGTCGACCACGGCCGGGCAGCCGCCCGCTCCCGACAGCCTCCTCGCCACCATCGAGGAGGTCCGGCGCCGGGTCAAGGAGGCTCAGGACCGCGAGGAGGCCGCCAGGCGCTCCCGCATGGGCGGCACGCAGCAGCCGACCGCGTCGGCAGCGCCACAACCCGGTTCGCTGGTCAGCAGCTCGCCTTTCGACTCGACCCTGGTCAGCTCCGCGCCACGCACCGTCAGCGGCGCTCCGGTCCAACGCGGGCCGTCAGCCTCGCAGCCGAGCCGCCCACCACCGCCCTCGCTCCGCCAGCCGCCACCGTCCGCGCTGGGGCGGGAAGGCGTGATCAGCGAAGACATGCGCGTAGAGCGCCTGCAACCGGTCAAACCGACGGTCAGGCCCACCCGCGAGGACGCCAGAACCGAGGAGCAGAGGCGCAAGGCTCGCAGCATGCCTACGCGCGGCGCGGTCCCGGCTAGAATTGGCGCGAGCGCGCTGCTGGCCGCCGACCGCGACGCGATCATGCGCGGCCTGATCTGGCACGAGGTGCTGAGCGAGCCCATGGTGCTGAGGCGCCGCAAGCGCAGCGCACGCTCACCGTAGGAGGAAGAGATAGCGACGTCACTGACGCTGAAGCTACGCAACCCCGCCGAAGCGCTCTCGCTCTTCGGTCAGAACGACGAGAACCTCAAGCTGCTGCGCCGCAAACTGCGCGCCACCGTCGTGGCGCGCGGCGACGAGGTGCGTCTCAGCGGCGAGGAGGCCGAGGTGGCAGAGGCCGCCCGCACCTTCGAGGGCCTGCTGAGCGCCATCCGCGGCGGAGCTCAGGTCTCGAGGTCGGAGCTCGAGTTCGGCGGGCTGGAGGCTCTCATCACCGAGGGCGAGGACGAGGTCGAGCCGTCCTCGGCGTCGGGGGACCCCCGTCTGCCGGGTCGCGCGCGACCCAAGACCGCTGGGCAGCGCAGGTACGTCCGCGCCATCGCCGGCACCGGGTTGATCGGCGCCCAGGACCGGCGGCTGGGGCCGCTTCCCTTGCATCATGTCTATCCGTTCGTCGTGGGCGTCCTGGTGCCGCTGTGGACGTCCGTCCTCGTGCGCTCCTATGCCTGGATCGTGCTGCTGCAGCGCAACGGCATCGTGAACGACGCTTTGATCTCCACCGGCATCATCTCGGAGCCCCTG
>CAYYOK010000230.1:0-2025 GCA_964473205.1 uncultured bacterium | reverse complement strand
AGCCCGGCGGAGCGGACGGTCCGGCCCACGCCGCTGGCCGTGGCGCTGTCGGCGCTGGCGCTCCTCGCCCACGCCGCTGGCCGTGGCGCTGTCGGCGCTGGCGCTCCTCGCCCTGACGGGCGAGTGGCTGCTGCGCCGCACCCGCTTCGCCGGCGCCTGAGGCGACCGGATGCCCGGACCCGGTGCCCCCGAGCGAGCCCCGGTTAGACTGCCGCCGTGACCCGCGCCGACCTCGGCCTGCCGTTCGTCACGGCCCTCGTGCTGGCGATGGGCCTGGCCACGCTCAACAGCGCGGTCGCGGGCGGCGAGGAGTTCCAGCGCCAGCTCGCGTTCCTTGGCGGCGGGGTCGTCCTGTGCGCGGCCGTCCTGTGGATCGGCAAGGTCAGGATCGTCAGGTTCACCCCGCACCTCTACGTCCTCTCGCTGGGGATGCTGGTCCTCGTGCACCTCTTCGGGCGCGAGGTGAACGGCGCCAAGTCGTGGCTCTACCTCGGCCCGCTGCCCGGCTTCCAGCCCAGCGAGCTCGCGAAGATCGCCCTGATCCTCGCCCTGGCCTCGGCGATGCACGAGCGACCCATCCGCGGCGTCCTCGACTACCTGCGCCTGGGCGCCCTGGCCGGGCCGCCCGTGGCGTTGGTGCTCATGGAGCCCGACCTGGGCTCGGCGCTGGTGATCGCGATGGTCGCCGCCGGGATGGTGCTGGTGCGGGGCGTGCCGTGGCGGCAGCTCGTGCTGATCGTGCTGGCGGTCGTGATCGCGACGCCGACGGTCGTGCTGCCCAACCTCGCCGACCACCAGCGCGACCGGCTGCTGTCGTTCCTCGACCCCGAGGCCGACGCGCGCGGCGCTGGCTACCAGATCATCCAGGCCACGATCGCCGTCGGCTCCGGCGGGCTCCTGGGCAAGGGCTACAAGCAGGGCACGCAGGGTCAGCTCGGCTTCATCCCCGAGCAGCACACCGACTTCATCTTCCCGGTCCTGGCCGAGGAGGGCGGCTTCGTCGCGTCGGTGACGCTGCTGATCCTCTACGGGCTGCTGTTCTGGCGCCTGGTGGCGATGGCCTCGGAGTGCCCGTTCGAGCGCGACCAGCTGATCATCGTCGGGGTCGTCGTGCTGATCGGCTTCCAGGTGCTCGTGAACATCGGCGTCACGCTCGGACTGGCGCCGGTCACCGGCATCACGCTGCCGCTCGTGTCGTACGGCGGCACGAGCCTCCTCTCGACGCTGCTGGCCCTCGCCCTGGCGTTCACGGTCCACCGGGACCGCTACGCGGAGTGGTGACGGCCTCTGGTAACGTCGTTCACATGAGCGAGAACGCGCAGCCCGCGCCAGCCGCCGCCGCTCCGGACCCCAGCACCGCAGCGGGCAAGGCCGCTCTGCGCGAGCAGGTGCTCGAGGCACTCAAGGTCGTCCGCGACCCCGAGATCCCCGTCAACGTCGTAGACCTGGGCCTCGTCTACGAGGTCGACGTCGACGACGCGGGCAACGTCGGCGTCGAGATGACGCTGACGAGCATGGGCTGCCCCGTGCAGGACCTGATCCAGGCCGACGCCGAGCTCGCCGTCATGAAGGTGGACGGCGTGAACTCCGTCACCGTCGACTTCGTGTGGTCGCCGCCGTGGAGCCCGCAGAAGATGACCGAGGACGGCAAGAAGCAGATGCGCATGTTCGGCTTCAACGTCTGACCGGCTGCGGCGAACCACCCGCCGCGCCGCGGCGGGACCCGATATCTTGCTAGCCATGTTCCGGAGGAGCGGACGGCGCCGCGACGCGCGAGGCGCCGGGTGGGAGGCGCTGGCTCGCGAGCTCGAGCTGACGCCCGGCGACGACCTCGCGGGCAGGCTGCCCGACCAGCTCGGCCTGGGGCCGGGCGAGGTCGCGCCGGTCTACACCCTGGCTCGCCCGGGCCAACCGCGGCTGGTCCTCTTCGACCAGGCGCGCGAGCGCGTCGGGCCGACCGGCCGCGTCGAGGGCCTCAGGACCTGCGTGCTCGTGCGCGCCGAGCCGGGCGTGTCCCTCGTCTCG
>CAYYOK010000229.1:0-2031 GCA_964473205.1 uncultured bacterium | reverse complement strand
AAGTCCACGCCGAGGTGCTGGAGGATCTGCGCCTCGACGAAGTGGCCGATGCGCGCCTTCGCCATCACCGGGATGCTGACCGCCTCGATGATCTCCACGATCAGCGAGGGGTCGGACATACGGGCCACGCCACCCTGCGAGCGGATGTCGGCCGGCACGCGCTCGAGCGCCATGACGGCGGTGGCTCCGGCGTCCTCGGCGATACGAGCCTGGTCGGCCGTGACCACGTCCATGATCACTCCGCCCTTGAACATCTCGGCGAAACCGGTCTTGACTCTCAGGGTGCCGGTGCTCGTACCCGTGCTGGCCCCGTTGCTGGCACCGCTTGCTAGCTGCGACATGGTCTTCCTCCGCTTGGCCCGCCTACCGCGAGCATCCAATCATCATACGGCTAACCCTGGGCGCGTCTGGCGGTGTACGCAGCGTACTCGTCGAGCTTCTGGAGAGCGGCGCCGCTCTCCAGAGCCTGCCTGGCAAGCCCGACGCCCTCTGCGATGCTCGCGGCCAGGTCGGCCAGGTACACCGCAGCGCCGGCGTTGAACAGCACCACGTCGCGCTGGGCGGGCGTCCCCTCGCCGGCCAGGACCCGGCGGAGTGTCGCGGCGTTCGCCGCCGGATCGCCGCCGCGCAGCTCGGAGAGCGGATGCGTGTCGAGGCCGACATCGGCGGGACCGATGTCGTAATCGAGGACCTCGCCCGACGGGCTGAGCTCGCTGACCGAGCTCTGGCCGCTGACCGCGAAGTCGTCGAGCCCGTCGCCGTGAACGACGAGGGCGCGCTCCAAGCCGAGGCCCTTGAGCACGTTGGCGATCGGGTTGGTCATGGCCGGGTCGAAGACCCCCATCAGCTGCCTGTTGGCGCTGGCCGGGTTCGTGAGCGGGCCGAGGCTGTTGAAGATCGTGCGCACCCTCAGCCCGGCGCGGATCGGCGCCACGAAGCGCATGGCGGGATGGTGCTTGCGCGCGAACAGGAACGCCAGGCCGATCTCTTCGAGGGCGTGGGCGAGATCGTGAGTGTCGAGCTCCAGGCTGATGCCTGCCGCTTGGAGCACGTCGGCCGAGCCCGACTTGCGCGTGACGCCGACGTTGCCGTGCTTCGCGATGCGGGCGCCAGCGGCCGCAGCGACGAACATCGCGGTGGTGCTGACGTTGATCACGTCGAGGCCGGTTCCGCCGGTGCCGCAGGTGTCGACGACAGGGCCCGGGAGCGCCACCGTCACCCTGACGGCGCGATCGCGCATGGCCTGCGCGAAGCCGGTGATCTCCTCCACCGTCTCGCCGCGGGTGCGCAGCGCCGCGAGGAGGGCGGCGGCCTGCATCTGTGACAGCTCGCCGTCCATGAGCATTCCCATCACGCGGCTGGCCGTCTCGCGCTCTAGCCTGGCGCCATCGAAGATCTGGCCCAGGATCGCCGTGATGTCGAGGGGTTCGCTCATGTGCTTCGTTCCTTCCCGTCGCCAGGGTGTGCGTCGTCGGGGGCGCGCCTGCGCTGCTCGAGCGCGCCGGCGGTGTAGGCCGTCTCACGCGGGCCGAGCAGCGGGCCTGCCACCCGCTTGATCGCGAGCTGGAACGGCGCCACGCCGAGCCTCTCCGCCATCTCCGGGTGGCGCGTCGCCAGGCGCACGGCGTTCGCACCTGCCTCGCGCCAGCGCGTCGGATCGACGCCATGGTCGGTCGCGGTGCTGTAATGGCTCACCGCGGCCCCGGACAGCGCGCGCACCGCCAGCCCGCTCCGCGCCAGGGCGTGGCCGAGCGCCAGGTCCTCGCCGCCATACCCGACGAGGTACTCGGGAAAACCGCCCGAGCGTCGGAACGGCTCGCGCGGCACGCTCAGGTTGGCGCCGTTCACGTTCCACCAGCGGGGTCGCCGCGGCAGCCAGGTGCGGATGCGGTCGCCCTCCACGAAGCGGATGGCGCCCAGGTAGGCGGCGCTCTCCTGCTGCGCCGCGAGATGAGCCCTGAGGGTGCCCGGATCCAGGGTGCAGTCGTCATCGGTGAAGTGGAGGACGCGCCCGCGGGCGCGCGCCGCTGC
>CAYYOK010000228.1:0-2058 GCA_964473205.1 uncultured bacterium | reverse complement strand
CGGACGACGCTGATGTCCAAGGTCGTGGCAGCCTGCGACGAGATCACCGGCCTCATCACGGCCGCGGTGCTGGTGCGGCCCGACAAGGACATAGCGGGGCTCGAGCTGAGCAGCCTGAGGAAGAAGTTCAAGGACAAGGCGTTCGCGCGCGGGGTCAACAGGTCGGACGTGGTGCAGGGCGCCGAGGAGCTCGGCGTCGACCTGTGGGAGCACGTGCGGTTCGTCCTGGACGCCATGAAGGCCGACGCCGAGCGGCTCGGGCTCGACGGGAGCCTAGCGCGAGGAGGGTAGCGCTAGCACCACCCGGCCCCTGAGCGACGCGACGGGCACTGGCCCGAAGCTACGCGAGTCGCGGCTGGCCAGCGGCAGGCGGTTGTCGCCCAGTACGTAGACGGAGGACTCGGGCACGGTGATGGGCGCGGCGCTCGCGCTGCCGCTGAGCTCGGGGCTTCCCCAGCGCGCCTCCAAGCCGTCGACGCTCACGACGCCGCCGTCGATGCGCACCGTCGCTCCCTGCCCGGCCACGACGCGTTTGACCAGCACGCCGCCCTCGAACGGCGCCACGAGGGCCACCACGTCCCCGGGCGCGGTGCCGCCGCTGCCGCCGAGCAGGCGGTCGAGCCCCGGTCTGAGGAGCAGCACGACGTCGCCGTCCGCCAGGGCTGGGAGCATGCTGTCGCCGCTGACCCTCGCAGGAGCCAGCGCCCACAGGTAGACGCCGAGACCGATCGCCGCTCCCACAGCTAGCGAGGCGGCCGCTCTCAGCGTGCGCGGAAGCCCGCCGGAGACGGCTGCCACTCGAGGGTCAGGGCCGTGCGCCTCAGACGACGACAGGCTCAGCCAGCTCCAGGTGACCGCCGCTGGCTACCAGCGAGCTCCAGCCGCCGCAGTCGCGCAGCGCCTTCTCGGCGGCCTCCTCGCCGACGTCGATGATGCGCTGGTACTCGATGAACGCCTCGATCCCCACGCCCGGCATCGGCATCCGGATGCGCAGGTCGGCGGGCTGCAGGCTCGCCTGGATGTCGACGAGTATCGCCTGCATGATGTCGCTGGAGCGCAGCACCATCTGCACCATCGGGTTTCTGCGCTGGAGCTTGAGCGAGGCCACGGTGCGCTCCCACCAGGTGCCCTCCTCCTCGGGCGTCAGGAACTGCGAATAGCGCGCGGGCGAGACGTCCGAGGCCACGGTGCGGTTGGCGCCGAGCGCGGTGGCGGCCGCGACGGGCAGGTTGTTGACGATGCCACCGTCGGCCAGCGTCCGCCCCAGGTACTTGATCGGCTCGAAGGCGCCGGGGAAGCTGCTGGAGGCGCGCACCGAGGTGACGAGGTCGCCCTCTGCGATCATGACGGCCTCGCCCGTCTCGACGTCCGTCGTGGTGACGGCGAACGGCAGCTCGAGGTCCTCGAAGGTCGGTGGGAGGTGCTCGGCGAGGAACCTCTTGAAGCGGTCGCCCTTCATCAGGCCGGTCTTCATCGAGAAGTCGACCACGTCGAGCCAGCCGGTGGACCCTACCAGCGCCTCGAGGTCCGTGGCGCGCATCCCGGCGGAGTAGAGCGCGCCGAGAATCGCCCCCATCGAGGTGCCCGCCACCACGTCGAACCGCGCACCGTGACGCTCGAGCACTTTCAGCACGCCTATGTGCGCGAAGCCGCGGGCTCCGCCGCCTGACAGCACGAGCCCGACGCGGAGTTGATTGAGTGGTCGCTCCATGCGCGGATGCTAGCACCGCTTCGGCGCGCTCCCTAGGGCCCCGACTGCAACGCGGTCGGGAGCCTCGGGGAGCGCGCCATAGCCCAGCCGCGCAGCTGCTTCTCAGCCGCCGCTGGGCGGCTCGACGATCCTCAGCGTCGCGGTGACGGTCCTGGTCTCGCCGCCGCGCCAGACCTCGAGCTCCAGCTCGTCGCCCTCGCCGAGGCCGAGCACGATGCGCTGCAGGTCGGTCACCTGCCTGAGCCGCTGGCCGCCCGCGCTGACGATGACGTCGCCGCCGGCGGGGTAGGTCTGGTTGGCGATGTTGGCTTCGTAGGTGGCGGCGACCAGGCCGGCCTCGGCCTCGA
>CAYYOK010000227.1:0-2059 GCA_964473205.1 uncultured bacterium | reverse complement strand
CGCGGCCCCAGCAGCGCCCTGAGGAGATGAGATGGCGAACCTCGTAGACTTCACCGACGACAACTTCGGCACCGAGACGCAAGACGGGCTGGTCCTCGTCGATTTCTGGGCGCCGTGGTGCATGCCTTGCCGGATGGTGGCCCCGATCATGGAGGACCTCGCTGGCGAGTACGAGGGCAAGATCAAGGTCGGCAAGCTCAACGTCGACGACAACCTCAGGGTCGCGCAGACCTACCGCGTCATGAGCATCCCGACGGTGATCCTGTTCAAGGACGGGCAGCCCGTCGAGCAGATGGTCGGCGCCAAGCCGAAGGGCGACTACGTCACCCGCATCGAGCGGCACGCCAACTGAGCTGCGGTACCGGACCTAGCGGTTCGTCGTCCTGCTGACGCCGCGAGGCGAGATGCGCCACGCCAGGTCGGGCAGGCTAGCCGAGGTCAAGATCAGCACGTAGCTGGAGCCGTCCGGCGCGAAGTCCTGCAGCGTCCAGCGAGCGCCCTCCGGCAGCGGCGCGTCGATCAGCACGTTGGTCGTGTAGACGCCCGACTCCAGGAACCCAAGCTCCATGCGGTGGTAGAGGATGTCGGCGGTGCGCTCCATGCGCGCCAGCGCGGCGTCGTCGATCCCCGGCAGCGTGGTCGGGGCGCAGGCTGCGACGACGAGGACGGCCACCACTGCGGCCAGGAGCGGGATGCGCGCGGCAGTCACGCCAAGAACGGCTCTCATGAGGCGATGCTAAGCCCGCAGCATGAGAAGTGGGCCTAAGCCTCGACCAGCACGGGCGCCATCGCCAGCCGCAGGACGTAGCGCTGCGAGCCGTTGAGCCGCTGGTAGCGCGTGAGAAGCTCGAACAGCTCGCGCTGCAGGGCCTTGGCGTCCTCGAAGTCGAGCATCACCGCGTCGCGCCACGCCGAGAAGACCGCCGGTGCCGCTGGGTGCAGCGTCGTGGCGTTGGCGTCCGGCGTCACGGCCGTCTGGACCTGTAGCCTGCCGCGCTCGTCGCGGTAGATGCGCGTGCCCCAGTTCCCGAACGACTCGAGGCGCGACTTGACGACGTTGCGCCGCAGCAGGGCCTCCCAGTACGAGTCGCGCTCGGCCAGCGCCGCTTCGAGGGAGTCGGAGCGGGTGGCCTCGAACGGGACGAAGAAGACGTCGGCCACGGTGCGGTAGAGCTTCATCGGGCGGCCGTTGCGCCTGACGGCGCCCGTCACCTCCAGCAGCCCCAGCTCGAGGTACCGTCGCGCGCGCGCCAGGGTGGTGTTCGGCTTCTCGCCCGACTCCGCAGCGGCCTGGCCGATCGTCAGCTCGCGGCCGAGGAACGGGGCGAGGTGGCGCAGAGCCCGCGGGTCCATCAGCACGTCGGCCGCGGCGCCGGCCTTGACGATGGCCAGCGTCGCCGACGCCGGCACCAGCTCGGAGTCGTCGTGGGTCACCAGATGGCTGCGCGACTCGCTACTACGTGATTCTTGGCCTGTCATGTCACCTAGCCTACCCCCAGACTAGGACCTAGAAGGTGCACAGGGCGCCGGCGAGCTAGGAGTCGAGCATGTCAATGACAGCCAGGACCAACCCGAACACGTTCAAGGCCAGGGCGGTATTCGACACGGGATCGGGGGAGGCGTACTACTACCGCCTCGCCGCGCTCAAGGAGGCCGGCCTCGGCGACATCGACAGGCTGCCTTACAGCATCAAGCTCCTGCTCGAGTCGCTGGTGCGCAACGAGGACGGCTACATCGTCACGGAGGGCGACATCAGGCGCCTGGCGGCCTACGACCCCAAGGCGGTCAAGGACGAGGAGATCCCGTTCATGCCCGCGCGCGTGGTGCTGCAGGACTTCACCGGCGTGCCCGCCGTGGTCGACCTGGCCGCGATGCGCAGCGCGATGGCGCGCATCGGCGGCGACCCCGAGGTCATCAACCCGCAGGTGCCCGTCGACCTCGTCATCGACCACTCGGTGCAGGTCGACGAGTACGAGAGCCCGCTGGCGCTGCTCACCAACTCCCAGATCGAGTTCGAGCGCAACCGCGAGCGCTACGAGTTCCTGCGCTGGGGCCAGGC
>CAYYOK010000226.1:0-2059 GCA_964473205.1 uncultured bacterium | reverse complement strand
GTAGGGGGCTGCGGGAGGAGCGCTCGCGAGGTGACCGTCGACGCCGGTAGGCCTCGGCGCCCCTCGTCCTAGGACCCGCCTCAGGGCGTCCCCAGTCGGCCTCAGTCGCCCAGAAGCTCGGCGCGCATCGGCTCCGGCAGGTTCTTGCTCGCCTCCCGCAGCGTGAGCCGCGAGGCTCGCCGCCGCCGCGGCATGAGCCAGGCGTGCACCTCCTCCGGCGCCTTCTTGGTGCGCTCGCGCAGCACCCAGCCGATGGCCTTGCGCACGAAGAACTCCGTGTCCTCGAGGGCGGGATCGGCGAGCGCGGCGAACGCGTCGAACACAGGTTCCCCACGGCGCATGGGCAGCAGGTAGGCGAGCAGGGCGGAGCGCCGGAGCCAGAGGTCCTCGTCGCGCGACCAGCGCTCCAGGGTCCGTCTGGCTCCCGGGTGCCGCGCGACGATGGGGCCCGCGACGCTAGGCGCCAGCACGTCGACGATCGCCCAGGTGCGCGCCTCGCGCAGCAGCCTCTCGAGGAGCGGCAGGTCCTCCGGACCCAGCAGCGCCTGCCTCTCGGCCAACGCGAGCGCGGCGGCGAGGCGCAGCTCGTGGACGGGGCGATCCCAGAGGGCCTGGGCGAACTCCAGGGTCGGGGCGCGGTCGTTCGCTACCCGGTCGCGCAGCGCTCGTCTGGTGACCCTGCGCACGTCGGGGACGCTCGCGCCGATGTGCTCGAGGTCGCTCTTCAGGTAGCGCTTCTCGTGCACGGCGCGCTCTGGCGTCGAGACGGAGCCGAGTAGGGCAGTCAGCTCAGCGACGACGCCGTCACCGTCGAGCGAGTCCGGTTCGCCAACGTAGACCATGGGACCTCCAAGGCTACTCCGGCCCCGATGCGTCGACGCCGGGCGAAGATGGTGGGGATGCTCGAGGTGAGTACGGGCACCGATGTCGCCGTGGCGCGTCGCCGGGCGGTGGCAGAGATCAAGCGGGCGAAGGCGATTCTCTCCTTCACGGGGTCGGTTGACGAGGCCTCCTGGGCTTACCTTGACGAGCTGCATGGGCGGGCGCTGGTGGCGGGAGCCGCAGAGCTGTCTGAGATCCAGGCTGTCCTCACGTCGGAAAACGAGGCGGCGGTCGAGTACTTCGGGATCCGCTCGGTGGACCAGGTCGAAGCGTTCCTCGAGAGGCTGGAAGGGCGTCTCACGGATGAAGAGAACGTCCTCTACGTGCCGAAGGTCGAGCTCGACTCGCTATGCACGAACTACGCTCCCAGCGCTCCCACCTATAGGCACCTGCCGCCGCACTGCTTGTTCCCTATCAAGCCGAGCGGGCTACGGCACCACAACCCGGGGCCGGCGCTGTTAGAGGCCGACCTCTACTTCGACATGGCGACGCTGTGGAACGCTCTCGACCAGGGGCAGGGCCGGACGGTGGGCGAAGGTGGATGGCTGGTCGACGAAGGCGTGACGTTGGGCCGAGCGACGATCAGGGCCGCGTTCTCCCTACTGGAGGGCTATGTGAACGGGATCGGCCTCGACGTGGTGCTGACGAGCAGCGGCGAGCTGTCCGACAAGGAGGTCGCTTATCTTACGGAGTGGGACCGAGCTCGATCTAGGCCACGCGCTCTCCCCCTGGAGGAGAAGGTCAGGGAGTACACGCGAGCCGCCGTCGACGCGAAGCTGAGCCCGGTCGGCACCGACCTCGAGCCGTTCGCGTCCCTGTTATCTGCCCAGCGTGAGTACAGGAACGCTCTGACCCATCCCTCGGTTGGTTTCCGAGGCCTATCAGACTACAAGGAGCCGGTAGACGTGCTGATGCTGCTGAGCAAGGACGAGGTCGCGAAGGTGTGTGACCTGGTAGTCGGTTCCATCTTCGCGCTCAACGAGGCGATCGGAAAACGCTTCCAGGACGTCGCTGTCTGGCTGCACGAGAGGGGGCCGGACGGCACTTTCCCGATGCCGGGCACGTATGGCTCTGCTCTGCTCGGGCAGGAGCCAGCCGGGCACGGAGGAGATGCCGCCTCATGACCCTCTCCGACCTCGACACCCCAGTGGTCACGGTCGACATGGACCGCGCCGAG
>CAYYOK010000225.1:0-2100 GCA_964473205.1 uncultured bacterium | reverse complement strand
GCCAACTCTCAGGGGTGCCGATACGCGGGTAAGCCCCGCGAGAAGGCGAACAAGAGTCTATCATGCACCGATGCCGCCTAGCGACTTCGACGCCGTCCCCGACCCCGTCGCAGCCGAACTGCTCGACGTTCTCGACGGGGAAGGCAACCCTACCGGAGTCACCAAGCCCCGCGCGCGAGTCCATATCGACGGAGACTGGCACCGCGCCCTCCACCTGTGGATCGTGAGGGAAGCCGATCTGGTCGTGCTGCAACGTCGCGCCAAGGGTAAGGACCTCGCTCCGCTGAAGGTCGACGTGTCGGTCGGAGGTCACTACCGCTCAGGCGAGACGCTCCTCGACGTGCTGCGCGAGGCGGAGGAGGAGCTGGGGCTCGAGGTGCGCACCGGCCAACTCAACTACCTGACGACTGCCCGGAGTGAACGTCACTACCCCGAGATGAGCCCACCGCGCATCGACCGTGAGCACCACGACGTCTACGTGCTGAGGGACGACAGGCCCCTCGAGGGTTACACGCTCGCCGCCGATGAGGTCGAGACTCTCTACGAGGTGCCTGTCGACGCAGCGATCGCCCTGTTCGAGTCGGGTGCGCCTGTGCCCGTCTACGGCTTCGACTCGCAGGGGCGCGTCAGCAACGCGCTCCTCATCGCTGACGACGTGCCGGCCGCCGGTCGCGAGACGCTGGTAGACGAGTTGCGTCTGGTCAAAGCGTGGATCGTAGGCGAGGCGGCTAGCTCCTTCTGAGCGCGGCCGCGGCGTACTGTTGCCTCGGAAGCGAGGAACGGCATGCAGACGCGGATCAGCTACTCGAAGGTCGCCGGCGAGGGCGTCGCGGCCCTCGGCAAGTTGGAAGCCTATGTGAAGCGCAGCGGTCTCGAGCATTCGCTGCTAGAGCTGGTGAAGATGCGAGCCTCGCAGCTGAACGGCTGCGGTTACTGCCTCGACATGCACAGCAAGGTCGCGCGCGCCGCAGGGGAGACGGAGCAGCGGCTCTACCTGCTGTCGGCTTGGCGCGAGGCTCCGTTCTACAGCGAGCGAGAACGCGCCGCGCTCGAGTGGACGGAGGCCGTCACCCTCGTCGCGCAGAACGACGTGCCCGACGAGCTCTTCGCGAGGGCAAGCGAGCATTTCAGCGAGAAGGAGCTCGTCGACCTGACCCTAGCCGTCACGACCATCAACGCCTGGAACCGCCTGGCGGTCGCGTTCAGGTCGGAGGTCGGCTCGTACCAGTTGCCCGCGCGTGACGCGAAGCAAGCCGGGTCATAAGCCCTAGCCACTTCCGGATAGCCTGGAGCGAAAGGGCGTGATGTCATGTCCGAGTTCGCAGGCAAGGTAGCCATCGTCACGGGAGCGTCTTCAGGGATCGGCAGGGCGACGGCGCTGGAGCTCGCTCACCGCGGTGCCGCGGTCGTCGTCGCCGACTACAGCGATGCCGGCGGCAAGGAGACCGCCAAGCTGATCACGGAGGCCGGCGGCAAGTCCGTCTTCGTCCACGCTGACGTCTCCAACGAGGCCGAGGTCAAGGCGATGGTCGACACGGCCATCACCAACTACGGCCGCCTCGACTACCTGGTCAACAACGCCGGCATCGCCGCGGCGGGACCGCCAGTACCTCTGCACGAGGTCGAGCTGAGCGCCTTCGAGAAGGTGCAGGACATCAACGTCAGCGGCGTCTTCCTCGGCACCAAGCACGCCGTGCCGCACATGCTGAAGAACGGCGGCGGCTCGATAGTCAACGTGTCGAGCGTCGCAGGCGCGCGCGGCTTCCCGGGCGACCCCTCCTACTGCACCAGCAAGCACGCCCTGATCGGGTTCACCAAGTCGGCTGCCTTGACTTACGCCAAGCAGGGGATACGCATCAACGCGATCGGCCCAGGGGTCGTGTTCACGGCGATGACCGACTTCATCACCAAGGACGAGGGCGCGAGCGCCGGCATGCTCGCCGTCACTCCGATGGGGCGCTTCGCGACGCCAGAGGAGATGGCGAAGCCGATAGCGTTCCTGCTCTCCAACAGCGCCTCGTACATCACGGGCGCCTACTACAACATCGACGGTGGGTGGTTGGCGGGCTGATCCGCCGATCGTCCGACTAGCAGAGCTCC
>CAYYOK010000224.1:0-2101 GCA_964473205.1 uncultured bacterium | reverse complement strand
TTGAACAGGTAGGTGGTCAGGTAGCGCTCGCCCGAGTCGGGTATCACCAGGACCACGGTCTTGCCGGCGTTCTGCGGCCGTCTGGCGATCTCCAGGGCTGCGTGGATGGCGGCGCCGCCCGAGATGCCCGAGAGGATGCCCTCGAGCCGGGCTGCTTGGCGGGCGGTCTCGGCCGCGGCCTCGCTCGGCACGGTGACGATCTCGTCCACTACGCTCTGATCGAACACCGGGCTGCGGAAGTTCGGGCCGATGCCGGGGATCTTGTGCGGTCCGAACCTGCCCTCGCTCAGCATCGGCGACTCGGCCGGCTCCACCGCGATGACCTGCACGCCGGGCTTGCGCTCCTTCAGCACCTGGCCGACGCCGGTGATGGTGCCACCCGTGCCGACGCCGGCCACGAAGATGTCGATCTCGCCACCGGTGTCCTCCCATATCTCGATGGCGGTGGTCCTCCGGTGGATCGCCGCGTTGGCCGGGGTCTCGAACTGGTTGGCCAGAACCGCGCCAGGCGTGTTCCCGACGATCTCGACGGCCTTGTCCACGGAGCCCTGCATGCCCTCGGCCACGGGAGTCAGGATCACCTCGGCCCCGTAGGCGCGCATGAGCTGGCGCCGCTCGAGGTTGAGGTTCTCCGGCATGGTGAGGATCACCCGGTAGCCGCGAGCCGCGCCTACCAGCGCCAGGCCGATGCCGGTGTTGCCGCTCGTCGCCTCCACGATGACGCCACCCGGCTGCAGCGAGCCCTCGGCTTCGGCGTGGTCGACGATCGAGACGGCGAGGCGGTCCTTGACGCTCGAGCCGGGGTTGTAGAACTCGAGCTTGACGTACACCTCGGCGTCGATCCCCTCCGTGAGCCGGTTCAGGCGCACCAGCGGGGTCTTCCCGAAGGCGTCGGCGATGTTCGCGTGAACGTTCTTGGGCACCTCAGGGATCACGCTCCTCGGCAGGTCGTGCTCAGGCACGCGCGCCGCGCAGCCGCGCCAGGAGCAGGTAGAGTTGGCAGCCTAGACAGTAGCCGAAGGCGGCGTTGAGGAACGCGGCGACGAAAGCCGCGGCGGCCGCCAGAGGCAGGCCCCAGGGGAGGCCGAGCGCCGCCAGGAGCAGTCCGGCGGAGGAGACCAGGAAGCCGACCAACTGGGCGAAGGTCGGCGGAGCCAGGTCCTCGAACTCGGTGGCCGGGCTCAGACGCGGCTGCACCAGCCGCCGGAACAGCAGGCTGTAAGGGTGCCGACGGACGCCGGCGAAGGCGCCCCAGGCGAAGGAGAGCGCGAGCAACGCCAGCAGCAGGAAGGCGGGGGTCGCCAACCCGGCCGCTCCGGACTGTTGCGGCGAGCCGCTGAGGGAAAGGAAGAGGACGGCCAGCAGCAGGACGCTGGTTATGGCGGCGCCGAAGCGGGGACCTCTGGCGTCTATGAGCGACGGCTCGGTCGAGGTCTCAGGCTGCATGAGCGCGCTCTTCGCGGGGTACGCCTAGAGATGGGTGGCGGGTCACATCGGCGAGGAAAGCCGAGAGTTCGGCGAGTTGCGGTGGCCCGCCGATGCGGCGGATCACTCGACCGCGTGGATCGAGCACCAGCACGGTCGGAGTTTGCATGATCTTGTAGCGCTGCGCGGTGGCGAAGTTCTCGCTGAGATCGACATCGTGATGCTTGACGCCTGGATGCTCGCTGGTTAGACGGGACAGCTTCGTGTGTGTCGGCTTGCATTGCGCGCAGAGTCGGGTGGAGAACTGCAGCAGGGTCACGCTCTCGCCCAGCTCGATGCCTAGCGCCTTGTCGTCGACGTAGTCGCTGGCTGGGGTGTCTAGGAGTCTGCCGCGCCGCCGTTGCCACGCCAGCCCTGCGTAGGTCGTGATGGCGAGGAGCAGGAGGACGCAGGCGAGAGCGGTCAATGGGGACACGGTTCGGATAGCTTACAGGATTGGTCAACTAATGCAACAGTGGGCTGTCATCGCTTTACAGGTGGGCGGTTGCTCGGTAGACTAGCGTCTGCCTCGCGCTATTCGAGGCGGTGGTGGTCTGCCATGGGGCTGTGGCGCAGTTGGGAGCGCGTCTGAATGGCATTCAGAAGGTCAGGGGTTCGAATCCCCTCAGCTCCACCA
>CAYYOK010000223.1:0-2151 GCA_964473205.1 uncultured bacterium | reverse complement strand
CGATGCTGCCCTGCGACGGGCTGGCGCGCTTCACCTCCGCGATCACGGCAAGGGGTGTGGGGTTCGTCGAAGCGCTCGAAGCCAAGCCCCGGATCCGTCGCCGCAGCGCCGCGGCGAACCGCGGCCGACCGTCCGACGCCACCCTCGCGGCCCACGTCGCCACCAGCCTGGGGCCCAAGTCGAAGGGCACGCCGCGGTAATCCTCGGCGCGCTCCCTGGCGATCTGCCCGAGCACGCCCGGCACGCGCGCCAGCACTGCGTCGTCGAGGGGCGCGGGCACGCTGGGGCCGTCGCCGACGGGACCTCCCGGCGAGACGTTCGCCGAGTCCGCGGTCGGATCAGTAGATGAAGAACCCACGCACCCCTCCCGGATCGCCCCACTCCACCTCGATCGAGCGCACCTCTGCATGCGTCGGCCCGGTACGGAGCCGCACCAGCAGGAGTTCGAGGTCGTCGACATACCCTTCGGCCACCACTTCCACACGGCCGTCGGGCAGGTTCTCGACGTGCCCGGACAGGCCCAGGTCCACGGCTTGGCTACGGGTGAAGGCGCGGAACCCGACGCCCTGCACGCGCCCTCCAACGATGGCCGTGATGCGTCTCGACCCAGTCTCGTGCGCCGTTCGCGCGTCGCCGTCTCGCATGACGCCGCCATGCTACCGCACCCCTCCCAGACGGCGGTTTCTCATGCGCCCGTGGTACGCTCGACACCGGACGATGCGCGTAGGGAACGGGGTTCCTGCCGCCTCGAAGCCGATTCGCCCCGACCTCTTCACCCCAGAAGGAACCGCCCAGCCCAACCGATGCGCCGACGAACCCTACTCACCGTCGCAGCCGTGACGCTCACGCTGGGCCTCCTCGCGCTCGCGCCGGGGTTCGGGCCCGTGCGCGACGCTTTGCTGCGGCGCGTCACCGGGCTCTTGGCCGCCAACGGGCTGGAGGTGACGTACGACGCCAGCAGCGGCAACGCCTGGCGCGGCGTGGCGCTGGAAGGCGTGACCATCCGCGGCCGCGGCGCAGACGTCCGCGCCGAGCGCCTCGAGCTCGGGTACTTCCTGCCGTCGTTGCTAGGAGGCGAGCTGCCCCTCGACGTGGTGCTCGACCAGGCAAGCGGCACCGTCGACCTAGCCGGCCTCCTGCCGGAAGACGGCGGGAACGGCGCCGTCGGTCCATCGCTGCGCGTGCTGCCAGGCGAGATCGACCTGAAGAACGTCGACGTGCGCGTGGTGCAGGTTCCCTTCGAACTGCCGGACCTGAGTATCGAGGACGTGCGTGTCGAGGAGGAGCCCGGCGCACTGCGCTTCGCCGCTTCCGTCGCTACGGCCGAAGGCAGCGGCGAGGTGACCGGCAGGTACGACCTCATGAGCGGCGTCGTCGCGCTCTCCATCCCCCGCGCCGACACGACGCTCGCCCGGCACTGGTGGGAGGGGGCGGTCGCGGGAACCGCGAGCGGCAGCTTGCGCATCGACGGTCAACGGATCGAAGGGGACTTCGAGCTGGACGGGGGGGCGGTCGACGCAGCCGGCCTTCAGGTGCGGGACATCGGCGGAACCGTACTGCTTCGCTACCCCGTGCTGGTGGCGGATGTATCGGGCCAGGCGCTCGGCGGACCGGTGCACGCGACCGGCACCGTCAACGTGGCGAACCGGCATTACGACGTGAACGGAACGGCGGCGCCCACGCTGGCGGACGCGACCGCGTGGTTGACCCGCGACGCCGCCCCGGATGGTCTTCCGTTCGACGTGACGGGCGACGCCGACGTCGAGCTGAAAGTCACTGGTTGGAACGCGCCAGTCATCGAGGGTCGCGCCACGGGCGCCGGCGCAGCGGCCGGCCTTCCTCTCGAGAACCTCGACGCGCGCTTCACGGTGACCACGACCGCTCCCCCGACAGATCCCGAGAACGGTAACGGCGACGCTACCGACACACGGCGCAGCACCTCGATCCGCCTGGACGCCAGCGCGACGTACGGCGGTGGATCCCTGCAGGCGAGCGTCGCGCCCGCCCGCGAAGGCGACCACCTGGAGGTGCGTGCGTCGTCCGTCGATCTCGTTGGCCTCGAGGTGGGTGGGTTCCGGTTGGAGGCCCCGGGTGGAGCCGCCGCGGAAGCAGGCGATGACGGCCCACCCTCAGCGGACGCAGGCGAAGGAA
>CAYYOK010000222.1:0-2172 GCA_964473205.1 uncultured bacterium | reverse complement strand
GCATCATCTACGGTCAGAGCGCGTTCGGCCTGGCGCGAACGCTGCGCATCCCGCAGGCGGACGCAGCAGCGTTCATCGAGGCCTACAAGGCCACGTACGTCGGGCTCGACCGCTTCCTGCGAGCGTGCGTGCGCGAAGCCGAGGAACATGGGTACGTCCGAACGATCCTCGGGCGCCGTCGCGCCATCGACGAGGTGCGCTCGCGCAACCGCAACCAGCGGCTGCTGGGTGAGCGTCTCGCCATCAACACGGTCATCCAGGGCAGCGCCGCGGACCTGATCAAGGTCGCCATGGTCCGTCTCCACCAGCGCCTGCGCGACGTGGGCGGCACGGCGCGACTCCTGATCCAGGTCCACGACGAACTGGTGTTGGAGGCTCCGGCGGATCAGGCCGACGAGACCTTGGCGACCACGGTCGAGATCATGACTACGGCGCTGCCCCTGCGTGTGCCGCTGAAGGTGGACGCAGCGATGGGTCCGAACTGGCTCGAAGGCAAAGGCTGAGGGCCGCGCTCACTCCTCGCCGGCGAGCCGTTCGGAGTCGCGCAGGAACCAAGCGTAGGTCTCGTTGGCGGGCTCGAGCTGCACCGCGCGTTCGTACGCGCGGGCCGCGTCCTCGTAGTGCCCCTGCTCGTACGCGACGCGTCCGAGCCACGCCCAGGCGGCCGCGAAGCGGTCGTTCCGAGCGGTTGCCTCGGCGAAGCGAAGGCGCGCGCGCGTCATGTCGCCGGCCTCGTAGTAGTTGACGCCCTGGTAGAACGCGTCGGCCGCCTCGATGCCCCACCGAGCCTGAGCCTGGGAGACTTCGAGGAAGTACGCAGCTGCCTTGTCCTCCGGCGCCAGCTCGGTCAACGTCCGCCACGCCGCCACCGCCTGCTCCGGGCGGCGGAGTTCGAGCAGGACCCGGCCCAGCCACCTATGCGCTTCGAGGTCGTCTGGGACGAAGTCGAGCACGCCTGTGTAGAGCGCCGCGGCGCGCTCCTTGTCTCCCTGTTGGTAGGCGGCGTACGCCACGGCGTTGCCGGACACGGACACCAGTTCGCGCGCTTCGTCATCCAGCGCGCCTCCTGCGTCCACGAAGGCGTACCAGCTGTCCATCGCCGGCCCGTGCCAGTTGGCGCGGCTGTAGGCCTCGGCGAGGAAGCGAAGCGGCGCCGGGTGACCGGGCGCCAGCGAGACGGCCGTGCGGCCTTCGCGGAAGGCCCGCTGCCACAGCGGACGGTCCGGGTACTGAGCTTCGTAGGTGGCCAGCGCCTCGGCCATGGCGGCCTCGCCGCGGTCGATCGCTTCCTGAGCGTTGGCGGGGAGTTCCTGAGCGACCGCGGTGCCGAGCACGGCCGGCGCCACCAGCACGCAGACCAGCGCGAAGAGAGCGGCACGAACGGCGACCGTCGCCTGACTCTTGCGCGGCTCACGGGTCGCGGGTCGCAGCGGCGGATCGGCGGGCGTCACGAGCATGCGCGACGCGGCGCGAAGACGTGGGTTCACGATGCACCTCCCAGGGGACGACCAAGACGAACCGCGCGCGGACGAACCATGCTTGTGGCCATGCGCGACGCCGGCTCGGATGTGGCGTCCTTCACACTCCGTTCTACTCAACGGGGATGACGCCTTCATGAAGTCTGGTGAACACGGGCTTGACGTTCGAGGGGCGCAACGGCGCTTCAGTTCGGGTTCCGGTCGTGCGCGGCGTCGGCCCAAGCGTCGTCCCACAGCGTGGAGCTGGGGTTGCGCACGAGGTGGCGCAGCGCCGGCATCTGCTGCGGCCGTCCGGGTCGAGCCAGGAGGTACCCCTGACCGTAGCGCACGCCTTCGCTCAAGAGCCATGCCCGCTGCTCTTCGTCCTCGATGCCTTCGGCCACGAGGGGGATGCCGATGCCGCGGGAGAAACCGGCGATGGCGCGGATGAGGTGCTCTTCCTTCGCTTTGCGTCCGATCCCGCGCACGAAGCCGGCGTCGATCTTCAGGTAGCCGATCGGCAGACGGTCGAGCGTCCCGAGCGACGAGTACCCTTTGCCGAAGTCGTCCAAGGCGATCCGAACGCCCATGGCCCGCACGCGTTCGAGGATGCCGGCGGACGACTCGATGTCATCGATCGCGATCCGCTCGGTGACCTCAAGCACCAGTTGCTCAGGAGGCGCGCCGGTTCGCTCCAACAACGCGGCCAGGTGTT
>CAYYOK010000221.1:0-2204 GCA_964473205.1 uncultured bacterium | reverse complement strand
CGCTACGCGGCGTTCGGCGGCCCCGAGCTCAAGGAGAAGTTCTTCAACACGCCGGAGCTCAAGCGCCTGGTCGAGGACTTCAGCGACGCCGACTTCAACCGCCTGAACCGCGGCGGTCACGATCCGGTCAAGATCTACGCGGCCTTCGAGCGCGCTACCAAGCACGAGGGCCAGCCGACGGTGATCCTCGCCCGCACCGTCAAGGGCTACGGCATGGGCTCGGCCGGCGAGGCGCAGAACGTCACCCACCAGCAGAAGAAGCTCGACGAGAACGAGCTGCGCGCCTTCCGTGACCGCTTCGACCTGCCGGTCTCCGACGACGAGATCGCCAACGCGCCGTTCCTGAGGCCGCCTGTGGACAGCCCCGAGATCGAGTACCTGCTCGACAGGCGCGAGGCGCTGGGCGGCTTCCTGCCCAGCCGCCAGGTCGCGGCCGAGCCGATCGAGGCTCCTGCCGCCGACGTGATCGAGGAGTTCATGGCGAGCTCCGACGACCGCGCCATCTCCACCACGATGGTCGTCGTCAACCTGATGCGCAAGCTGCTCAGGGACGAGACCTGGGGCAAGCTGATCGTGCCCATCATCCCCGACGAGGCCAGGACCTTCGGCATGGAGGCCCTGTTCAGGCAGATCGGGATCTACTCGCCCGTCGGGCAGCTCTACGAGCCGGTCGACAGCGCCAACTTGCTCTACTACAAGGAGTCGCACGACGGCCAGATCCTCGAGGAGGGCATCACCGAGGCGGGCTCGATGGCTTCGTTCATCGCTGCCGGCACCGCCTACGCCAACTACGGCGTCAACATGGTGCCGTTCTTCCTCTACTACTCGATGTTCGGCTTCCAGCGCGTCGGCGACCTGATCTGGGCGGCCGGCGACAGCCGCGCCAAGGGTTTCCTCGTCGGAGCCACGGCCGGCCGCACCACCCTCGCCGGCGAGGGCTTGCAGCACCAGGACGGCCACTCGCACGTGATCGGCTACACGGTGCCCAACCTCGTCGCCTACGACCCCTCGTTCGCGCACGAGCTTGCGATCATCGTCCGCGACGGCCTGCGCCGCATGTACCAGGAGCGCGAGGACGTCTTCTACTACCTCACGGTCGGCAACGAGAACTACCCGCAACCCGGCGCGCCCGACCACTTGTCGCGCGAGGAGCTCGTGGAGGGCGTGCTCAAGGGCCTCTACAAGTTCCGCCCCGCCAGCCTCAAGCGCGCCAAGCGCCACGCTCAGCTCTTCGGCTCCGGCAGCATCATGCTCAGCGTGCTCGAAGCGCAGGAGATCCTCGAGCGCGACTACGGCGTCGCGACCACCGTGTGGAGCGCGACCTCCTACAAGGAGCTCCACCGCGACGCGCTCAGGACCGAGCGCCACAACCGGCTCAACCCGGTGGAGAAGCCGAAGGAGCCTTACATCAGGCGTGCGCTCGGCGCGGCCAAGGGCGTGATCGTGGCGGCGTCCGACTACATGAAGATCCTGCCGGACGCGCTGGCCAGGCACGTCAAGCAGCCGCTCATCGCCCTCGGCACCGACGGCTACGGCCGCAGCGAGGCGCGCGAGGAGCTGCGCGACTTCTTCGAGGTCGACGCCAAGCACATCGTGCTGGCGACCCTCCAGGCGCTGAGCGAGCAGGGCGAGTACGAGGCCAAGTCGGTGTTGGCAGCGCGCGAGCAGCTCGGCATCGATCCCGCCAAGCGCGACCCGTATACGGACTAGAGAGCGAGAGGAAGCGTCGTGGCTACCGAAGTGAAACTGCCGGAGGTCGGCGAAGGCGTAGAGTCGGGGACCGTCGTCACCGTTCTGGTCAAGCCCGGCGACACAGTCCAGAAGGACCAGCCGCTCGTCGAGCTGGAGACCGACAAGGCCGTCGTCGAGGTGCCGTCGACCGCCGCCGGCGTCGTGAAGCAGGTCAACGTCAAGGAGGGCGCCCAGGCCAAGGTCGGCTCGGTGCTGGTCGTGCTCGAGGCGGCAGGCGAGAGCGCCGCCGCGGCCCCGCCGGCCGAGAAGGAGCCCGCCCAGGCCGAGGCTCCGGCTGCGGCAAGCGCGCCCGCGACCACGCCCCCGACCGCAGACGCGCAGCAGACCCCTGACGCCGCGGCTGCCGGCTCGGACGCACCCCAGAAGGGCCAGACCGCGCCGCCTTCCGCTGCTTCTCAGGGCGCAGGGGCGCGGCCCGCCCCGGCTGCCGCCAACGGCGAGGACGGCCGCCT
>CAYYOK010000220.1:0-2247 GCA_964473205.1 uncultured bacterium | reverse complement strand
GAGGGTCAAAATCCAACCGGCCCGACCGGGTCAAGATACGACCGGCCGCGACACTAAGCGCGTGAGCTGCACCAGCCGCGGGTCTGCGCTCCTTTGAAGCGCTCCAAATGCGCCTCGACCTGCGCGGACTCGAGCACTTGGTGCGGATCTCGCTTCGCCTTAGGCTTGACCTGCGAAGGGGTCTTGCGGGGCTGGGGCCGACGGGCGGTAAGGCCGAAGACTCGACCACCCCTAGCGCGGCTAACCCGGACCGCGTACGCCTCGATGGTCCTGTGCTGCGAGTTGAGGAGCTCGATGGTGGCGAACATCTCCGTCGAAACCTGGCTGGCGGCGTAAATGAGCCTGGCTCGGGAAGCCTGTAGGTTCTCTTCGGCGCGTCGCCAGAACTCGCGCGGCGCCATGCTCGCGTGCTGGGCGAGGGTGTGCTGGTCGTCCGTCGACGTGGCTGCGTAGGCGGCTGCCAGGGCTTGTGCATCTCAGGCGGCTCGTGCGCCGGTGAGGTAGTCGAGCATCTGCCCAAGGCATTGCCTGCGAGCGGTCTTGCCTGGGGTGGCGAGTTTGACCTCTACGAGGGTGGGCATGGCGTCCTGGTCAAGTAGCAGGAAGTCGACCGCCCACAGCGACGTGGTATCGGCGGGGCTGGGGATGCGCGCCTCTCGCTGCACGAGCAGCCAGCGCCTGGGCTCGGGTGAGCGGCAGGCGTTGGCGGGGATGATCGTCGGGTCGGCTGCGATGAGGTCTTGGAGCTCGAGTTCGTTCTTGAAGTCGGTCTTGCTCACGGCGGCTCCTATGCAGCCTTCAGCGCTTCGGGCGCGAGGTGGTTGATGAAGCGGCTGATCTCCTGCGGTTCTTCCTTCCCGGGCGCTGGGGCGGTGGGGTAGGTGACGAGGAGCGTCTCGCGGGCGCGGGTGATGGCGACGTAGGCGAGGCGGCGTTCTTCGTTGAGGCCTTCGGGTCCTCCTTCGTTGAGGACCTTGTAGTGCGGGAGGCTGCTGTCGTTGGCGCCGAGCATGATCACGTGGTCCCACTCGAGGCCTTTGGCGGCGTGGACGGTGGAGAGGGTGACGGTGTCTACCTTGCCGTGGTCGCCGGCGTTGCTGGCGAGCATGAGGTCGCTGACGAGCAGGCTTAGGTCCTCGTACTGGCTGGCGATCTCCTGGAAGGCTGTGAGGTCGCGCATGCGCTGTTCGGGGTCGTCGTACTGGCGCTCCATGATCGGCTGGTAGTACTCGATCAGGGTCGGGATGACGCCGTGCGTGCCTGAGGCCCAGCAGTCGAGGATGAGGTTGGCGACCGCGTGTAGGCTCTCGCGTTGGTTGGCGCGGGCGGTGCCGGCGAGCTCGTCGAGCTCCTCGGCGGCGTTGAAGGTGAGGACCTCGCTGATCTTGTCGGCGGTGGCGGGCCCGATGCCGGGGTGCAGGGCGAGCACGCGGCTTACTGCTAGGCGGTCCTCGGGGTTCATGATCATGCGGAGGAACGCGAGGATGTCGCGCACGTGCGCGGTGCTGGTGAGGCTCGAGCCGCCGTACGTCTTGAACGGCACGCCTTCCCTGAGCAGGGCGGCCTGTAGGGGGATGTTGAGGTAGCTCGAGCGGTAGAGGACGGCGATCTCGTCGGCGGGCGCGCCGGACTCGAGGAGCGTGAGGATGTGCCGCGTGATGTAGCTGGCTTCCTCGCTGACGTTCCTGAACGGCAGCGCGCTTGGGGGTAGACCGCCGGGGCGGGTGGCGCTGCGTAGGACCTTCTTGTGCTTGTTGGGCATCTGCGCGAGCACGGTGTTGGCGAGAGCCCTGGACCCCGTTCTTAGACAGGCTTCCCCTAGTTCCTAAGTGTTACCACGACCCCAGCGGGGCAGGGCCAGAGGCCAAGCCAG
The DNA here is from genome assembly GCA_964473205.1 of uncultured bacterium. Classification (GTDB taxonomy): domain Bacteria; phylum Deinococcota; class Deinococci; order Deinococcales; family Trueperaceae; genus CAYMRL01. Next base: position 374 of record CAYYOK010000220.1, on the reverse strand, counting down.
CAGGGATTGGAGCCGCTGCTGCGGCATTGGGCGACTTCCGCTCGTATGCCTGAACGGGCGTGAGCTTGTCCAGGCTGGAGTGCCGCCGGTCGTGGTTGTAGTACTCGATGTAGCTGCCGATTCCTTCCCTGGCGACGTGCAGGTCGTCGTAGGCGTGCAGGTAGACGTGCTCGTACTTCAGGCTCCACCAGAATCGCTCGATGAAGACGTTGTCCCGCCAACTGCCCTTGCCGTCCATGCTGATCCGGATGTTCCGGGCCTCCAGCACGCTGGTCAAGGCGTGCGAGGTGAACTGACTGCCCTGGTCGCTGTTGAAGACCTCCGGTTGCCCATAACGCTCCAGCGCCTCCTCAAGGGCGTCGAGGCAGAAGCGC
>CAYYOK010000219.1:0-2279 GCA_964473205.1 uncultured bacterium | reverse complement strand
GACGAGAAGGAGCGCGCCGAGCACGTGATGCTCGTCGATCTCGGCCGCAACGACCTGGGGCGCGTCAGCCGGCCCGGCAGCGTCAAGGTCACCGACCTGATGCGCGTCGAGCGCTACAGCCACGTCATGCACATCGTCTCGGCCATCACGGGCGAGCTCGACGACGGACGCACGCCGCTCGACGCCCTCGCGGCCGCGCTGCCGATGGGCACCGCCTCGGGCGCGCCGAAGATCAGGGCGATGGAGATCATCGAGGAGCTCGAGACGACCCGCCGCGGACCCTACGCCGGAGCCTTCGGCTACCTGTCGGTCTCCGGCTCGATGGACATGGCGCTGACCCTGCGCACGGTGGTGGTGACGGGCGGGCGCATGCACCTGCAGGCGGGAGCCGGGATCGTCGCCGACTCCGATCCCGCGTCGGAGTGGCAGGAGTGCCTCAACAAGCTCGCCGGGTTGCGCCGCGCCGTCGCGCTCGCCACCGAAGGGTTGGCCTGAGCCGTGCGGGTCCTCGTCGTCGACAACTACGACTCGTTCACGTTCAACCTCGTCCAGTACCTCGCCGAGCTCGGTGCCGAGGCGGTCGTATGGCGCAACGACGCGTTCGACTCGGGCGAGGTCAGGCGCCTCGCGCCCGACCGCATCGTCCTGTCACCCGGGCCGTGCACGCCCTCCGAGGCGGGCATGACCGTGGACGTGGTCAGGGAGTTCGGGCCCACGGTGCCGACCTTGGGCGTCTGCCTCGGTCACCAGGCCATCGGGGCGGCCTTCGGCGCCAAGGTCGTCAGGGCGCGCAACCTGATGCACGGCAAGACCTCCGCGGTAAGGCACGACGGCACCGGACCGTTCGCCGGCCTGCCCAGCCCCTTCGTGGCGACGCGCTACCACTCGCTGGTGGTGGAGGACCTGCCGGACGAGCTGAGCGCCATCGCCTGGACCGACGAGGCCGACGGCAGCGTGCTGATGGGCCTCAAGCACAAGGACCACCCGATCTGGGGCGTGCAGTTCCACCCGGAGAGCGTTCTCACCGAGCACGGCAAGGCTCTGCTGGCCAACTTCCTCAGCCCCGCTGCCGACGGGAGATGACGGACCTGAGGCGCCACGGGTGGGCGGGCGAGCCGGTCATCTCGGTGATCGTGCCCACGCACGACCGCCGTGCGCTCCTGCAGCGCAAGCTCGCCGCGCTCGAGGCCGAGACGCTCGATTTCGAGGTGGTCGTCGTCGCCGACGCGTGCAGCGACGACACCGAGGCGTTCCTCGAGCAGTACCGCCCCCCGTACCGCCTCAGCTGGACGACCGCGCCGGGTAGGCACGCCGCCTACGCCCGCAACCGCGGCGCCGAGCTGGCGGCGGCCGAGCTGCTGCTGTTCTCCGACGACGACGTCATCGCCAGGCCCGGCTGGCTGGCCGCCAACCTGGCGCTGCATCAGCAGCCTGACAGGGTCGGCGTCACGGCTCAGGTGCTCCCCGAGGGCCTGGAGTTCGGCTTTCCGGTCGCAAGGCTGCAGGGCTGGTGGAACGTTTCCGGCAACTCGACCAGCTTGCGCAAAGAGCTGTTCCGGCGCGTCGGCGGCTACGACGAGAGCTTCGACACCTACGGCGGCGAGGACCCCGACCTCGCCTACCGCCTCAAGCGGGCCGGCGCGATCTTCGCGCTGGTCGAGGGCGCCGTCGTCGAGCATTGGCACGACGGCTTCGTCGATAACCTGGCGGCGAAGGCGCGTTCGGCCGGGCGCGCGCACGTGCAGGTGTGGCGCAAGCACCGCAGCTTCGAGATCGCGATGGCGCTCGGCGTCCACCCGCTCAGCCTCGCTCTGAAGCGGCTGCTGCTCGGGCCGTGGGCGCGCCGCCTCATGGGCGAGCACCTGTACCGCTGGGAGATGGCCTACGCGCAGGGCGCGCGCGAGGCGATCCGGGATGCGAGGCCGGAGCGTGGCTGAACCGGTGGACGTGGTCGCGGCCGGGGCACCCGCGATCAGCGTCGTCACGGCCAGCCGCGACCGCGCGGCCGCGCTGCTGGCCAAGCTGGCGAGCCTGCGCAGCCAGGAGCTGCAGCCGGAGCTGTTCGAGTGGGTCGTCTGCCTGGATGGGGCCGGCGACGGCTCGCGTCAGGCACTGGAAGCGGAGCTGGCCGCACGCCCTCCGACGTTCGACGTGATCATCACCGAGAACGACGGCCCGCGCGGCCCCGGACCCGCGCGCAACCGCGCAGCGGCGCGCGCCCGCGGCCGCGTCCTCCACTTCACCGATGACGACTGCACCCTGGATCCGGGCACCCTCAG
>CAYYOK010000218.1:0-2314 GCA_964473205.1 uncultured bacterium | reverse complement strand
GGCGCCGGCGCCAGGCGACGGCGGATCTGGCCTCACTCATCGGCCACCGCCTGCGCGAGCATGCGCCACAGCGCGACGCGCGGCACGAGGCCAGAGGTGTGGATGTTGGCGGCCAGCTCGCGCCCTACGTACCGGAAGTGCCAGGGCTCGTACGAGTAGCAGCTCAGGCGCGAAGCGTCGCGCGGGTAGCTCATGACGAAGCCGTAGCGGTGGGCGTTCTCGGCCAGCCACGCTCCCGCAGGCTCCAGGGCCCAGTCCTCGAGGTCCCAAGCCGGCGGGCCACCCTCCGAGCGAAAGTCGAGAGCCGTGCCGAGCTGGTGCTCCGAATGCCCCGGCCTGGCGCTGGTGAGCAGCGCCCGCTCCTCGCCGTCCTGAGCCACCCAGAACGCGAACGTGCTCTCCTGGTACGCGTAGCTGCGGTACGCGGACTGGACCGCCAGTGGCGTGCCCGCCGAGCGCGCCGCGCTCAGCAGCCAGAGCAGGTCGTCGACGACCAGAGCCCTGACCCGGAAGGCCGGATCGGACGCGGAGCCGCCGGCCCGGGTGGGCTCCACCGCGACGAGGTCGGGGGGAACGTAGTCGGGCGCGAGCCTGTAGCGCGTGTCGAGCAGCGTGTACGCCCACTGGTCGTAGCCGCTGAGTGGAGCGTCTTCGTCGGCGTAGACGCATGCGGGTGGCGCGAACTCGACGGCTGTCACCGCTGCGTCAGACCCACCCTCCGCGCTGGAGCGCCCGAAGGCGCCGGCCAGGACCAGCACCGCGGCGAGCAGCAGCGCGATGCCTGGCCGCCAAGCTACCACCCGCGAGCCGCCTAGGGCAGCGCCGTTCAGGTCGTCGTTCGGATCGTCGGTCGCACCTTCCGTCACACGGTCAGTCACATCGGTCCCATCAGCGTCCCGCGCATCTCCATCGGCTGCGCCCACAGCGCGACCTGCAGAGCCGCCAGGACGACCACGAGGAGCAGCACTGGCCACAGCGCCAGCACGCCGCGCCTGCCGAAGTCGCGCACCGCGATCCTCGCCGCATAGACGGCCGCGAGCAGAGCGCTCGCACCGGAGACGGCCGCCTGCAGGGGGAAGAGCCAGGCGCTCGGCACTACCTGCGCGAGTCGCCAGTTCGGGTCGACGCCGAAGCCGCGGAGCTCGAAGAAGTGCTGCATCACCGGCACGATCGAAAGCGCGCCTGTCAAGGCGTGGAACAGGTAGTGGGCACCCCAGAAACCGAACCCGCTCGCCACGAAGACGTAACCCCAGCGCTCGAACGCCGCTCGCGGGCCCGACTTGGCGCCGCCGAGCCGGTCGGAAGCGACCGACGCCGCGACGATCGCGAGGACGCCGAGGGCCGTGATCCCCAGGAAGACCAGCGCCAGGACCAGGCTCTCGCTGCGCGAGCCGGTGGCGCCCGAGAGCCACGCCGCCAGGTCGTAGTAGGCGCCGACCATGGCGAACGCGTTGAAGGCCCCCCAGACGCTCAGCGCCAGCGCCAGAGCCATGACGGCGAGGCGGCCGCGCCGCGCCCACGGCGAACGATCCAGCTCGCCGCCCGGCGCGCGCAGTACCAGGGCGACGTTGTCGTAGGGGCAGGCCCTGACGCAGTTGAGGCAGTAGGTGCAGTCCATGTTCGACACGATCGACGGCACGAACAGGTCGGTCTCGCAGCCGGGGAAGCGGCCGGTGCCGTTGGGAGACGCGATCTCGCCCAGAGGTATGAACGCGAGGGAGCCGTCGCCCCCCTTCGCCCCAGCCGCCTCGGCCGTGTAGCGCCCGTGCAGGCACGGCTTGTGCTCGCACCTTCGGCACACGTCGTGGTCGACCGCGGCGATCTGGGTGGGCGAGAGCGAGGAGTAGACGAAGTTGAAGTTGCCCAGCGGGCAGACGTACCTGCAGAAGGTGCCGGGCTTGAACAGCGCGTCGACGCTCAGGGCGGCACCGAAGTAGCCGATCGCCAACCAAGCGGTCAGCCACGGGCTCGCCCACAGGTCGAAGCGCTCGTAGGCGAAGAAGTAGATGAACATCAGCCCGAGAACCAACCACTTGCTCTTGAGCCTGGCCGGCCACTCGAGGGAGCGCGGCAGCAGTCGCTTCAGCCAACGGCTGGCGCCGCGCGTGAGCATCAGCGGGCACGCGGCGCAGAACGCGTTGCCGAACAGCGCCAGGGCTACGACGACGAGGCCGCGGTAGTGAAGCCACACGGTCGTGGTCGCGACGTTGCGCGGCGCGATCTGCCTGCCGGTCAGCCCGTCGACGATCACCATCACGGCCAGCAGGAGCAGCGGCAGCTGGAACAGCAGCCGGGCGTACTTGAAGCGCGCCAG
>CAYYOK010000217.1:0-2433 GCA_964473205.1 uncultured bacterium | reverse complement strand
CGAGGGTCTGGTGAGGCTCAGCGACGACGGGCCCGGCCTGGGTGCCCCGCTCGAGGAGCTGGCTCAGCCGTTCAACGACCAGGGCGCTTCGATCGCGGGACGTCGCTACGCTGCCGGCAGCGGCGGCTTGGGCCTCTACATCGCGCGCCGGGTACTGGAGGCGCACGGCGGAAGGCTGGTCGCCGAAGGGTCGACCGCCGAAGGCACGAGCCTCCTCGCGTACCTGGGACCGCCGCCATGAGCGAGGTGCGGCGAGTGCTGGTGGTGGACGACCATCCGCTCTTCCGCCTGGGCCTGACGATGGCCCTTGCCGCCGAGGGCTACGCCGTGGTCGGTGAGGCCGAGGACGGAGAGAGCGCCCTGGCGCACCCTGCCTCGGGCGACGTCGAGGTCGTGCTGCTCGACGTCAGGATGCCGGGTATCGACGGCATCGAGGTGTGTCGACGCCTGCGCCAGCGCGAGGCGGCACCGGTCGTCGTGATGCTGACCACGCACGAGGAGCCCGGCGTGATCGAGGCCGCGCGCAAGGCCGGAGCCACAGCCTTCCTGTCGAAGGAGACCGCGCCGAAGGAGCTGGCGCGGCTGCTCAGCGCGATACTCAAGAACCCGGGGCGCGACTGGATGCCCCGTACCTCGCTGCCGGAGCTGACGCGTCGCGAGGAGGAGGTCCTCGTGTTGCTGAGCCGTGGGATGAGCAACAAGGCGATCGCCAAGGTCCTGGGTCTGAGCCCCGACACCGTCAAGGACTACCTCGAGAGGGTGTTCCAGAAGCTCGAGGTCGGCGACAGGCTCAGCGCCGTCAGGCGCGCTACCGAGCTCGGTCTCGTCGGGCGCTGAGGGTCTGCCTACCTAGCCTTGGCATCTGACTAGCCGGCGCAGCCTCCTTGGAGAACGCGCCGCTACGCTGGCGGCATGCGCTCGAACTCGGCCTCGGTCACCCTTCGCGCTAGCGACAGCAAGAAGCGTCGCTGCGGCGGCCTCGCGTCGCTGGCTCCGCGGCCGTCGCCCAGACGCCGCAGGGCGGTTGACGGTTTCACTCTGCTGGAGCTGGTCCTCGTCCTTGGCATCGTCGCCGTCGGTGCGGGCGCGGCCGTGGGAGCGCTGCGGCCGTCGTCGGAGATGCGGGCCGCCAACGCCCTGAGGGCGTTGCTGACGAGCGCCCGGCACGAGGCGCTGCTGCGCGGCCACGCCGTGGCCGTGGTGCAGGTGCCGGGCGGCTTCGTCGGCCGCAGCCAGAGCGGCTCCGAGGCGCAGTGCGGGGGCGGCGCGGAGCTCGGCCGTCTGAGCCTCGCGGACCACCAAGGGGTTCAGGTGCTCGAGTCCTGGCCGTCGGGCGGCCTGGTCTGGCTGCCGTCCGGCAGCGGACGCACCTGCGCAGGTGGCGGCGTGATCAGCTCCACCGTGGTGCTGCGGGGCTGGCGCGGCAGCGCGGCGGTCGTCGTCTCGAGCCTCGGCCGCGTGCGCGTGGAGCGACGCTGATGACGAGCGCCAACCGCGGGCGGTCGGGCCTGACGCTGGTCGAGGTCGTCATCGCCCTCGGGATGCTGGCGCTCGTTGTGGCGGCGTTCAGCGGGCTCCAGGTGACCAACCTGCGGGCGACCAGGAGCAGCATCGAGACGCGGACTGCCACCAGCCTGCTCGCCTTCGAGGCGGGCCTGCGCAGCCTGCTGGCCACGGACGACGCCGAATGCCTCGCCGCCCCTTGGTTGCCGGCGGGGTGGAGCTGCCGGGTCAGCGCCCACTGCCCGCTATCCGCGGCGTGTGAGCTGCGCCGGATCGAGGTCGAGATCCAGCTGACGAGCGGTCGCAGCGTGGGCGCGTCCGTGGTCGCGCACCAGCGGCTCGAATCGGCGGCATTCAGGCCGGCTGCGCCCGCCGAGCCGGTCGAACCGGATGAACCGGGCGCGCTGGTCGAACCGGCCGAGCCGACCGCCGGAGGCTCGCCATGAGCCCGCTGGCTGGGAGGCGCGGCGGCTTCACGCTGGTCGAGGCTCTGGTCGCCCTGGCCGTCGCCGCCCTCGTCGGCGTCATCGCCGCCGCCGCCCTGCGAGGCGAGCGCGGTCAGGCGGCCATGCTGACCGACGTCCTCGCACGCCGCACCGCCGTCGACCTCGCCGCAGAGCTGCTCTCGGAGGAGATCGGCCTCGCGGGCTCCAGCCCCCTGAGCGCGCTGGTCTGGCAGCCGGGCGGCCACGAGCCGGGGCCTTGGTCGTCGGAGACGCATCTGGCGGTAGGGCTGGCCGGATCGGGCGCCGAAGGCGAGGACACCCTCGGCTTGAGCTTCTTCGACGAGCGGGTCGCCGGGCCGCCACTGCTGAGACGGCTCACCTTCGAGTCGGCAGCGGACGGGAGCGGTACGTGGCAGCTCTACCGGCGGCCCGACGGCGCCAGCCGCCAACCGCTGGTGGAGGGGGTGAGCGGGCTGCGCGTGAT
>CAYYOK010000216.1:0-2533 GCA_964473205.1 uncultured bacterium | reverse complement strand
CCAGCAGGAGCAGCGGCAGCTGGAACAGCAGCCGGGCGTACTTGAAGCGCGCCAGGCGCCTGAGCCCAGGCAGGCGCAGCAGGTCGAAGCCGCGGGGCTGTGGAGCGATGGGTCCGGACAAGACTTCGAGCTCGAGGCCGTCCGGCCGCTGGCGCGCACCCGAGACCATCAGCGCGGTACTGACAAGAACAGCTCGGCGGTGACCTTGCCGCCGGCCTCTGGCACGAGCTCTGCGGTGATGATCCAGTCCCCCGGCATGTCGGGCTGAAGGTGATCGAGGCGGTAGAGGCCCGGCCCGACCTCCGGGGCTGGCCACGTCAGCCTGGGCATGCCGGCGTGGGTCATCTCGCCGACGATGGTGACCTCGGCGCCTGCGAGCGGAGCGCCCGCGCGCGTGGCCGTGACCTCCACGGCGAAGCCGCCAGTGCTGAGCTCGCCGACGGTTCGCAGCGCGATGGTGGCGCCTTCGGCGCTACCCGCCCCGGTCGCCGCCGCGGGGCTCTCCGGCGGCTTGCAGGCCGCGAGCCACAGGGCGAGCAGCGCGGCCAGCAGGGCGAGCCTCGCCAGCACCGCAGGAGCGCCGAGAGCAGGCGCACGCCGGTATGTCGCCTCGTTCACCACCAGACGATGCTAACAGTCTTGGCGCCGATCACCGTTCCAAGCGCCGTATCTCGGTGAGGTAGGCGATGACGCCGCGCTCGAGGGCGGCCGCGAGCGCGTCTGGCCTCAGCAGCCATTCGCGGTCGGCGGGGTTGCTCAGGTAGCCGAGCTCCACGAGCAGCGCCGGCGTGGCGGGGTGAACGGAGTGGTGGAAGCGGCGGTCGTTGAAGGCGTAGTAGAAGAGCATGTTGCCCGAGACGTTGCGATCGTCGTCGGGCAGGCGCGTGGCGGCGAAGAAGGCGCGGTCGACGGCGACCTTGAGCAGCGCCTCGTGGCGGTTGCGCGCCGGCCGGAAGTGCGCGCTCTTGTACCCGCGCCGCTCGACGTCGGGGCTGGAGTCGGCGTGTATCGAGAGCATCAGGTCGGCGCGGTAGGCGGGCGGGACCGTGGTGCTGAGCAGGTCGACCACGAAGCCGCGCTGCTCGAGCAGCGCTGCCAGGGCGGTCGCGACCGCGACGTTGATGTCGACCTCGTTCAGGCCGGCCGCCGAGCCGCCGGTGGACAGCCTCAGGCTCTCGAGCTCGTCGGGTGCGAGCGCCGCGTCCAGGTGACCCACCTGCAGGCCGATCCGCACGGGCCCCTTGGCGCGGTTGTCGATCTCCCTGAGCCAGGCGAAGCGGTAGTAGGACACCTCGCTCAGGTCGGAGATCCAGCGGCTCAACCACCATCCGCTGCTGCCGGAGGTGGCCGGCCGGCCGACTGGGTCGCTCGGCCGGACGACAGGCGTCTCGGGCTCCACGGTGCGCGCGCCCCGCATCTCGATCGCCGCCAAGGCCGCCGAGCACGCCACCAGCGCCACCAGCAACAGGAGTCGTCTACGCCTGCGTTTGCGCGCCCTTCGCTGTTGGGCGTCCGCCTCCTCGACCTGTGACGCGGTGGGCACGCGGCGATGCTACCCGATGCCGCGTCCCCGGCTGAGGTCCGTTCGCGGTCAGGGCTCGTTGAGCGCGTGACGGTCGCCGGTGAGCCAGAAGGCGATGTGCTCGTTGACGTTCTCGAGGTGGTCGCCGAGCCTCTCGAGGTAGCGGCCGACCTCGATGAGGAGCGAGGCGCGACCGACGTTGGCGGGCTCCTCGACCATGTAGCTGAGCAGCTCGCGTTGGATCTGAACGTAGAGGTCGTCGATCTCCTGGTCCATCTGGTGCGCGGCCCTCGCCTTCTCCAGGTCGGCGTCGAGGAACGCGGCAGTGGTCGCATCGAGCATGCGCGCCAACACCTCGAAGATCCGCGCGATGTCGAGGTAGCGCTTGAGCTGCGGCTCCTGGGCGAGCCGCGCTCCGGCCCTGGCCACGTGCTCCGCGTAATCGCCGGCGCGCTCCAGATCGGTGACGGATTGGTAGGCGGCTCCGAGGAACCTGAGGTCGCGGGCGGCCGGCTGGCGGCGTGCGATGACCGTCAGGATGCGGCTCTCGAGCTCCTCGCGCAGGTCGTCGACGGCCGTGTCGCCCGCGACGGCCCGCTGGGCGGCGGCGGCGTCCTGCTCCAGCAAGGAGCGCGCGGCGAGCTCGCAGGCCTCGCGCACGAGGCTGAGCATGCGAACGATGTCGCCGCTGATGCTCAGGAGGTCTTCGGCCAGGGGGTTGTGCACCTCGTCGCTCATGTTAAGCGACGTTATCCCGCCAACGTCATGCTGCGGTCAGGTCGTGGTCGCGTATCATCGTGATGCTCAGCTGCATTGCCACGCTGCGGTGAGTCCGGAGGCCCGTCGAGTTCATGTCCGAAGTGTTCGCGCGTGAGGTCGAGCTAGACCGACTCGACGGCTACCTGCGGGAGGCGCTTGCCGGGCGTGGGCAGGTGTGCTTCGTGAGCGGTGAGTCCGGTGCGGGCAAGACGACGCTGCTGCAGGAGTTCACGGCCAGGGCGCTCGCCAGGC
>CAYYOK010000215.1:0-2553 GCA_964473205.1 uncultured bacterium | reverse complement strand
GACCAGGTCGATGCGGCCCCGCGTCAGCCCGGCCGCCAGCTCGGCTGCCGCGGCCGCGTTGTAGAGCGACGCCAGCAGCACGTGCTTGCCGCTCTCGACGGCGGCCATGACGCTCGGAGCGTTCTCGGAGACGAGCACGGCCTCGCTGCCGTCGACGTCGACCTGCGACAGCTCCAGCGGCGAGTTGCCGTGGTTGAAGCCTTCGAGCGGGACTCCGCCGCGCTCGCCGACGAGCTTCACGCCGAGGCTCGCCTCGGCGCGCGCGCGCTTGATGCTGGGTGAGAGCGTCAGGGTCCTGAGGCCGCGGTCGAACAGCAGCGGGGCGACGGTGCCGGTCCTGACCACGTCGATGAGCACGACGACGTCGCCATAGGGTCCAGTAGGGATAGGGTCGGTGTTGACGAGCATAAGTAGGGGTGTGGAGATAGTGGGCCTGATGGAGGCTCGCGCCCTGGCGGCCGTCGAGAGTCTAACACGCGCGTCGGAGTTGGCTCCCGTGCGCCAGAGACCGGCCGTTGAGGTACCCGCTTCTGCGGCCCGCTGCGTCGGCCCGCACGCACCTCCGCGGTCGCGCCCTAGTTATGCTGCGCCGTGCCCACTGCAGGTCTATCCCCGGTCGACTTCCAGGCCGCCTACCGGAGCGGAGCTCTCGCCGACTTCTTCGCCCTCGAGGACCGTGACCTCGCCGCGGCGCTGAGGCTGCCGCGCGAGCAGGACAGGGCGTCGTTGGCGGCGGCCATCAGGCCGCACGCCGAGCGCCTGGGCGCTCCTCACGCCGCGCTCGCCAACCTCGAGAGGCTGGCTCAGCCGGGCTCGCTGGCCGGGGTGACGGGCCAGCAGACGGGGCTGCTGCTCGGCCCCAGCTACACGCTCGCCAAGGCCGCCACGGCGATCTTGCTGGCGCGCCGGCTCGACACGCCCGAGCGGCCCGTCGTGCCGCTGTTCTGGCTCGCCAGCCAGGACCACGACGCCGCCGAGATCGACCACGCCTACCTGCTCGACGGCTCGAGCTGCCTCCGGCGCGTGTCCGTCGCGCTGCCCGAGGGCGTCGCCGCCGGCCGCGTCCCCGCCAGCCCGGCTCAGCTAGACGCCGTGCTGGCCAGCTTCGGCAAGCTGACGCCGCGCTCGCGCTGCGAGGACGAGGTCAGGGACGTGCTCGGCAGGGCGTTCGAACGCTCCGCCTCGTTCGCGGACTGGTTCGGCGCGACGCTCTACGCGCTGCTCGGCGAGCACGGCCTCGTGCTGATAGACCCGCTCGAGCCCGCGATCGCGGAGCGCTTCTCGCACGTCATCGCACGCGAGCTCGCGGAGCCGCTGATCACCCCCAAGGCCGTCAACGAGGCGGGAGAGCGGCTCCGGCTGCTCGGCTACGAGCCGCAGCTGGGCCGCGCCGCTGACGCCACCAACCTGTTCGTGGAGCTGCCGGGCGAGGCCGGGCCGCGCCGCACGCTGCTCAAGCGCGCCGGCAAGGCGTTCACCGCCGAGGGTCGGGAGTTCGAACTCGCCGAGCTCAGCGCCATGCTCGAGGCGGACCCGACGTCGATAACGCCCGCCGCCGGCCTCCGCCCCGTGACTCAGGACGCGCTCCTGCCGACGGCCGTCTTCGTGCTCGGCCCCGGCGAGCTGCGGTACGTCGCTCAGCTGCGCGAGGTGTACGAGTTCCACGACGTCGCCATGCCGCTGGCGTGGCTGCGGGCCTCGCTGACGCTGCTCGAGCCGGCGAGCGCGCGCCTGCTCAAGGGGCTGGGGCTGAGCGCGGCCGAGTTCCGCCGCGACCCGGAAGGGCTGCTTGCCCAGCTCCTGCTCGAGCGGCACGGCCACGCGTCGGCGTTCAGCCGGGCCACCCAGGCGCTCGAGGGCTCTTACGGCGAGCTGCTCGCCGCCGTCGACGGCATCGACCCGACCCTGGCCGGCACGGTGACCCGCGCCCGCCGGCACCTCGACATCAGCCTCGAGAGGCTGCGCGTGAAGAGCTCAGCCGCCCTGAGCCGCAAGGATGCGAAGACGCGCCAGCAGTTCCAGCGTCTGGGAGCGCACCTGCTGCCGTTGGGGGCGCCGAGCGAGCGCGTGCTCAGCCCGTTCAGCCACGCCTTGAAGTTCGGGATCGCTCCGGTCGTCGACCGCTTCATGGCCATGGAGCCGAGCGGCGAGCAGGAGATGGTGCTCTAGGCCTCAGCGCCGCGACAGCGAGTAGTTGGGCGCCTCCTTGGTGATCTCCACGTCGTGCGGGTGAGACTCCTTGAGGCTCGCCTGCGTGATCGTCACGAAGCGCGCGCCGCGCCTCAGCGCGTCCAGGTCGGGGGCGCCGCAGTAGCCCATGGCCGAGCGCAGGCCGCCCGCCAGCTGGTAGACGACCTCGCCGACCGGACCCTTGTAGGCGACCATCGCCTCGATGCCCTCTGGCACCAGCTTCTCCGGCTTGCTCGCGCCGTCCTGGAAGTAGCGGTCGGCGCTGCCGCCCGCCATGGCGCCGAGGCTGCCCATGCCGCGGTAGGTCTTGTAGCGGCGGCCGTCGCGCAAGATCTCCTCGCCAGGAGCCTCGGAGGTTCCAGC
>CAYYOK010000214.1:0-2685 GCA_964473205.1 uncultured bacterium | reverse complement strand
CGTGCCCCTCTTCAATAGGGGCACGCGCGAACTTGAGCAGCGCGCTGCTGCAGAACGGCGCCCTGGAAGCCGTGACCGGGCTAGCTTCCAGGGCGCCTGGGCGCTTGTGGGGCGGGCGGCTAGCGTCCGCTGGTGCGCGCGGAGCGGGGGCTCACGCGGCGGAGAGGTCGGTGCGGCGCAGCAGCATGGCGTTGAACGCCACCACGACGGTGGAGACGCTCATGAGCACCGCGCCCACCGCCGGGGAGAGGAGGAAGCCGATCCCCGCCAGCACGCCGGCGGCGAGGGGGATGGCGACGGCGTTGTAGCCCGTCGCCCACGCCAGGTTCTGCATCATCTTGCGGTAGGTGGCGCGCGAGAGCTTGAGCGCGGCCAGCACGTCGAGCGGGTCGTTCTCCACCAGCACCAGGTCCGCGGACTCGATGGCGACGTTGGTGCCGGCGCCGATGGCGATGCCGAGGTCGGCCTCGAGCAGGGCGGGGGCGTCGTTGATGCCGTCGCCGACGAACGCGGTGCGCGCGCGCTGCTGCAGCTCGCGCACCTTGTCGGCCTTCTCGCCCGGCAGCACGCGGGCGTAGTAGCGCTCGATGCCGAGCTCGGCGGCGACGGTGCGCGCGACGGCCTCGGCGTCGCCGGTGATCATCACGGGTTCGACGCCAGCGGCCTTGAGGGCGCGGACGGTGTCCTTGGCGCTCTGGCGCACGCGGTCGGCGAGGCCGATCACGGCGAGGGCGCTCCGTTCGTTCATGAGGGCGATGGCGCTCTCGCCGCGCGCTTCGGCTTCCTGGAGCGCCGTCTGCAGCGACTCGGGGAACGCGAGCCCCTGCTCGGCGATCCACTCGGGGCGGCCGACGGTGTAAGTGGTGCCGTCCACGCGCGCCTTTACGCCCTTGCCCGCCACGACCTCGAACTCCTCGGACGTGGGCAGGCTCAGGCCGCGCGCCTGCGCCTCCTCGACGATGGCCTGCGCCAGGGGGTGCTCGCTCCTGGTCTCGAGCGCGGCGGTGACGGCGAGCGCCTCGCGCTCGTCCATGCCGTGGGCGTGCGCGGCGCTGACGCCGAACCTGCCTTCGGTGAGGGTGCCGGTCTTGTCGAAGGCGACGATGCCGATGTCGCGGGCGCGCTCGAACGCCTCGCGGTTGCGCACCAGGATGCCGTTGGCGGCGCTCATGGCGGTGGCGTTGACGGTCACGAGCGGGATGGCGAGACCCAGCGCGTGGGGGCAGGCGATGACCAGCACGGTGACGGTGCGGGCGATGGCCTGCTGCAGGTCGCCGGAAGCGGCCAGCCACGCCACGAAGGTGATGACGCCCGCGGCCACGGCGATGTAGAAGAGCCAGCCGGCGGCGCGGTCGGCGAGGTTCTGGAAGCGGCTGCGCGACGCTTGCGCCTCCTCGACGAGGCGTTGGATCTGCGACAGGGTGGTCTCGCCGCCGGTGCGGGTGACCTCGACGGTGTGGGCGCCCTCGCCGTTCACGGCGCCGGCCACCACTTCGGAGCCCTCCTCCTTGGGGACAGGCCGCGACTCGCCGGTGAGGAAGGCTTCGTTGACGCTGCTGCGGCCTTCGGTCACGAGCCCGTCGGCGGGGAGCTGCTCGCCCGGGCGCACCAGGATGCGGTCGCCGTGGCGCAGCTCGGACACGGGCACGTCCTCGATGGCGCCGTTCACGATGCGGTGGGCGGTATGGGGGATTAGCGAGGCGAGGTTCTCAAGCGCCCTGGAGGCGCCCTGCACGCTGGCCATCTCGATCCAGTGGCCCAGCAGCATGATGGCGATGAGGGTGGAGAGCTCCCAGAAGAATGGCATGCCGGGCACGCCGAGTGCCACCGCCATGCTGTAGACGTAGGCGACGGTGATGGCGAGGCTGATCAGCGTCATCATGCCGGGTTGCTTGGCGGCGAGCTCGTGGCGGGCGCCCTGCAGGAAGACGAGCCCGCCGTAGAGGTACAGCACGGTGCCGAGCACGGGGTTGACCCACTCGGAGCCGGGGAAGCTTACCGCCTGGTAGCCGAACCAGGCCTGGAACTGCTCGCTGAAGTAGAGGATGGGCAGCGTCAGCACGAGCGCGACCCAGAAGCGGTCGCGGAACATCTCCGGCGAGTGGCCGGCGTGCTTGTCGTGCCCGCCGTGGCCGGCGTGCGCGCCGTGAGCGTCGTGCCCGGCGTGGTCGCCGTGGCCAGCGTGATGACTGTGGGCGAGCTGGGCGTCGTGCTCAGCGTGGCGGACGTGCGGCTCGCTCTCTATCGCCTCAGTCCAAGGGTCTTCGGTGCTCGTGGCCGAGCCGTGGTGGTCGTGGTGGTCGTGGTCGTTCACTTGGCCTCCTCGCGGGCGATGTCTGGCGCGAGGGCGGCGGGCGCGAGCGGGCGCGCTTGCGGCCTGAGGAAGTCGTCGGTGAGGCCGAGGGTCTCGTCGGTGAGGCGCATCGACTCGTCGGCGTCAGCGGTGGCGGTGAGGGCGCGCAGGGCGTCGATGGTCTCGGGCACCACGATGGCCTGGTTGTCGACCTGGTAGGCGTAGTAGAGCTCGTCGCCCTCGACGGTGAGGACGTCCTCCCAGAGGGCGACCTCCCACATGTCGCCGCGCGGGCGGTGGAGGTCGCGCATCAGCTCGATGGTGCTGTTGAGCGCGACGATGCCGTCGCCCATGCGCATGAGCGCGATGCGCGGCGCGGCCCTGAAGGCGTC
>CAYYOK010000213.1:0-2734 GCA_964473205.1 uncultured bacterium | reverse complement strand
GCAGGTTCGTCGGACCGTTCGTCTACCCGATGGTCTCGGAGCGCGACCCCGTCACGTTCCGGCGCATCTACGTCGAGGACAAGAGCGAGCCTCACCGCCTGCGCCTGTTCGTCAGGGGCGACCAGTACCGCTTCCTTGGCATGGTCCCGACCAACGTCCACCTCTTCGGGGTCGAGGGGCAGGGCACCACGGCGTTCCTGCTCGGCACCGACCGCTTCGGCCGCGACCTGCTCTCGCGCATCCTGGTGGGCGCTCAGGTGTCGCTGACGGTAGGCATCATCGGCATCCTCATCTCGTTCACGATCGGCATCCTCGTCGGTGGGATCAGCGGCTACTACGGCGGCTGGGTCGACCAGGTGCTGCAGCGGATCATCGAGGTGCTGCTGAGCTTCCCGCGCCTGCCGATCCTGCTCGCCCTCGCCACGATCATCCCGGCGAGCTGGCCCTCGAACTGGGTCTACGCCGGCATCGTCGCGGTTCTGGCCGTGATCGGCTGGGCCGGCCTGGCGCGCGTCGTGCGCGGCCAGGTGCTGTCGGCGCGCGAGACCGACTTCGTCTTCGCCGCCAGAGCCCTCGGCGCCAGGGACCTCAGCATCATCGTCAAGCACGTCGTGCCGAACCTGACCTCGTATCTGGTGGTGGCCGCCACGCTTGCGCTGCCCGGCTACATCCTCGGCGAGAGCGCGCTGTCGTTCCTCGGCCTCGGGATCAAGGAGCCGCTGACATCGTGGGGGCTGCTGCTCAGGGACTCGCAGAACTTCGAGGCGCTGCGCCTCTACCCCTGGCTGCTGACGCCCGGCATCCTGATCGTCGTGTCGGTGTTGGCGTTCAACTTCGTCGGGGATGCGCTGCGAGATGCTGCGGACGTGCGCACGCGCTGACGTTCGACGCTGATGTGGGCGCTGTACCGCGCTCGCTAGGGTGCGTTCTCGAAGACCGGTTGTAGCCGCCATGGGCCCACCCGTGGATGATGGTCGCATGCCGCGACCCGAGCGCCTGCCCCTGATGATCGACACCTCCGGCACCGCCATCACGCCAGACGAGCGCGAGCTGCTGGCCGAGCGGCGCGTGGCCGGCGTCTGCCTCTTCGGTCACAACATCGTCGACCGCTTCCAGGTCGCCGACTACGTGGCAGAGCTCCGCGACTTGGCGGGCGAGGAGCTGATCGTCGCGATCGATCAGGAGGGCGGCGGGGTGCTGCGCCTGCGCGACGTCCCGATGCCGCTGTCCGCGATGGCGCTCGGCGCCATCGACGACGCGGAGACGACCGAGCGGGTCGCGGCGCTGAACGGCCGTTCCCTGGCTGCCGTCGGGATCAACCTCGACTTCGCGCCGGTCGCCGACGTCAACAGCAACCCGGACAACCCGGTCATCGCCGACCGCTCGTTCGGCGCCGACCCCGAGAGGGTCTCGCGGCAGGTGGCCGCGTACGTCAGGGGTCTGCAGGGCGAGGGTGTCGCGGCCACGCTCAAGCACTTCCCCGGCCACGGCGACACCGACGTCGACTCGCACCTCGACCTGCCGAGCCTGGAGCGCGACTACGCGCAGGTCGAGCGAATCGACCTGCCGCCCTTCGCGGCCGGCTTCGCCGCCGGCGCCGCCGCGGTCATGACCGCGCACATCGTCATGCGCTCCCTCGACCCTGAGATGCCCGCGACCCTGTCCAGATCGGTGCTGTGGGAGCTGCTGCGCACTCGCCTCGGCTTCCAGGGCGTCATCGTCACCGACGCGCTCGACATGCGCGCCGTGGCCGACCACTGGAACCCACCCACGTCGGCCGCGATGGCTCTGGCCGCCGGCGCCGACCTGCCGCTGACCCTCGGCCCTCTGGCCGAGCACCGCGAGGTCCTGGCCGCCATCGAGTCGGCGGTCGCCGAGGGCAGGCTCGACGGGGACGAGATGAGCGCGTCGGTGCGCCGCATCGCCGATCTGGCGGCGGCGTACCCGGGCGCGGCGCGCCCCGCCGCCGACCGGGCCTGGGAGAGGGCAGCAGAGGACGAGCGGCTGCTCGCGGACGCCGCCCGCCGCAGCCTGGTGCGGCTCGGCGAGCTGCCGGTGCTGCGTCCCGGCGACGAGGTCGTCCTCGTGGCGGCGTCACAGGTCAGGGCCAACGCCGCCAGCCGCATAGTGACTCGTCCAGCCGAGCCGCTGGCGCAGGCGCTCGAGCGGCGCGGCGTCAAGGTCCTCTGGCTCGACTCGCTGGAAGGCGAGGTCGTAGCGAAGACCGCCGCGGCCGTGCCTGGCGCCGCGGCGGTGCTGTTCGTCTCGACGACGAGGTTGAGGCTCACTGGCTCCGAGGCGGAGGTCGCACGCGCCGTGGCGAAGCTGGCCGGCACGGTGCGCCTGCCGTTCGCGCACGTCGCGCTATGGAACCCTTACAGCGTGGCCGAGGTGCGCGGCCCCGCGCTGGTGACCTTCGGCTCCCACCCCGCGACGGTCGAGGCAGTCGTCGACGTGCTGCTGGGTGTCACTCAGCACGCCACGTCGGGGGACGTCGCGGTGCCGGTGCCGCTCGCGGTGCGCGAGCCGACCTGAGCTACCCGGCCGCCGTCCAGCCCGCGTCCACCGCGACTTCGGCGCCGTTGATGCCGCTAGCCTCGTCGGAGGCGAGGAACAGCGACAGGTTGGCGACCTCGTCGGGCTTCAGGGTGCGCGGAACGAGCCCGTGCCACTTGCCGTACTGCGCCAGCGCCTCGTGATCGAACTTCGCTGGGTCGGCGCCGGCCATGATGTT
>CAYYOK010000212.1:0-2782 GCA_964473205.1 uncultured bacterium | reverse complement strand
CATCAACCCCGGCAACGTCGGGCCGGGCAGGCGCCACGACGAGAACTTCCTGACGATCATCGACGTCGCGATCCTACACGCCAAGCCGGTGCGCATCGGCGTCAACTGGGGCTCGCTCGACCAGGACCTGCTCACCGCGCTGATGGACGAGAACGCGCGGCTGCCTGAGCCGAAGCCCTCGCGCGAGGTGCTGATCGAGGCGATGATCCGCTCGGCCCTCGACTCGGCCTCCCTGGCCGAGGAGCGCGGGCTGCCGCACGACCGCATCGTGATCAGCGCCAAGGTCTCCAACGTGCGCGACCTGTGGGACGTGTACCGCCGGCTCGCCGAGCGCTGCGACTACCCGCTGCACCTCGGGCTGACCGAGGCCGGCATGGGCGTGCGCGGCGCCGTCGCCAGCACCGCCGCGTTGGCGCCGCTGCTCGTCGATGGGATAGGGGACACCATCCGCGTCTCGCTGACGCCGGACCCGGGCGCGCCGCGCGAGCGGGAGGTAGAGATCGCGCAGGAGATCTTGCAGACGCTCGATCTGCGGCGCTTCGCGCCGTCGGTGACCGCCTGTCCCGGCTGCGGCCGCACGACCAGCACGCTGTTCCAGGAGATGGCCAGGGACATCCAGGCGTACCTGAAGGCGAGCATGCCCGCCTGGCGCGAGCGCTACCCCGGGGTGGAGGGGCTGAGGGTGGCGGTGATGGGCTGCGTCGTCAACGGACCAGGAGAGAGCAAGCACGCCGACATCGGCATCAGCCTGCCGGGCAGCGGCGAGTCGCCGCGCGCGCCCGTCTTCCAGGACGGGCAGCTCGTCAGGACGCTGTCCGGACCCACGCTCGTCGCCGACTTCAACCGCATGCTCGACGACTACGTGGCGCGGCGTTACGGCGGAGGCTAAGGGCTCTTGGGCGTGCCGCTGAGCGCGGTGCCTGCCGCCTGGGTCTCGACCAGCAGCCTCTGCGAAGGGAAGGCCAGGCTGATGCCGAGCTCGGCGAAGCGGCGGTAGAGCTGCAGGTTGACGGCCTGCTGCGTGTCCATGTACAGCCCGAAGTCCGGCTTGCGCATGAAGTAGACGGTCTCGAACAGCAGCGACTCGCCGCCCAGTGATTTGAAGTGCGAGCGGTCGAAGCGCGTATGCGGCTGAGCCTCGATCGCCTCGCGCACCAGACCTGGTATGCGTTCGACCAGCTCGACGGGCGTGCCGTTCTCGATGCTGAACGTGAACACCGCCCGCCGGTCTTGCATCCGCTTGAAGTTGCGGATGCGGCTGGCGAGGAGGTCGTGGTTGCCGAGGACGAGCTGCTCGCCGGAGACGCTGCGCAGCCGCGTCGTCCGCAGGCCGATGTTCTCGACGGTGCCCTGGAACTCGCCGACGGTGATCGAGTCGCCGATCTCGAACGGCTTGTCGAGGACTATCGAAAGCGACGCGAACAGGTCGCCGAGCACCGTCTGCAGCGCCAGCGCCACGGCGATCGAGGTGATGCCGAGCCCGGCCAGGAGGGTGGTGATCTCCACCCCGAGGTTGTCGAGCGCCAGGAGCGTGAAGAGCGCGACCAGGGCCAGCCGGCCGAGGAACGACAGCGCCGTCAGCGAAGGGAGCTTGCTGGCGTCCTTGACGCCGGCGCTGCGCTGGATGTCCACCAGGCCTTCGAGCAGCGCCACGCTCCAGAACGCCGTCTGAGCGAACAGCGCCACGATCGCCGCCTTGTTGATGAAGGCGGTCATCGCCGGGTCCAACGACAACACGCGGCTGCCGAAGTAGACGGCGAACACGAGCGTGAACACCCGCTTGGTGGCGGTCGCCACGCGCACGGCGAGGTCGTCGACCTGGTTGGGGCTCAGCTCGGCGCAGCTGCGCAGGCTCCTCGTCAGCAGCCTCAGGAGCAGCGTGATGGCTCCCCACGACGCCACCGCGACGGCCAGTGCCAGCAGCCAGTCGGCGGCGCTGTTGTTCAGCAGTGTCAGTTCTTGGAGCCTCGTGAGCACGTCACACCTCGGTTAGGGACTATCCTGCCGCCATGAAGATATACACCCGCACCGGCGACGGTGGCGATACAGGCCTCTTCGGTGAGGAGCGCGTGCCCAAGGACGACGCGCGCGTGTGCGCGTACGGCTCGGTCGACGAGGCGAACGCCGCGCTGGGCCTGGCGCGCGTGGAGCTCGGGAGGCTGGAAGCCGCCGGCGGCGGCAGCGCCGGCTCGGGCTCCGGCGCCGCGGAGCTCGACGCCGACCTGGCCACCCTCCAGAGCCTGCTGTTCGACCTGGGCAGCGACCTCGCCACCCCGCTTCAGGCGCGCCAGAGGCGGCTGATCCGAGCGGTCGACGCGGCCGACGTCGAAGCCATCGAGGCGCTGATCGACCGCTACGACGCCGAGCTTCCCGCGCTCACCAACTTCGTGCTGCCGGGCGGCAGCGCGGCGGCTGCGGCGCTGCATCTCTCCAGGGCCGTGCTCCGGCGCGCCGAGCGCGACGCCGTGACCGCGGCGCGGGCGACCGGGATCAACCCCGAGGCGCTGCGGCTGCTGAACCGCCTGTCTGACCTGCTGTTCACGCTGGCGCGAGCCGCCAACCAGCGCGCCGCGGTGCAGGAGTCGGTGTGGCGCGGTCGCGCTAGCTGAGCGTCGCGCCACGCAAAGAGCCGACGCTGGCCAGGCCGCGCCGGTCGAGCTCCGCACCGATGCCGCGCAGCACCTCGCCTATGATCGCCGGCCCGCGGTAGATGAACGCGGTGTAGAGCTGCAGCAGGTCGGCGCCAGCGGCGAGCCGTTCGATCGCATCCTCCGCCGAGAAG
>CAYYOK010000211.1:0-2842 GCA_964473205.1 uncultured bacterium | reverse complement strand
GTTCAAGGGCGGCGTCATCATGGACGTCGTCACCCCCGACCAGGCGCGCATCGCCGAGCAGGCGGGCGCCGTGGCGGTGATGGCGCTCGAGCGCGTGCCCGCCGACATCCGCTCCCAAGGCGGCGTGGCGCGCATGTCCGACCCCGGCCTCATCGAAGAGATCATCGAGGCCGTGTCGATCCCGGTGATGGCCAAGGTGCGCATCGGCCACTTCGTCGAGGCCCAGATCCTGCAGGCCATCGGCGTCGACTTCATCGACGAGTCCGAGGTCCTCACCCCCGCCGACGACGCCTACCACATCGACAAGCGCGCCTTCAGCGTGCCGTTCGTGTGCGGCGCCACCAACATCGGCGAGGCGCTCAGGCGCATCGGCGAGGGCGCCGCCATGATCCGCACCAAGGGCGAGGCCGGCACCGGCAACGTGGTCGAGGCCGTGCGCCACGCCCGCAGCGTCATAGGCGAGATCCGCGCCCTAAAGGGCATGGCCAGCGAGCAACTCATGACCTACGCCAAGGAGCATGGCGCCCCCTACGAGCTGGTGCGCTACGTCCACGAGCACGGCAAGCTGCCGGTAGCCAACTTCGCGGCCGGCGGCGTGGCCACCCCGGCCGATGCGGCCCTCATGATGCAGCTCGGTGTCGACGGGGTGTTCGTCGGCTCCGGCATCTTCAAGGCCGCCGCCAGCGAGACCGACGAGGGCCGCCGCCATCAAGCCTGGGAGCGCCGCGCCGCGGCCATCGTTAAGGCCGTGACGCACCACGACGACCCCGCCACCCTCGCGGAGGTCTCCAAGAACCTGGGCGAGGCCATGGTCGGCATCGGCATGGAGGCGCTCGAGGAGGACCAGCTTCTGGCGCGCCGGGGCTGGTGAGCGCCCGGAGCCGCGCGCTGACGCCCAGAACACGGCAGCCACGCCCTCGGACCCCTTGAAAACGCCACCGCCCTCACCTGGGCGAAGGCGCGCCGTGGCTCCTCACATAGCCTGTGGCCGCTGCTGAGCCTCAGCCACGGTGGGGCTTCGGAGCGCTCAGCGCCAAGGGCGGCCGCCACCTGCACCTCCGTCCAGCCGCGCGCTTTGCTCCCCTCGTAGTTCCGGCTCGCCACGCGCGCCTTGAGGCGGCGCTCCCGGGGTTAGGGAGGCCGAAGCCGGCGAAGACGTTGCCGCTGCCAGCCACGATGGCGTCGTCATCGACTTGCCCTGTTGCATCTTGAAGCGCACCTAGCAGCAGGAGCGGCGAGACGGATGAGCCGCCAACCCGGCTGGGACGCGGCCTACTCGCCAGTCGACTTCGCCAACAGTATCCCTCCGTTTATCGCACGACCCCGGCCCGCGCCTAGCGGGGAAACCCAGACTGATGACGGCGGCGAGGAAGGCCGCTCAAGCCGGCGACGTGCGGGCGGAAGCGTCACCGCTACCATGGGGCATGACGACGATCGGGCAGTTGGCGCGGCGCACGCGCGAGTCGGTGAAGACCCTCAGGTACTGGACGGACCTGGGCCTGCTGGCGGCCGAGCGCGGCGCCAACGGCTACCGCTACTACGGCGCCGGGGCCGCCGAGCGCGCGCAGTTCATCCGCGCCGCGCAGGCGCTCGGCCTCACGCTGCGCGAGATCGGGGACGTCCTCGCCGCGCGCGAGCACGCGCACCCGCCCTGCCAGGCGGCGCGCGACGTCCTGGCGCGCCACCTGCGCGACGTGCGCGAGCGCCTGGCGCAGTGGACGCGCCTGGAGGCGGAGCTCGCCGAGCGGCTGGCGTGGGCGGAGGCGCACCCGCGCCCCGCCTGCGAGGGCGAAGGCTGCGTCTACCTCGCCGACACGCCCGCCGCGCGCCCGGGCGCGGCCGCTTGACCCTTCCCCGCACTGGAGGGTCTAGCCTGCGCACATGGCCAGGGCAGAGAACTCCGATTACGACCTGTTGATCATCGGCACGGGCGGGGCGGGCACCGCCGCCGCCATCCGCGGCGCCGAGCTGGGCGCGCGCGTCGCCATCGCCGAGGGCGCGGTGGTGGGCGGCACCTGCGTCAACGTCGGCTGCATCCCCTCCAAGCTCCTGCTCGAGGCGGCCGCTCAGTTCCACGCCGCCCGCACCAGCTTCCCGAGTCTCGCCGGCGAGGCGCAAGCCGCCTGGCAGCGAGCGCAGGCGCGCAAGCGCGATGTGATCGCGCGCCTCCGGCAGGAGAAGTACCTCGACGTGCTCGCCGGCTACGAGGGCGTGACACTCCTGCGCGGGGAGGCCGCGCTCCTGGGGGCGGGCCGCGTGCGCGTGGGCGAGGCGGTGGTGGGCGCGCGCAGGGTGGTGCTCGCCACGGGCGCGGCGCCCGCCCTGCCGCCCGTCCCCGGCCTGGCGGAAGCGGGCGCCCTCACCAGCACCAGCGCCATGGAGCTTAAGGCGCTGCCGGCGTCGCTGATCGTGCTCGGCGCCGGCGCCGTCGGCCTGGAGCTGGGGCAGGCGTTCGCGCGCTTCGGCGTCAGGGTCAGCGTGCTCGAGGTCGCCCCGCGTATCCTGCCCGGCGAGGACCCCGAACTCTCGAACGCACTGGCGGACGCCCTTTCCGCCGAAGGGCTGGAGCTGCGCCCGGGCGCGCGCGTGACGCGCGTGGAGCGCGACGCGGCCGGCTACCGCCTGGAGGTCGAGCAGGGCGGCGCGGAAGAGACGCTGCACGCCGAGCAGCTCCTGGTGGCCACCGGCCGCCGCCCCAACACCGCCGGCCTCGGCCTGGGGGGCGCGGGGGTGGAGGTCGACGCGCGCGGCTTCGTGCGCGTCGACGAGTTCATGCGCACCTCGAACCCGCGCGTGTTCGCCGCCGGCGACGTCACCGGCGCGCCGCAGTTCGTCTACCTCG
>CAYYOK010000210.1:0-2934 GCA_964473205.1 uncultured bacterium | reverse complement strand
CGATGCGGCTCACGAGGCCGCCTCCTCGTCCGAAGCGCGGCCGCTCTCGGCACCTGAGCCGCCGCTCAGCCGCACGACCTCGGCGACGTCCTTGTCGCCACGGCCGGAGAGGTTGACGACTATCACCTCGCTCGGCGCCAGCTGCGGCGCGAGCTTCGCGACGTGGGCCAGCGCGTGGGCGCTCTCCAGGGCCGGCACGATGCCCTCGGTCTCGGCCAGCAGGGCGAAGGCGGCGAGCGCCTCGTCGTCGGTGACGGACACGTACTCCGCCAGCCCTTCCGACGCGAAGTAGCTGTGCTCGGGGCCGACGCCGGGGTAGTCCAGGCCGGCCGAGATCGAATGGGGCGGCGAGATCTGACCGCCCGGGTCGGACAGCAGGTACATGAGGGCGCCGTGCAGCACTCCGAGCTTGCCGTTGGTTATCGACGCGGCGTGCTCGCCGCTGGCGATCCCGCGGCCGCCGGCCTCGACGCCGATGAGGCGAGGGCGGCGCTCGGCGCTCAGGTAGGCGTACGGCGCGAAGATGCCGATCGCGTTGCTGCCGCCTCCGACGCAGGCGACGACGGCAGCGGGCACCTCGCGGCCCTCGGCCTCCATGAGCTGCCGCATCGTCTCCGTTCCGATCACGCTCTGGAAGTCCCTGACCATCATCGGGTAGGGGTGGGGCCCCACCACCGAGCCGATGATGTAGAAGGTGTCCCTGACGTTGGTGACCCAGTCCCTGATCGCCTCGTTGGTGGCGTCCTTGAGCGTGCGCGTGCCGCTGGCGACGGGCACGACCGAGGCACCGAGCAGCCGCATCCTGTGGACGTTGAGCGCCTGGCGCCTCACGTCCTCCTCGCCCATGTAGACGACGCATTCGAGGCCGAAGAGTGCGGCGGCGGTTGCGGTCGCGACCCCGTGCTGACCGGCGCCGGTCTCGGCGATCACGCGCCTCACTCCCATGCGCTTCGCGAGCAGCCCCTGGCCGATCGTGTTGTTGATCTTGTGAGCGCCGGTGTGATTCAGGTCCTCGCGCTTCAGGTAGATGCGCGCGCCGCCGAGGCGGCGGCTCAGGTTCCCAGCGCGGTAGAGGAGGCTGGGCCGCCCGACGTAGTCGCGCAGGTAGCGCGCGAGCTCAGCCTGAAAGCCGGCGTCGGCTCGAGCCTCGGCGTAGGCGACGGTCAGCGCGTCGAGCGCGGGGATCAGCGTCTCGGGGACGTAACGGCCGCCGAAGGGCCCGAAACGGCCGCGGGCGTCGGGCTGAGGGAAGCTCAGCGGGGTCGAGGAGCTGGCCGAATGGTCGGAAGAGTGATGTCGAAACGTGCTCATGTGGACTCCAACGGCGCGCCGCGAGGCGGGTCCGCGCATGCTCGGTGCTGTCGAGGGTCCGGCTGTCGTGCCGGGCGTGCAGGCGTGACGACCGACTCAGCGCCGCCAGCGTTGGTGGCGCCGCTTGAAGGCCCGCGGGGTGCGCACCCGCGGTCTCATCTCGAACCCGACCGGATCGGGAGAGACCGGAGCCATCGTAGGGCCAGCATGAGCGAGTCTACGCTCGTGAGCCGTCACCGGCAAGCAGCCAGCGCGTCGCAGCGTCGTCCAGGCGGCTGGCCCTCTCGTCGACGCTCCTCGGCCGCGCTCCGAGAAGCTCCGCGGCCGCCAACTCGCTGAGCTCAGAAGTCAAGCCGAGCGAGTGCGCCAGCCAACCGACGACCCGCTCGGCTCTCACGCCGGCGCGCGCCAGCTCCCTCAGCGTCAGCGACCCCATGCGCTTGGCGAGGCGCTGGCCGCTCTCGTCGAGCAGGAGCGACAGATGCGCGAAGGTCGGCGGTCGCAGATCGAGAGCGCGGTAGAGGAGGAGCTGCGCCGCCGTCGCCTCGAGCAGGTCGGCACCCCTGACGACCTCGGTGACGCCCATGGCCGCGTCGTCGACGACGACCGCGAGCTGATACGCCCACTGGCCGTCGGCCCGGCGCACCACGAAGTCGCCGATCGTGCCTGCCGGGATGCTCTGCGGCCCGAGCAACGCGTCTTCGAAAGCCAGGTCGACGTCCGGTACTGCGAAGCGCAGGCTGGGCGCCTTGCCGGCTGCGGCCTTGTCCGGCGCGACAGAGGCGTTGAGGGCCCGCTCGGCCGGCCCGTAGCTCGAGCTGGTCGAACCGGGCCCGGCTTCGCCGCTCGACTCGCTCGCCCCGCCCGTCGGGCTCGAGCCGTGCGGCGCGCTGGCGATCCCGGCGAGGTCCTTGCGCGAGAGGTAGCACTCGAACAGATGCCCGCCCGCCGACAGCCGGTCGAGGGCGGCCTGATAGAGCTCGCCGCGCTGGCTCTGCAGGTAGGGTGCGTGCGGCCCGCCGACGTCGGGCCCCTCGTCCCAGTCGAGACCCAGCCAGCGCAGCTCCTCGAGGTTGCCGAAGACGGCCTCGGGCCTGGTGCGCGGACCGTCGAGGTCCTCGACCCGCATGACGAACTCCCCGCCGGCGGCGCGGCAGCGCAGCCAGGCGTAGAGCGCGGTCCGGGCGTTGCCGAGGTGCAGGAAGCCGCTCGGCGAGGGAGCGAAGCGGCCGCGGTACCTCGGGCTGCTGTTGGGTGCGGAGCCGAAGGGATCGCGGCCGCTGGTCACGTCGGATCAGCCGCTTAGGGTCAGGCGACGCCCGCCCGGAGCAACGCCTCGAGCATCGCCTCGCCCATGTCGGTCGGCGTCAGCGCCACGACGGCGCCGGCGCCCTCGAGAGCCTTGATCTTCTCCTCGGCGGTGCCGAGGCCGCCGGAGATGATCGCTCCCGCGTGCCCCATGCGCTTGCCCGGAGGGGCGGTCGTGCCGGCGATGAAGGAGGCGACAGGCTTGCGCATGTGCGCCTTGATCCAGGCGGCCGCCTCTTCCTCGGCCGTGCCGCCGAGCTCGCCGATCATGATGACCCCCTCGGTCGCGGCGTCGGCGGTGAAGAGCTCGAGCAC
>CAYYOK010000209.1:0-2941 GCA_964473205.1 uncultured bacterium | reverse complement strand
ATGTTGAGCTGCACCTCGCGCCTGAGGTCGCCCTCGACCTTGTACTCGCGGTCGACGATCTCGCGCAGCTTGCCGACCTCGGTCTCGGTCAGGTCCTTGACGCGGGTGTCAGGGTCGACGGACGCCTTGCCGAGGATCTCCTTGGAACGGGTCAGGCCGATGCCGTAGATGTACGGCAGCGCGGCCTCGATGCGCTTGTCGCGCGGAAGGTCTACTCCGGCGATCCTAGCCATGGTTCACCCCTGCCTCTGCTTGTGCGTGGGACTAGCGCTGCAGATGACGTAGACGCGGCCGTGGCGGCGGATCACCTTGCACTTGTCGCACATCGGTTTGACTGAAGCACGTACCTTCATGCCATCGACCTCCAGCACTTGTCGCACGCCTTCATAGGCGGCTTCACTGATGCTCTAACCTTCATCGACCCTCTCCCTACTTCCGGTAGACGATCCGACCCTTCTCAGGGTCGTAAGTGCTGATCTCGACGACCACGCGGTCGCCGGGAAGGATGCGGATGTAGTAACGGCGCATCTTGCCCCCAACGTGGGCAAGTATCTCGGGTCCCGCGTCCAACTGGACCAGAAAGGTCGTGTTGGGGCGAGCTTCCAGGACCACGCCTTCGGTACGAATCGTGTCTTGCGTCGTTTCCTCTTGGCGTTGTTCGCGTGGTTTCCTGGGCGGACCCGAACGATTACGCGCCATGTACACCTCCGTGCGCGGCCGGAACAGGCTTTCTGCCGTCCGCCGCAGGTTCTGCCGTCAGCACCCAGGGACCGTCTTCGGTGATGGCCACCGTGTGCTCGAAATGCGCCGCCAGGCTTCCGTTCTCGGTGAAAGCCGTCCAGTCATCGTCGGCGACGAGGACGCGCGTGCGCGTCTGAGCCACCATCGGCTCTATCGCCAGGACGAGTCCAGGACGGAGAACGGGCCCCGTGCCGGCACGACCGTAGTTGGGCACCTCAGGTCCCTCGTGGAACTCCCGGCCGATGCCGTGACCCACGAACTCCCTGACCACCCACATGCCTGCGGACTCGACCACGCCCTGTATGGCCGCGGAAACGTCGCCGAGCCGCTTACCTGGCTGCGCGGCCGCGATGCCGGCGGTCAGAGACCGCTCGGTCACCTCGAGCAAGCGCGCAGCATCGACCGAGACCTTCCCGATGGCGTAGGTTCGCGCCATGTCCGAGGCGTAACCCCGGTAGAAGGTCCCGATGTCGATCGAGATCACGTCTCCATCAGCCAGAGGCCTGTCCGACGGGAACCCGTGGACGACGACCTCGTTGACGGAGGTGCAGAGCGTGGCGGGAAAGCCGTTGTAGCCCTTGAAAGCGGGCTTTCCGCCGCGTGAGAGGATAGCATCTTCGGCTATCGCGTTCAACTCGTTGGTTGTCACGCCAACCCTGATCGCAGCCTCGACGGCGCGCAGCGCTTCGCGGTTGATGGCCGCTGATTCGGCCATCAGCTCGAGCTCGCCGCGACGCTTGAGGATCACAGCGCCTGCCTCACAGTATCGCCGCCTCGATGGCGCTGCCGATCCGCGCGGCCACGTCCTCGAGCGAGCCGACGCCGTCGACCTGCTCGAGCTTGCCCTTCTGCTCGTAGTAGCCGAGAAGCGGGGCGGTCTGCTCGGTGTAGACGCGCATCCTGGTACGGATGGTGTCCTCGTTGTCGTCGCTGCGGCCCTCCTGCTCGGCGCGCCTGAGCAGTCTGGCGACCAGCTCGTCGGCGTCGACCTTGAGCTCGACGGCGGCGGTTATCGGCGCGCCCAGCTCGGCGAGCAGCTCGTCGAGAGCCTCGGCCTGAGCGGTGGTGCGCGGGAAGCCGTCGAGCAGCACGCGCACCGGCTGCATGCCTTCCAGCTCGGCCCTGACCATCGCGATGATCAGGTCGTCGGGGACCAGCACGCCCTCGTCCATCAGGGCCTTGGCCCTGACACCCAGCTCGGTGCCGCGCTTGACGTGCTCGCGCAACATCTCGCCGGTCGAGAGCTTCTTCAGCGCTCGCGCCTCGGCGACCATCGACGCCTGAGTGCCCTTGCCGGCACCGGGAGGCCCCATGAACAGGAGCACCTCGTTGCCGGCGACGCTCGCGCCGCTGTCAGGCGAGCCGTTGCCGGCCCCGAAGCTGGGAGAGGCGGCTGCCACCTAGAAGCGCCTGCCGCGGCCGCGGATACGGCCCTTGTTGACGAAGCCTTCGTAGTGACGCATCATCAGCTGCGACTCGAGCTGCCTCAGGGTGTCGAGAGCCACGCCGACCATGATCAAAAGGCCCGTGCCGGAGAAGACGAACGCGAGCTGCGTCGTGCCGGTCAGCCACGCCAGAGCCTGCGGCAGCGCGTTGACCGCGCCGAGGAACAAAGCGCCCCACAGCGTGATGCGGGTGGTGATCTTGGTGAGGTGCTCGGTCGTCGGCTGACCGGGCCTCACGCCCGGCACGAAGCCGCCGTACTCGCGCAGGTTCTCGCTGATCCGCCTCGGATCGAACGAGATCTGCGTGTAGAAGTACGTGAACGCGACGATCAGCAGCGTGCTGACCACCAGTCCCTGCCACTGGGCGGGGTTGAACCAGGCGCCGAGGCTCTGCAGCCACAGGATCTGAGGGAACGCGCCGATGAACGTCTGCGGCAGGATCAGGATCGCGACGGCGAAGATGATCGGGATGACGCCGGCAGCGTTGAGCCGCAGGGGGATGTAGGTGGTCTGGCCGCCCATCACCTTGCGCCCCACGACCTTGCGGGCGTACTGCACCGGTATTCGCCTCTCGGCCTGCTGGACCGTCACCATCCCAGCGATCGCGACTATCAGCAGCACGAAGTAGATGATCAGGCTGAAGACGTTCGACTCGCCGGTGCCGATCAGGGCGAACTGCTGCCCGAGCGCGCCCGGGAAGGCCGCGACGATGCCGGCGTAGATGATCAGCGAGATCCCGTTGCCGATGCCGTACT
>CAYYOK010000208.1:0-3006 GCA_964473205.1 uncultured bacterium | reverse complement strand
CCGGACACCCTGGTGGGCACCGACAGCCACACGACGATGATCAACGGGCTCGGCGTGCTCGGCTGGGGCGTCGGCGGCATCGAGGCCGAGGCCGTCATGCTCGGCCAGCCCTACTACATGGTCATGCCCGAGGTGGTCGGCTTCAAGCTGACCGGCCGCCTGCCCGAGGGCGCCACCGCCACGGATCTCGTGCTCCTCGTCACCCAGATGCTGCGCAAGAAGGGCGTCGTCGGCAAGTTCGTCGAGTTCTACGGCCCCGGCATCAGGAGCATGACGGTCCCCGACCGCGCCACGCTGGCCAACATGGCCCCCGAATACGGCGCCACCGTCGGCATCTTCCCGACCGACGCCGAGACCCTGCGCTACCTGCGCCAGACCGGCCGCCTGCCCGACGAGATCCAGGCGCTCGAGAACTACTGCCGCGCCAACGGCCTGTTCCAGGACGAGTCGAGCCCCGAGCCCGAGTTCGGCGACGCCATCGAGCTCGACCTCTCCGTCGTTGAGCCGAGCCTGGCCGGCCCCAAGCGCCCGCAGGACCGCATCCGCTTGACCGACATGAAGAGCCAGTGGCAAGAGGACCTGCGCCGTCCCGTCGCGGAGCGCGGCTTCGAGCTGAGCGAGGAGGCCCTCGCCCGGACCGGCCAGCTCAACATCGGCGACGCCCAGACCGAGCTGAAGCACGGCGACGTCGTGATCGCCGCGATCACCTCCTGCACCAACACGTCCAACCCCTCGGTGATGCTCGCCGCCGGCCTGGTGGCGAAGAAGGCCGCCGAGCGCGGCATCAGGGCCAGGCCGTGGGTCAAGACGAGCCTGGCGCCCGGCTCGAAGGTCGTCACCGAGTACCTCACCGACACCGGGCTTCTGCCGTACCTCGAGCAGGTCGGCTTCTACGTCGTCGGCTACGGCTGCACCACCTGCATCGGCAACTCTGGCCCGCTGCCTGAACCTGTCGCTGAAGCTATCCAGCAGGGCGACCTCGTCGCCGCCAGCGTCCTGTCCGGCAACCGCAACTTCGAGGGCCGCATCAACCCGCACGTCAAGGCCAACTACCTCGCCAGCCCGCCTCTGGTCGTGGCGTACGCGCTGGCTGGCACCGTCGACATCGACCTGGCCAACGAGCCTCTCGCCGAGGACGCCGCCGGGCAGCCCGTCTTCCTCAATGACCTGTGGCCCAGCTACCACGACGTCGTGTCGCAGCTCGAGGCGGCGATGAACCCCGAGACCTTCCGGCGCATGTACGACGGCATCGAGCGCTCCAACGAGGCCTGGAACGCCATCCCCGTCAGGGGCGGGCGGCTCTTCGAGTGGGACGATGACTCGACGTACATCCAGGAGCCGCCCTTCTTCCAGGACCTGCCTGACGTTCCCGGCGAGATCAAGCCGATCGTCGGCGCGCGCATCCTGGTGAAGGTGGGAGACTCCGTTACCACCGATCACATCTCGCCGGCCGGCTCGATCGCCGTCAACAGCCCCGCAGGTGCTTTCTTGCTGGCCAACGGCGTCGCCAAGCACGACTTCAACTCCTACGGCTCCCGGCGCGGCAACGACCGCGTCATGACGCGCGGCACCTTCGCCAACATCCGCCTGAAGAACCAGGTCGCGCCCGACACCGAAGGCGGCTGGACCACCGACTTCACCACGGGCGAGGTCACCAGCATCTACGAGGCCAGCCGCAACTACATCGCCAAGGGCATCCCCGGCGTCGTGATCGCCGGCAACGACTACGGCATGGGATCGAGTCGCGACTGGGCGGCCAAGGGCACCTACCTGCTCGGCGTCAGGGCCGTCATCGCCTCGAGCTACGAGCGCATCCACCGCTCCAACCTCGTCGGCATGGGCGTGCTGCCGCTGCAGTTCCAGGAGGGGCAGGATCCCGAGGTGCTCGGTCTCACCGGCACAGAGACTCTCGACATCGATGTACCCGCCGATATCACCCCCAGGCAGCTGGTGAAGGTGACCGCGATGCGCGAGGACGGCACGACCTTCCGCTTCGAGGCCGTCTGCCGCCTCGACACCCCCGTCGAGGTCGACTACTACCGCAACGGCGGCATCCTGCACACGGTGCTGCGCAACCTCAAGGCGCAGGCTCAGACTGCCTGAGCGTCTCTGAGCATCTAGGAACGTCCGGCCCGCAGGTGGAGTCGCCGATCGCCGGCGGCGCCGACCGCGGGCCGG
This sequence comes from uncultured bacterium, assembly GCA_964473205.1. Taxonomy (GTDB): domain Bacteria; phylum Deinococcota; class Deinococci; order Deinococcales; family Trueperaceae; genus CAYMRL01. The sequence goes on along the minus strand of CAYYOK010000208.1, from coordinate 828 downwards.
CCCGTTCCCAGCGGGGTCTTCGGCGGCCAAGCGTGACGCTTTCCCGCTATCTGGCCAATCGCGCCCGTTATCATCGGCCAAATGCGCGACCTACTGGGTTTCCTGCTGATATTGGTCATCGTGTTCTTCGTGGTCGGAGAGCTGCGCGGCTGGTACCTGGGCGTGCCGACGCAGACTCCGGTCTTCGTCTACAAGAAGGACTTCTCCGCCACCACGACCAGGCGCACGATCCTGCGCACCGACATGCCGCTGCGCTTCAGCGGCAACGTCAACCGCGGCACGGTCACGGTCTCGGTCGCGTACGAGCGGCCCGAGAGCTTCCAGACCTCGCAGGGCGCCGCGCCTCCGCGGGTGATCTTCGAGAGGACGTTCACGGCCGGCCAGCGCGCCTTCGTGGACGAGGTGTTCACCAACGGCGGCGGGGTGTACCGCGTGACCGTGCGCTACCAGGACGCCACCGGCCTCTTCCGGGTGCAGATGCCCGGCGGGCAAGACCTCTGAGGTAGGCCGAGCCGCAGGCCCAGACCCAGTTCGGCTCCAGAGACCCCGCAGGCTACGCGCGCTAGCGTCGCCTGGCCGCCTCCAACGCGTCCCACTCGGCGCCGGTGACCTCGCCCAACACGTTGAACTCGCCCGCGTTGAAGACGCTCTCGCCGCCGTCGATGTAGATCAGGTCGCCGGTGATGAAGCTGGCCCCGTCGGACAGCAGGAAAGAGGCCAGGTCGGCCAGCTCGTGGTGCTTGCCTACTCGCCCCAGCGGGATGCGGTCCTCGAACAGGCGCTGGATGCGCTCGGTCGGCATCAACCTGCTCCAGGCGCCCTCGGTGG
>CAYYOK010000207.1:0-3008 GCA_964473205.1 uncultured bacterium | reverse complement strand
CGCCAAGGCCGGCGTGGACGAGATCCACATCCGCATCGAGGCCTGCAACCGCGGCTCGGACGCCGCGGAGCTGCACCTTCTGCCGACGCTGTGGTTCCGCAACACCTGGTCGTGGGAAGGCGGCGGGGCGCGCGGGGAGATCCGCTCGCAGAGCGCGCCCCTGGGTGCTGCGTGGTGTGCGCGCGCCGAGCACCCGGAGATCGGCCACTACTTCCTCTACGGCCACCAGCCGGCAGAGGAGCTGTTCACCGAAAACGAGACCAACAACGAGGCGCTGTTCGGGGTGGAGAACGCGGGCGCCTACGTCAAGGACGCCTTCCACCGCCGTGTCGTCGACGGCGAGGAGGGCGCGGTCAATCCCGAGCGCCGTGGCAGCAAGTTCGCCGCCTGGCACGGCTACACCGTTCCGGCCGGCCAGTGCGTGCGCCTGGACCTGGTGCTGTCGGCGAAGTCGATGGCGACGCCGTTCTCACGCAGCGAGGTGCTGCTGACGAAGCGCCGCGCCGAGGCCGACGTGTTCTTCTACGAGCTGCAACCGGAAGCCTCGCCCGAGGACCAGGGCATCCTCCGCAAGGCGCTGGCCGGAATGATCTGGACCAAGCAGTTCTACCATTACGACGTCGAGCGCTGGCTCGCCGGCGACGCCTTTCCGCCGCCCGGCAGCCGCCTCTACGGCCGCAACCACGGCTGGAAGACGCTGAAGGCGGCCGACGTGCTGTCGATGCCGGACGCTTGGGAGTATCCCTGGTTCGCCGCCTGGGACCTCGCCTTCCACTGCAGCGCGGTGGCCTTGGCCGACGTCGACTTCGCCAAGGAGCAGGTCGAGCTGATGCTGGCCGACCGCTACCTGCATGCCAACGGCCAGATCCCCGCCTACGAATGGAACTTCGCCGACGTGAACCCGCCGGTGCATGCCATGGCGGCGCTGAAGGCTTTTCGCGCCGAACGGGTGCAGCGGGGTGAAGGCGACCACGGCTTCCTCAAGCGCGTCTTCCACAAGCTGCTCCTGAACTACGCCTGGTGGATCAACCGCAAGGACGTCGACGGCCACAACGTCTTCGAGGGCGGCTTCCTCGGCCTCGACAACATCTCGGTCTTCGACCGCTCGCACCCGCTCCCCTTCGGCTACAGCCTGAAGCAGGCTGACGCCACCGGCTGGATGGCGATGTTCGCCCTCGACATGACCATGATCGCGCTGGAGATCACCGCGGTCGATCCGGAGTACGAGGACATCGCCATCGCCACCTACGAGCAGTTCCTGGCGATCGCCGCCGCCATCGGCGGGCACAGCGGCAGCGGCGTCTCGCTGTGGGACCCGGAGAGCGGCTTCTTCAAGGACCTGATCGTCTGTCCCGACGGGCAGGTCCAGCGGGTGGACGTCTATTCCATGGTCGGGCTGATCCCGCTGTTTGCGACCGAGGTCGTCGATCGCCGGCTGCTCGCGCACGCTCCGCGCCTCGAGCAGCGTCTGCGCGGGCACAAGGGCGGCCGCTTCCAGGGGCATATCATCTGCGCCTGCCCCGACGCGGAGAACGCCCGCGGCGAGCACCTGCTGGCCCTGGTCGATCACGTCATGCTGCCGCGGATCCTCACCCGGATGCTGGACGAAGCAGAGTTCCTGTCGCGCTTCGGGGTGCGCAGCGTGAGCAAGGTGCATGCCGAGAGGCGGGACCTGGGCCTGCTCCACGGCGTCGGCGAGGCCATGATCGAGTACGTCCCGGGCGAGTCGACCTCGCCGCTGTTCGGCGGCAACTCCAATTGGCGCGGGCCAATCTGGCTGCCGGTCAACTACCTCCTGATCCAGTCGATCGAGAAGTTCCATCGCTTCCTCGGCGACGGCTTCCGGGTCGCCGTGCCCTGCCTGGGTGGCAAGACGATCACCCTGGGCGAGATCGCCACCCTGATCGCGGAACGGCTGGTGGACCTCTATCGCCGCGGCGGCCAGCCGACGCCGCCGGCGCTCACCGGTCAGGAGCCGTTCGCCCGCGACCCGCACTGGCGCGACCTGCTCCTGTTCTACGAGTACTTCCACGGCGAGACGGGGCAGGGGCTGGGCGCCGCGCATCAGACCGGCTGGACGGGGCTCTTGGCCAACCTGGTCATGCGCCGCTACCGCCGCGACATTCCCGCCTACTGGCGGCGGTCGGCAGAGGCGCCGCCGGCGGCCGAGCCCTAGAGAGGGGCGCTGCGGCCAAGCGGGCGTCGCGCTTGCCGGCACCGGGCCGCCGGGTCTATAAGCCGCCCTGTCGCGGCAGGGCCCCTGCCGCGCTTTGCGGGTAACGAGCTTCTTTCAGAAACGCTCGGGCAATCCAATTCAACCGGATCGAGAAAAGGGAACCTGGCCATGGCCGCTGAACGCACTCTGTCCATCATCAAGCCGGACGCGACGGCGCGCAACGTCACCGGCAAGATCGTCGCGATGTTCGAGGATGGCGGCTTGAGGGTCGTGGCGCAGAAGCGGCTTCGGCTCAGCAAGGAGATGGCGCAGCAGTTCTACGCGGTGCATGCCGAGCGGCCGTTCTATGGCGAGCTCGTCGAGTACATGTGTTCCGGCCCGGTGGTGGTGCAGGTTCTCGAAGGCGAGAAAGCGATCACGAGGAACCGCGAGATCATGGGCGCAACCAACCCGGCCAATGCCGAGCCCGGAACCGTGCGCGCCGCCTTCGGCCAGAACGTGCAGGAGAACGCGGTCCACGGCTCGGACTCGCCGGAGAACGCGGTGAAGGAGATCGGCTTCTTCTTCAGCGAGATCGAGCTCGTCGGCTGAGGCGCTCAGGGGCGCCTGGCTGGGCGGTGGTGGCTCCGAGCCAAGCCTGAGCGACCAAGGTAAGTAAGCAAGGAAGAAAAAGGCCCTCACCCCGACCCTCTCCCATGCTCCGCACGGGAGAGGGAGTTGCGCGTCGAGGCGGCGCCCACTTGCCCTCGCCCACGGCGGAGCCCGTGGGAGAAGGAGGGACCCGCGAGCCTCGCGAGCGGGAGGGTGAGGGTTGTTGCCCGGGCGCGGTCAT
>CAYYOK010000206.1:0-3030 GCA_964473205.1 uncultured bacterium | reverse complement strand
TGCAGCCCTTGCGTCTGCAGTATGTCGAGTTCTTCACCAAGTTCGGCTTCTACGATGAGAGCGGCCGACCGTATCAACCCTTCAAGCTGGTAGGAGGCAAGTGATGAAGCAGTTCGCCCGTATCCTCGTTGGTCTCTCCGTCTTCGCTGTCGTCGGTAGCATCGCCTTCGCTCAGGCCGCTGGTGGCCCGAGCATCGGCGCTGGCCTTATCGCCCTCGGCGCTGGTCTCGCCATCGGCCTCTCGGCCATCGCGGTAGGCATCGCTCAGTCGGCCATCGGCTCGGCCGGCGCCGGCACCCTCGCCGAGCGTCCCGAGGCCTTCGGTCAGATCCTGATCTACCTGGTCATCCCCGAGACCCTCATCATCTTCGGCTTCGTCATCGCGTTCTTCCTCAACAACCAGATCGGCGGCTAGGTTAAGCATGGCCGAGCTTTCGGCTCTGCTCGCCAAGGAAGCGAGCGCAGAGATCGAGGGGATCGAGGCTGAGGCGCGCTCGCGCGCCTCAGAGCTGCTGGCGGCCGCCCGCAGCGAAGCGGATGCTTTGGTGTCCGCGCGCGAGCGCGTCGTCAAGGCGCAGCGCGAAGCCGGTCTCGTGCGCGCCAAGTCCGCCGCGCAGCTCGAGGCTTCGGCCGTGAAGCTGCGCGCTCAACACGAGGCGGTTCAGAGCGTCTTCGACAGCACCAAGGCCAAGCTCGAGGAGCTCGTCTCCGACGCCTCGCGCTACGCACCGGTGCTGAGCAAGCTCCTTGCCGAAGCCCTAGCCGGCGTAGGTGGTCAACAGGTCGACGCCGTCGAGGTCGCCGCTGGCGAGCTCGAGTTGGCCAAGGCAGCCGTCGCCCAGGCCGGACTCGACGTCAAGGTCGAGGCCTCCGACGCGGTCAGAGGCGGCGTGCGCCTGCGCACCAAGAGCAACAGCGTAGTCGAGAACAGCCTCTTCGGCCGCCTCGACGCCCTCAGGGGTGAGCTGGCCGCCGAGGTCTCGAAGGCTCTCTTCGGAGCTGGAGCGAGCTGATCTGAGTGTCAAGCGACTACGGGTACATAAACGCGCGCGTGCGCGGCATGAAGTCGAAGCTGCTCGACCCGGGCTTCTACAGCTCGGCGCTCGACGGCTCCGACTTTCGCGCCTTCCTAGCGGCGCTCTCGCAGTCGCCGTACATGCGCGAACTCGAGGAGGCGCAGGGCCGCGAACAGGGCCTTGGAACCGTGGACCGGGCCGTTGCTCGCAACGTCTATCACACGGCTCGTAGCCTGCTCACCTTCTCGGACGGAGCGCCGCGCGAGTTGATAGGCCTGCTCCTGCTGCGCCACGACCTCGCGAACGCCAAGACGATAGCCCGCGGCAAGCACGCGCAGAAGGCTGCCGAGGACATCCAGGGATCGCTGTTCCCGGCGGGCGAGTTCAAGCCCTCGCTACTCGAGCAGGCAGCGGCCGCGCCCGACATGGCCGCCGCCGCTCAGCTTCTCGCCCTCACCCGCAACCCCATCGGCAGCGCGTTCCTGCGCGCGGCCAGGCGCTACCAGTCGGACAACGACCTCTTCTCCCTGGAGCTGGCTCTCGACCAGGCCTACTACAAGGCCGTGGCCAAGGGGCTGAAGGAGGCCGGCGCGCCGGCGCAGCTCCAGCGCCACTTCCAGCGCGAGATCGACGCGACCAACCTCCGCACCGCGCTCAAGCTGCGCGGCGGCGGCGTCAAGTCCGAGCTCTTCGTGCCGGGCGGCCGCGACGTTTCGCGCGCCACCTTCGACGCCCTGATGTCCGATGCCGATGCCGGCGCCCTCCAAGCGCTTGCGGGCGGCCCGTTCGCGGCCGTCGCGCAGGCCTCCGGCCTGCCCGAAGCCGAGACCGTCATCCGCGGCGTGCTCGACCAGAGCGCCAAGCGACTCGCTGCCGACCCGCTCGACATCGGCGTGGTCGTCGACTTCCTCAGGCGCAAGGAGGAGGAGGCGGCGAGGATCAGGCTGCTGGCCCGCGGCAAGTTCTACGGCGTGCCGCGCGCCCAGCTGGAGAAGGAGCTGGCGCATGCCTAAGCTCATCGTCCTGACCGACGCCGAGACGGCCATCGGCTACCGGCTCGCCGGCGTCGCCGTCCGCGAGTCTCAGCCAGAGAGCGCTGTCCACGACCTCGAGGAACTGATCAACACCGACGACTACGGGCTGGTGATCGTAGACGAAGGGTTGGTCGCAGACCCCGTCAAGGCGACCGAGCGCGCCATGCGCGGCCGCGATCTGCCGGTGCTCTTGAGCGTTCCTAGCTTGGGAGCGGCCTTCTCTGAGGGCAACGACGCTGTTGCGTACATGAAAGACCTGGTGCGCAGCGCCATCGGCTTCGACATCAAACTGGAGTGACGCTACAGAGGCGCAGGAGAGGTGTAAGGGCAAACACTATGGCCATCGAAGGCAAGATCAGACGCATCTCGGGACCGGCCGTCATCGCCGAAGGCATGATGGGCTCCCGGATGTACGACATAGTCAGGGTCGGCGAGGAGAACCTCGTCGGCGAGATCATCAGGCTCGACGGCGACACCGCCTTCGTTCAGGTCTACGAGGACACCAGCGGCCTCACGGTAGGCGAGAGCGTGGTCTCGACCGGCCTGCCGCTCGCCGTGGAGCTCGGGCCGGGGATGCTCAACGGCATCTTCGACGGCATCCAGCGCCCTCTGGACAAGATCCAGGAGGCGTCGGGCACCTACATCGACCGCGGCATCACCGTCAACTCGCTGTCGCGCGACAAGGTCTGGAGCTTCACCCCCGCGGTGAAGGCCGGCGATACCGTCGCGCAGGGCCAGGTCCTCGGCACCGTGCCCGAGTTCGCGTTCACCCACAAGGTGCTCGTGCCTCCGGGCAAGGGCGGCGTCGTCAAGTCGGTCGTCCCGGCCGGCGACTACAAGATCGACCACGCCGTCGTCACGCTCGAGGACGGCACCGAGCTGAGCATGTACCACCCCTGGCCGGTGCGCCAGCCGCGCCCCGTCGAGCGCAAGCTCGACCCGGTCGTGCCGTTCCTCACGGGCATGCGCATCCTCGACGT
>CAYYOK010000205.1:0-3099 GCA_964473205.1 uncultured bacterium | reverse complement strand
CTTCACCGCCAGGGCCCCGTTGCCGCCGAGGCCGATGACGGCGCCGCCCTCGCCGGGAGCGGGCCGCAGCTCGGCCGGAGCGGAGCCGGTGGCGGCGGCGCGGAGAAACTGCGCGGGGGTCGTGAGGGCGTCAGGCTCGAAAGTCGCCGCGATCTCCGCCTCGGCGCCGCCCGCGAACTGGCAGGGGATCAGCGCTATCGAGGCGTGAGCCTCCGGCAAGCGGTGCCTGATCTCGCGCAGCACGGGCCTGACCCAGGTGTAGAGCTCGCCGGGTCCGTTGCTGACCAGGACCAGGCGCACCGCGCTCAACCAGCCTTGACGAAGCGCAGGATGCCGCGCTTGGTGGTGCGCACGAACTCCAGCATCGTCGCGGCTTCGGCGCTCTCGGCGGCCAGGCGTTCGAGCTCGTCGAGATCGCGGGCCCGCGCCAGGCGCAGGGCGCGCTCGACGGTGCGGTAGCGCTCGCCGGCGATGCCGTGGCGTTTGAGACCCACCGAGTTGAGGCGGTAGTGCCGCGCGGGGTTGCCGCGCGCCATGCTGAACGGCAGCACGTCCATGTTCGAGGCGCTGGCGGCGCCGTACATCGCGTACGCGCCGATGCGGCAGAACTGGTGCAGCACCGAGCTCGAGCCGATCACGGCGAAGTCGCCGACCTCGCAGTGACCGCCTAGCTGCACGGCAGTCGTCAGCACGCAGCCGCGCCCGACGCTGACGTTGTGCGAGACGTGGACGTAGCTCATCACCAGGCTGTCGGCGCCGACGCGCGTCGCGGCGCCCTCGCCGGTGGCCCGGTGCACCGTCGCGAACTCGCGCACCTGCACCTTGTCCTCTAGCACCGCGTAGCTGCTCTCGCCGGCGAAAGACGTGTCCATCGGCTCGCCGCCGATCACGGCGTAGGGGCCGATGCGACAGCCCCGCCCGATCACGCTGCCGGCGTGGAGCACGCTGCCGGCGAGCACCTGCGTGCCGGCGCCGACGCTCACGCCCGCCTCGATCACGGCGCCGTGGCCGACGCTGACGCCCGGCCCCAGGTCGGCGTCGGAGCTGACGCTGGCGCCCTGCGCGATGCTGGGAGGGCTGGCGGCAGGCGTGCTCAAGCGCGCCTCAGCGGGCGTAGACGAACGAGAGGGTGGCTTCGGTCGCCACCTCGTCGCCGACCAGCGCGCGCGCTTCCACGCGGCACAGGCCGCGTCTGAACAGCACGATCTCGCCGACCAGGCGCAGGCGGTCGCCGGGCACGACCTTGCGCTTGAACTTGGCCGAGTCGATGGTGGCGAGGTATCCGACCGGCGGCTGTCCGCCTGCCGGCGCGTCGGGGTCGAAACCCTCGCGGACCGCGAGGCCTACGGCGGCCGCCTGCGCCAGCGCCTCGACGATCAGCACGCCAGGCATGACCGGCTCGCTGGGGAAGTGCCCCTGGAAGAACGGCTCGTTGTGGCTGACGTTCTTCACGCATTCGAAGGAGTCGCCGTCCTGCGAGACGAACGCGTCGACCATCAGGAACGGGTAGCGGTGCGGCAGGATGCCGCGGACGTCGAGTCCCATGCTTCGAGTCTAGCGCAGCGCGGCGGCTCGTCAGACCCGCGCGGCCTGGCGCGACCGGAGCGAGGCGAGCAGCTCGGAGGCGAGCGAGAGCGAGCGCAGGTCGTCGTCCAGCGTGCCGATCGGCTCCGCCTCGTTGCGGATCCGCGCGGCGAAGTGGCTGAGCTCCTTGAGCAGCGGGTTCTCCTCCTGCAGCACGTGCCGGTCGAGCTGCACCAGGCTCGGCTCGACCACCAGGTCGGGCGTGCGGTACACGACGACCTCGGTGTACGGCTCCTTGGCGAAGTCGATCCGCACGGTCTGGTGGCGCTCGGTGACCAGCAGGCTGCGCTCCGGCTCCGGGGCGACGCGGCTCGCCAGGAGCCTGACGACGCAGCCGTCGTCGAACACGATCTGCGCGGAGGCTACGTCCTCGTGCGGGCTGCCGTTGAGCGCCAGGCCGGCGGCCGTCACCTCGACGGCGCGGCTGGCGACCAGGCCGAGGACGATGTCGATGTCGTGGATCATCAGGTCGAGGATCACGCCGACGTCCTTGACCCTGTTCGAGTTGGTGGTGCGGCGGGCCTCGATCAGGAACGGCGTCCCCACCATCAGCTTCAGGAGCTGCACCGACTGGTAGAAGCGCGTGATGTGACCGACCTGCAGCACCAGGCCGAGCCGCCGCGACAGCCTGGCAAGCTCGTCGGCCTGGGCGACCTCGGTGGCGACGGGCTTCTCCACGAGCACGTGGACGCCCTCGCTCAGCAGGCGCTTGGTAGTCGCGTAGTGGTCGGAGGTGGGCGTGGCCACGCTGGCCGCGTCGATCTCCTCGGCCGCCAGCAGCGCGTCCAAGCTCGCGTACGTCCTGCAGCCGAACGAGGCCGCGCCCGCCTTGCGCGCGGCAGGGTCCGGATCGACGATGGCCGCGAGCTCGACCCCGGCGAGCATCGTGTAGTTCAGAGCGTGGTAGCGCCCCATGACGCCGGCGCCGACGACGGCGACCCTGATGCTCGCCCCTGGAGGTCTCAAGAGCGCGCCACCGCGCCTTCCTCGCGAGCCTCTGTCAGGCGCCTCATGAGTTGGTGGTGGAGTGCGTGCGAGCCTCGCTCGATCCGCAGCGAGCCCCCGAGTGGCCGGCCGAGGAGACTGAGGTCACCGATCGCATCAAGAGCCTTGTGCCTGACGGGCTCGTCGGCTGAGCGCAAAGGACGCACCGGCCCTTCATCGTCGAAGACGATAGCATGCTCCAGGCCGCCGCCTCGCGCCAGGCCGCGACTTCTCAGCTGCTCGACCTCGTTCATGAAACCGAAGGTGCGCGCGTCGAGCAGCTGCCGGTAGTCCGGCGGCCCGCCGGACCAGCTCTGGCGGCCGATGGCGGGGTGCGCGAAGTCGATGACGCATTCGAGCGCCTCTGGCCCCGGCGTCAGGGTCGCCAGCGAGCCTCCGCGCGCCTCCACGGTCAGCTCGCGGCTCAGGAGCAGGGGCGCCGGCGGCTCGTCGGGCGGCGGCAGCGCCGAGATCGCGTCGGTCCAGGCTGCCGCCGATCCGTCGAGGATCGGCAGCTCCTCGCCGTCGACC
>CAYYOK010000204.1:0-3229 GCA_964473205.1 uncultured bacterium | reverse complement strand
CCTGGTCCCACCTGCGGCGATGTCGAGCGGGTCGCCGCCAGCGAGCCCTGCCGTGCTGGCGCCGGTGGTGATGCCGTCCGGTCGCGCGCGTGCCGGCGTCGTGGGCGATGCTCCCAGCACCCTCGGCATCGCCGAGGACCTGGAGACGCTGACGGGCGGCAACGCCGAGGAGGCGCGCCACTACGCCGACGTCATCAGCGGCGGCGGCTCGCTGCTGGTCGTCGAGGGCGATGCCTCTGAGCTAGATCGTTCCGAGGACGTGTTGCGTCGACAGCGCGGCGGGCAGGGGATGGTCAGGCGCTGAGCGCCGGTGGCTGGCAGTCGGTAGACCGTAGGCAGGGTCAGGTGGAGTCGGGCGAACCGACCCTGAGAACCGCCAGCGCGGCGCAGATCGACAGGATGAGCAGCGCCACCAGCACCGTCTGGTAGTCGCCCGCCCGCACCCTGAGCGCGCCGGCGGCGAGCGGAGCGGCCGTCTGCACCGTCGCGATGACGAGCGTCATGCTCCCGCTTATCGTCCCGTAGTTGGCGGGTCCGAAGTGCTCGGCCACCAGGCCCGCACGTGCCAGGGTCGTGGCTCCGTTCGCCAGGCCGAACAGCGCGGCGAAGACCCACAGGCCGACCGGCCCCTGAACCAGCAGAAGCGCCGCGAGCCCTAGGGCGCGCAGCCCGAAGGTGATCGCCGCCGCGTGCTTGAGTGGCAGAAGGGTGGAGCTGGGCGCGAAGAGCAGCCTGCCGCCGATCTGCAACAGTCCGATGCTGCCGACGGCGGCGGCCACGACTCCGGGAGCGTGTCCGCGCTCGAGCAGCAGAGGGACGATGTGAGCCGCGATCGCGACGATCGCCAACCTGTCGAACGTGAACGCCGCGGTCAGCCACCAGAAACCGGAGGTGCGGACCGCCGCGCCCGCGGCGACGCTGCGCTCTGGAGTCGAGTTGACCGTCAGCGCCGTCTCGCCATCGGGCAGTTGCCCCAGGGACTCGGGTCGATCGCGCAGCACCAGCGCGTGAAGCGGCACGGTGACGACGCCGAGGACCAGCGCCAGTACCCTTAGCGCCGCCCGCCAGCCCAACTCCTCCACGAGCAGCGTCGCCAGCGGCACGAAGATCGTGCTCGCCAGGGCAGCCACGAGCGTCACGATGAGGAGCGCGCGCATCCTGTGGCGCCGGAACCACTTGGCGATGACGGTGAACGCCACGTCGTACAGCACGGCCGCCATCACGAGGCCGATGCCCGCCTGCACCAGGTAGAGCGCTGCCAGGCTGTCGACATGGGACCAGGCGAAGACGAGCAGCGCACCCAGCGCCGAACCGAGGCTCATCAACCGGCGCGCGCCGTGCGCGTCGACCCAACGCCCGACCGGCAGCGCCACGAGCCCCGAGAGCAGCAGCGCCAGAGAGTACGCGCCCGAGGTCTGAGCGCGGCTCAGCCCCAGCTCGGCCTCCATCGGCAGGGTGAACACGGTGAAGGCGTAGAACAGCACGCCGAAGCCGACTGTCTGGGTGACGGCCAGCGCGAGAGCGATGCGCCAGCCGTGGAAGGTCATGGCGACATCGTGCCACGGCAGCGCATCGGGGCAGGCACCTCTGTGCGCTCCGCGCTGGTCAGGCTGTACTGGGAGCTCTCAGCTTAGAGCGTCGGCGAGGATCCGTGCCACCGTGCCGATGAGGCGGTCGGCGTCGGGATTGCGGAAACGCAGCTCGTTCGTGCGCAGGAACACCGCTATCGCGTAGCGCTTGCCGTCTGGGAACTCCACGACTCCGATCTCGTTGCGCACGACGCCGATGGTTCCGGTCTTGCCGCTCACCTTCACGTCGTCGCGAGGGAACCCTGAGCTGAGGCGGTGAGGCCAGACCTGCAGTCCGAGGATGCGCCTGGCCTCGGCGCACGCGTCGGCATCGGACGCCTGGTCCGTCCAGATCAAGCTGAGCAGCTTCGACGCCTCTCGCGGTGTGGTCCGGTTCGTCTTCTCGGGAGTGCACGCGGCGAACCGAGCCACTCGCTCGGAGTCCTTTGCGCTGAACTTCATCCGTGGATCGCTGAAGTCCTCGGCGCCGACGTCTGCCAACATGCTCTTGAAGATCGCGGCGCAATCACCCATGAGCTTCGTTCCCGGCAGGCCGAAGCCGTCCATGGTCGCGTTCACCCTGTCCACGCCGACCAGAGCCGTCAGGATGTCGGTCGCGGCGTTGTCGCTGACGGTGATCATCGAGGTCGCGACGTCACGCAACGACCACTCGGCTGGATCCTTGAACACGCTCAGCCCGGTAGGTCCGAGGGTGGCAGCGGCGGGTGAGACCCGGATGCGCCGAGCCGCGTCGAGCTCGCCGGCCGCGACCTGCCTGACGTACTCGACGAGGACCGGCACCTTGAAGACCGAGGCCGACACCACCGGCGAATCGGGATCGAAGCCGATCTCGCGGCCGGTGTCGATGTCGAGGGCGTGGGCGAAGACGCTGGCGCCGACGGCGGCGGCCGCTGCGGCGATCTTGCCGGCGACGGGCTCCTGATCACTGCTGTGGCTTGGCATGGCTCGAATCTACTACCTGGGCGGAACGAGGCGACGGTGCGCCGCGCTGGCGGCTCGATCCGGCGCCTCTGCGCCGCCGACGACCAGATCGGCTCGGTCGTGGCGGCGCCCCACTCGTTGCCGCGGGACAGGCGAAGCGGCATACTGTCAGGATGACGAAGAAGGATGACCATGACGCCTATATCGCGGCGGCACCGGAGCAGTTTCGTGCCATGTTGGGTCGACTGCGCGCACAGCTAGCGCGAGCACTACCAGACGCCGAAGAAGTCATGAAGTACGATATGCCCGGATTTCAGATCGACGGAACGATCATCGCGGGCTACGCCGCCTTCAGCAGACAGTGCGGTCTCTACGTCGACCCGGCTGCGATCGCTGCCCATGCCGACGAGATCGCCTCGTCGAAGCTGAATGCGACCAAGACCGGAGTCACGTTCTCGGTGAGCAAGCCGATCACCGATGAGCTAGTCGAGAAGTTGGCGCTCAGCTCGCGCAGAAGCAAGGGATTCTAGCGGCTGGGCTCGCCACGCGCAGCACAAACGCAATGTCCGAACCGATCGCAGGTTCGGACGTTGCCTCTCTCCAAAGAGATCGCATGGTGCACCAGGAAGGATTCGAACCCTCGGCCTACCGCTTAGAAGGCGGCTGCTCTATCCACTGAGCTACTGGTGCTCGCGTCTTTCTAGGTCGGCAAGCCGACC
>CAYYOK010000203.1:0-3460 GCA_964473205.1 uncultured bacterium | reverse complement strand
GCCCGGCCGTCCCAGGAGCGGCCGGGCCGGGCGAGCGCGACGCGGTTCGTCGCAGCGGCGTCGGCCCGGCGGTCGCCGCCGTTTACGCCGCCGGCCGCAACTGGCAAAGAGGCCGCCACCCGACCGGCCGCGCCGGTCCCCGGGAACCGCCGGAGAGCACCGCCGACCGTGACGACCACCGCTGCAGAGTTCATCGAGGCCATGCGGCTGCTGCCGGCCGGCGTCACCATCGTCACCGCCGGTGGCCGCGGCGGGCGCAGCGGCTTCACCGCCACCGCGGTCTGCTCGGTGGCCGCCGAGCCGCCGCACCTTCTCGTCTGCGCCAATCGCGAGCTGGAGACGCATCGCACGATCCTCGCCACCGGCCATTTCGCCGTCAACCTCCTCGGCCCCGACGAGGCGGCCCTCGCCGACCGGTTCGGCGGCCGGACCGGCGTGGAGGGCGAGGCGCGGTTCGCGGACCGCCGCTGGACCGTGCTCGCCAGCGGTGCCCCGGTGCTGCCGGAGGCGGTCGCCGCCTTCGACTGTGCGGTGACCGCGCGACTGCCGGTCGCCACCCACGACGTCATCATCGGCCGGGTCGCGGCGGTGCGGCGGATCCCGGACGGGCCGGCCCAGGTCCCGGCCCTGGTCTATGTCGACCGCGACTACGCCCGGCTGGTTCGCGCCGGCGACGGCCACGGGCGGCCCGCCGGCGGCTGACGGCGGCCCGCCACGCGGTGACCGGCGGCGCCCGACCGGGTCAGACGGCCCCGCCGTCGCGCAGGGTGGTCCGCATCCGCCGGGCGTGCCGGATGGCGTCCGCGAGGATTTCAGCCGCCGTCCCGGTGAAATGCGTCCGGCTCGCGAGGAGCTCCAGCACGGCGCGGTCCTCGGCCAAAGCGAGGCGACCGGCATAGCGGTCGGCCAGGCTGTCGAGCAGGGCGTCGTCCGCCAGATGGCGGGCGGCCGTCGCCGCCATCAGGACCAGCTCGACCGCCGCCCGGGGCAGCGCGCCCGCCGCCGGCAGGCGCGCCTCGAGCGGCTCCAGCACCTGGACGACGTCGGCCCAGGCGCCTCGGTCGAAGGCCGCGCGCGCCCGCTCGCGCAACCCCGCCATGCCCTCGCCGGCGGCCGTCGGCACGGCCGAGGTCTCGCCGCCCGCGGCCGCTGCGTCGTCGTCCGTCGGCGCGCCGCCCTGGCCGAGCGACGCCAGAAGGGCCCGCCGCTCGGCGGCGATCGCGGGGTCGATCGCCTCGATGGCGGTGCTCTCGAGCAGTGCCGCGATGGCGCCCTGCTGCTCGCCCCGCGCCGCCAGCAGACGGGCGAGGGCGAGGCCGAGCGAGGCGCGCCCGCCGGCGCGGCGGTCGCTCTGCCACAGCCGGTCGCGCAGGAGCTCGATCGCCGGTTCCGCGAGGTCGAGCCCGTCCAGCGCCTCGGCCAGAACGATCACCCGCGCGTCACCGGGCGCACCGGGCGGGACCAGCTCGGCGAAGCGCCGATAGATCGCCAGCATCGACGTCGCACCGCGGCGCCCGGCCTCGAGCTCGGCGAAGAGCGCCTCGACGATGCCGGCCATGTCGACGGTGATCGCGGCGGCCGCGGCCGCACCGGGCTCGCGCGCCAGCGTCGCCTGCAGGATCGCCAGCGCCTCCTCCGGCTGGCCGGCCGCGAGGCGCAGGGCGGCGAGGCGCCGCCAGTGCGCGACCTCCTGGTCGCGGCCCCGCCACTGCACGCTGCCGGCGGCGAGACGGTCGGCCGCTTCGGCGGCGGTGATGCGGCCGCCGGCGAGATCGGCCTCGACGATCGCCCCGGCCGCCGCCGCGCGGGTCGCCGGGCCGGCAGCGGCCGCGAGGTCGTGCCAGATCGCCCTCGCCTCGTCGCTGGCGCCGTCGCGGTCGAGCGCCGTGGCCTCGAGCAGCCGCAGGCGGTCACGGGTCGCCGACGGCAGCGGCAGCGCGCCCAGTCGCGCCAGGAGGGCGAAGGCGTCGTCGATCTGCCCGGTCTGCAGGAGCAGCATCACGCCGTGCTCGCCGAGTGCTGCCTGGGTCGGCGGCGGGTAGTCGGCCAGGTGGTCGGCACCCCACCGCCAGTCGGCCAGCGCCTCGTCCCAGTCGCCGGCCGCGGCCCGCGCGGCCGCCCGCCAGAGGGCGACCTCCGTGTCGCCGGCCAGCGCCGGATCGGCGAGCCTTGCCAGGGCCTCGTCGTGGCGGCCGGCGAGCAGCCGCGCCGCGCCGTCGAGCGCCAGCTGCGCCAAGACCTCATCCGGGGCGTCGGCGTCGGCGGCGGCGGGCAGCGGGCCTGGCGACGGCAGGCCGGCGAGCAGGCTCGCCGCCTCCGTGCCCAGCCCGTGCGCGACGTAGAGCCGGGCGAGGTCGAGCTGCAGCCGACGCCACTCGGCCGGGTCGGCCTGGTCGGCCACCGCCAGCAGCGCCGCCCGCCGGTCCCAGAAGCGCCCGTCGGCGCCGCCGCTGCCGGCCACCTGGCCAAGCCCGAGCGGCGCCGGGCGGGTCGTGCCCCGTCGAGCCGCCGTCGACGGCGCCGTCGCGGTGTCGGCGGCGACGCCGCCGCCGTCCGACACTGCGGCGGTGGCCGGCGTGGCGCCGGACAGCGGCCGGTCGTCCGGAGCGGCGTCGCCAGGCTCGGCCGGCGGCGCTGCATCGATCGGTGCCGCGTCGAGGGCGACGGGCAGCGCCTCGATCGGCGCCGCGGCAGGCACCTCCGCCGCGGCAGCGGCCGGCACGACCCCCTCGGCCGGGCCGAGCAAGAGACCTTCGGCCGCGACGTCGGGCAGGCGCCCGGGCCCGGCCCGCCGTTGCCAGGCCGCCCCCTGCAGCGTCGGCAGCAGCCGCAGCCCGACGAAGCGCCGGCCGGCCGCGAGACCGCCGGTGGGGGCCGCCGCCAGACCGAGCTCCAGGCGATCGCCGACCGTGGGGTCGTCGACGGCCAGCACCACGTCGATCGCCGGCAGGCGCAGGCCGCCCGGCGTCGCCTCGATCCGGAGCCCGCCGCCGTTGCCCGCGCCCGGCCGGGCGGCGTCGTCCGCGGCGGCAGCGAGACGGATCCGCCATTGCCCGCCGTCCAGCTCGACCGCGGCCACCACCGCGTCGGCGAGGCCCAGCTGGAAGACCGTCGCCGCGTCGTGCGGCACCTGCCGGACCGTGCCGACGAGCCGCCGGGCCGCCGCGGCGAAGCTGTCCCGCGCCATGGCGATCGAGTCCGCCCGGGCGGCGAAGGCGACCCAGAGCTGGCCGCCACGCACGAGCATCGCGGCCGGTACCGGCACGGGCCAGGCGAAGCGCAGCTCGACCGGCCCGGCCGGGTCGGGGACGGCGTCGATGTGCAGGCGCATCGGCGCCGGTGCCACCCAGGGCACGCGCTCGGGGCCTGCAGTGCGGCCCGCCGTGTGGGCCGCGGCGCCATCCGGCGTCGCCGTCGTCGACGGCTCCGGCGCGGCGGCCGGGCCGGCCACTGGCGCGAG
>CAYYOK010000202.1:0-3527 GCA_964473205.1 uncultured bacterium | reverse complement strand
CAACCTCGAGCAGGCCGCGCTCGCGTTCGACTGAAGGCGCCCGGCCGCGGCCGGCCGGGTAGGCGCCGTTGAAGCACGCCAGGCAGGTCGAGGCGAGGCTCAGCGACCGCTTGAGGCCGGCCTCGCTCAGGAAGTGCAGGGAGTCGGCCCCGATCCTCCCGCGGATCTCGTCGACGCTCAGGGTGGCGGCCACCAGCTCCTTGCGAGCAGCGGTGTCGATGCCGTAGTAGCAGGGGTAGCGGATGGGCGGGCTCGACACGCGGAAGTGGATCTCCATCGCGCCGGCGTCTCGCAGCAGCCTGACGATCCTGCCAGAGGTCGTGCCCCTGA
The DNA here is from genome assembly GCA_964473205.1 of uncultured bacterium. GTDB lineage: Bacteria > Deinococcota > Deinococci > Deinococcales > Trueperaceae > CAYMRL01. Next base: position 3,197 of record CAYYOK010000202.1, on the reverse strand, counting down.
CGATCGAGTCGTCGACCAGGACCACCCGCTTGCCCTTGACCGCGGCTGTGGGCGCCAGCTTCAGCTTGACCTTCAGGTCGCGGACGTCCTGCGTCGGGCTTATGAACGTGCGCCCGGCGTAAGGCGACTTGTAGAGCCCGATGTCGTAGGGGATGCCGCTGGCGCGAGCGAAGCCGACGGCCGCAGCCAGCCCGGACTCCGGCACGCCCACGACCACGTCGGCAGCGACGGGAGCCTCGCGCGCGAGCTGCTCGCCCATGCGCAGCCTGGCGTCGTGGACCTCTACCCCGTCGAGCCTCGAGTCGCCGCGAGCGAAGTAGATCCACTCGAAGGCGCAGGGTGTCGGCGTCGGCAGCAGCACCTGGTAGCTGTGGAGCCCGGCGTCGTTCGCCACGACCAGTTCGCCAGGAGCGACGTCGCGGACGAACTCGGCGCCGATGACCTTGAGCGAGGACGGCTCGGAGGCGAACACGTGGCCGCCGCGGTAGCGGCCGATCACCAGCGGCCTGACGCCGTTGCGGTCGCGCAGCGCGATGACCTGCGAGCGGTCCATCAGCACCACGGCGAAGCCGCCCTCGAGCTCGGCCATCGCGCGCTCGGTGGCGCGCCTCAAGTCGAGGTGGCTGTAGCGGGCGATGAGGTTGATCATCACCTCGCTGTCGTTGGTGGTCTGGAACACGGCGCCCTCGTCGAGCATCCGCGCCCTCATCTCGCGGGCGTTGGTGAAGTTGCCGTTGTGCGCCAGCGCCAGCAGCCCCTTGTTCGACCTGACGGTCAGCGGCTGGGCGTTGAACGGCAGGCTCGAGCCGGTGGTCGAGTAGCGCGTGTGGGCGATCCCGACACGGCTGCCGGGGAAGCGCAGCTTGGCGAGGCGGTCGTCGGTGAACACCTCGCTGATGATGCCCATGTCCTTCTCGATGCGGAACTCGTCGTGCGAGGCGACGCAGATGCCGCACGACTCCTGACCGCGGTGCTGCAGCGCGAAGATCCCGAGCTGCGCCAGGCTGGCGATGTCGTCGGCCTGCGGCAGGTGAATGCCGAACACGCCGCACTCCTCGACGGGCTTGTCGAGGTCCTCGCGAGCCGAGCCTCGACCCGTCTCCGACCCGTAGGCCGGCTCGTCCACCGGGTAGAGGGGCAGCTCGCTGCGAGGGGCTCGGGGCGGCATCTGCGCTCAGCCTAACGCCATCGCGTAGGTGCCATCGAAAGCGCGCGCGACGTCGGGCAGAGGAAGGGTCAGGCGCGCGGCCGTCGGGCCGGCCACCGCCAGGTCGAGCTCGGCGCCGCCTACCTCGCCGAGGCGCGTCAGGGGCACGCCCGCGGCTGCCGCGGCGCGGGCGAGCTCCGGCTCGAGCCCGGGCGGCAGCGCCACGACGATGCGCGCCGCGCTCTCGCCGAACAGCGCCTCGTCGACGCGGCCCGAGGCTCCCGCCGGGAGCGTGGCGATCAGCCCGAGCCCGCCGCCTATGGCCATCTCGGCGAGGGCCACGGCCAGGCCGCCGACGCTGACGTCGTGCGCCGTGTCGAGCACGCCCGTGGCTATCTGCTCGCGCACGAACGCCTGGACCTCGGCCTCCGCGACCAGGTCGAGCGGCGGCGGCGAGCCCGCCTCGAGCCCGTGCACGCGGTAGAGATACTCGCTGGCCCCGAGGCGGCCCGGTTCGTCGCCGACCAGGTAGACCGCGTCGCCAGGGCGCCTGAGCGCGCTGGTGGCCCTCCTGGCGACGTCGTCCACGACCCCGACCATGCCGACGGTGGGGGTCGGGTGGATGGCGACCTGCCTGCCGCCCTGGCGGTACTGGTTGTAGAGGCTGACGTTGCCGCCCGTGACCGGCGTGCCCAGCGCGAGGCAGGCGCGGCTGAGCCCCGCCACGGCGCGCTCGAGCTGGTAGTAGACCTGGGGCTCGGTCGGGTTGCCGAAGTTGAGGTTGTCGGTTATCGCCAGAGGCCTGGCGCCGACGCAGCTGACGTTCCTGGCGGCCTCCGCGACGGCGTGGGCGGCACCCAGCTCGGGATCGAGATAGACGTAGCGCGAGTTGCAGTCGACGCTGGCCGCGATGGCCTTGTCGGTGCCCTTGACGCGCAGCACGGCGGCGTCGCCCTGGCCGGGCAGCACCACGGTGTTGGTCATGACCTGATGGTCGAACTGGCGGTAGACGGGCAGCTTCGACGCGATGCTCGGCGACGCCAGCAAGGTGAGCATCGCGGCGCCGAGGTCGTCGGGCACGCTCAAGCCGCCGAGGTCGAGCTGGCGCAGCCGTGCGACGGCCGGGTCCTCGACGCCCTCCCTGACGTAGGCGGGAGGCTCGTTGAGCGCGCGGACCGGCGGCTCGCCGACCACGGCGCCGCCCGCCATCAGCCTGAACAGGCCGTGGTCGCGCACGACGCCCACCTCGACGATGTCGAGCTCGAAGCGCTGGAACAGCGCCACCAGGTCGGCCTCGCGGCCGGGCCTGGCGGTCAGCACCATCCGCTCCTGCGACTCAGACAGCATCAGCTCCAAGGGCGTCATCCCGACCTCGCGCGTCGGGACGGCGTCGAGGTCGAGGTCGACGCCGAGACCGGCCCTATGCGCCATCTCGCCCACGCTGCTCGAGAGCCCGGCCGCGCCCATGTCCTGCACGCCGACCACGAGGTCGAGACGAATGGCCTCGAGGCACGCCTCGAGCAGAAGCTTCTCCATGAACGGGTCGCCGACCTGGACGGCAGGCCGGTCGGCCTGCGACGCCTCGCTCAGGTCCGCCGACGCGAAGACCGCGCCACCCAGACCGTCGCGGCCCGTCTTCGAGCCGGCGTAGTAGAGGCGGTTGCCTACCTCGCCAACCGTCCCCTTGCGCAGCTCCGAGTGGCGCATCAGCCCGATCGCCATCACGTTGACCAGGGGATTCTCGGCGTAGCAGGGGTTCGTCTCGATCTCGCCACCCACCGTCGGCACGCCGATCGCGTTGCCGTAGAGCGCGATGCCGTGAACCACGCCGGCGAGCAGGTAGCGGCTGCGCTCCTCATCGAGCTCACCGAAGCGCAGGGAGTTGAGGGTTGCTATCGGCCGCGCGCCCATCGCGAAGATGTCGCGCAGGATGCCGCCGACGCCGGTGGCGGCGCCCTGGACGGGCTCGACGGCGCTGGGGTGGTTGTGGCTCTCCATCTTGAACGCCACCGCGTAGCCGTCGCCGATGTCCACCACGCCGGCGTTCTCG
>CAYYOK010000201.1:0-3548 GCA_964473205.1 uncultured bacterium | reverse complement strand
AACCCCCACCTCGCCGACAACATCAAGAACGACGTCTACACCAAACTCGCAGCGGGAGGGAAGCTGGCGTCCGCGCTGCCCTCCTCCTCTGGACGTGTCGAAGCCGAGCAGGCCGATGCCGATCTCGTGGGTGAAGAGCGATGACCCAGGCAGTCTGGCTGCTCGTCGCCCTGCTGATCGGCCTCGTCGTCGGTGGGGCCCTGGTGTGGCTGCTGAGACGGCGGCAAGAGATCGACGCCGCCGCCGAGGCACAGAGGCTCTACGCCGCCCGCGTGGCGGAGGCGGAGCGCGAGGCCAAGCGCACCATGGAGCGCGCCACCGCCGAGGCGGAGTCGCACCTCGAGCAGGCGCGGCGCCGCTGGGCCGAGGACGAGCAGCGCGAGCGCGCGCGGCTGTCGGAGGACCTGGCGCGCGCCAGGCAGCTCGCGCAGGCCGAGCAGGTCAGAGCGCAGGAGGACGTCGAGCGCGAGCGCAGCGAGATACGCGAGCTGCGCGAGGAGCTCAGGCGCGACCGCGAGAAGCTCGAGCAGCAAGACGAGCGCCTCAACCGCCGCGGCGAGCAGCAGGACGCCCGCGCGCTGCGCCTCGACGAGGTGGAGGAGCGCCTCAACGGGCGCGCCGCCGAGCTGACCGCACGCGAGGAGGGCCTGGGCGCTCGCGAGGCCGAGATCACCGCTCAGCTTCACGACATCGCACAGCTCAGCCGCGAGCAGGCGACGGCTCTGGTGCTCGAGCGCCTCGAGCGCGAGCTGGAGCGCGAGAAGGCGGTGCGCGTCAGGGCCGCCCTCGAGAAGGCCGACGCCGAGTCGAAGCGCAAGGCTCACGACATCGTCGCCCAGGCCATCCAGCGCAGCGCCTCCGAGGTCTCCGCCGCGATCAGCGTCTCGGTGGTCCCGATCCCCAACGACGCGATGAAGGGCCGCATCATCGGGCGCGAGGGCCGCAACATCCGCGCGTTCGAGTCGCTGACCGGCGTCGACCTGATCATCGACGACACCCCAGAGGCCGTCCTGCTGTCGAGCTTCAACCCGATCCGCCGCGAGGTCGCTCAGCTGGCGCTGCGCGAGCTCGTAACCGACGGCCGCATCCACCCTGCCCGCATCGAGGAGGTCGTCCAGAAGGCTCAGCACGAGATGCAGGGGTACATCCGCGAGCGCGGCGACGAGGCGGCACTGGAAGCCAACGTGGTCGGCCTCAAGCCGGGCCTACAGCAGCTGCTCGGCCGCATGCACTTCAGGACCTCCTACGGGCAGAACATCCTCAAGCACTCGGTGCAGGTCGCTCACCTGACCGGCATCATCGCGGCCGAGCTGGGCGTCGACGAGGCGCTGGCGCGCCGCGCCGGCCTGCTTCACGACATCGGCAAGTCGATCGACCGCGAGATCGAGGGCACGCACACCGAGATCGGCGCCAACCTAGGCCGCCGCTTCGGCGAGCCGCGCGAGGTCATCGACGCGATCGCCAACCACCACGATCTCGATCGGGCCGAGACCCTCTACCCCATCATCGTCAACGCCGCCGACGCCATCTCGGCCGCCAGGCCCGGCGCCAGGCGCGAGACGCTCGAGTCGTACATCAAGCGCCTCGAGGGACTGGAGAGCATCGCGACCAGCTTCCCCGGCGTCGAGAACGCCTTCGCCATCCAGGCCGGCCGCGAGATCCGCATCATCGTCCAGCCCGACAAGGTCGACGACGCCTCCGCGGTGCTGCTGGCCCGCGACATCGCCAACCGCATCGAGCAGGACATGGAGTACCCCGGCCAGGTCCAGGTGACGGTCGTGCGCGAATCGAGGGCGGTAGAGTACGCGCGATGAGGCTCAAGCGCGTGAGTTGCAACGGATGAGGATCGGCGAGGACGTAAAACTGTTCAGGGGGACCTCGACGCCGGCGCTGGCGGCCGCCGTCGCCCGCCATCTCGGCACCGAGCTGGCCGACGGCACCGTCTCTCAGTTCCCCGACGGCGAGACCCGCATAGCCATCGGCGAGTCGGTGCGCGGCTGCGACTGCTACGTAATCCAGTCGACCTGCGCCCCGGTCAACCACAACCTGATGGAGTTGCTGGTGCTGATCGACGCGCTCAGGCGCGCGTCGGCCTGGCGCATCAACGCGGTGATCCCCTACTTCGGCTACGCCAGGCAGGACAAGAAGGTGCAGGCGCGCGAGCCGATCACGGCCAAGCTCGTCGCCAACCTGCTCGAGAAGGCCGGCGCCGACAGGGTGATCACCGTCGACCTGCACGCCGGCCAGATCCAGGGCTTCTTCGACGTGCCCGTCGACCACCTGACCGCCCTTTCGATCCTCGGTAACCGCCTCAAGGAGCTCGACTTAGGCAACTCCATAGTCGTCTCACCCGACGTCGGCCGGGCAACCGAGGCGAGGCGCCTCGCCAACTACCTCAACCTGCCCCTGGCGATGCTCTACAAGCGCCGCAACAGCCCCACCGAGATCGAGGTCACGCACGTGATCGGCGAGGTCGACGGCAAGCGGCCGATCGTCATCGACGACATGATCTCGACGGCCGGCACGATGATCCGCGGCATCGAGGCCCTGCTGAGGCTGGGAGCCGTGCCGGACGTGCGCGTGACGGCAACCCACGCGGTGTTCACGCCTCCGGCCATGGAGCGGCTCGCTCACGAGGCCGTCAGCGGCATCTACGTGACCGACACCGTCCCGCTCTCGGGCACCATCCCGAGCATCGAGGTGCTGAGCGTCGCCCCGCTGCTGGCGCAGGCGATCCGCAACGTCCACGACCACACCTCGGTCAGCTCGCTGTTCAACAACTGAGGCTCCGAGACAGCATACCCTCGCCTCTGGTCGCGCGCGAGGCGTACGCTGCGCTTTACACGGCCCTGTCGCAGCGGGTATCCTCGCTATTCGTTCGAGCGCGGCCGCGCATGCGCCGCCTCACCGGAGGAAGCATGAAGCTGCAAGCCGAGAAGCGCACGCCGGGCCGGTCGCAGGAACTGCGCGCCCAGGGCCGGTTGCCCGCGCTGATGTACAACAAGGAACTCAACGTGCCCGTCAGCGTCGATCTGAAGGCGTTCGACAAGGCGTTCCGCTCGCAGGGCACCGCCAGCCTCATCGACCTGGAGATCGACGGCGAGCTTCACTCCGTGCTCGTCAAGCAGGTGCAGATGAGCAAGCGTCGGCGCGTGCCTGAGCACGTCGACTTCTACGCGGTCACCGCCAACCAGCCGGTCGAGGTCGGCGTGCCGGTCGAGCTCGTCGGCAACCCGATCGGCGTCCGCGACGGCGGCCAGCTCGACGTCCAGCGGCGCGAGGTGCGCATCTCCGTCCTGCCCCGCCTGATCCCCGCACACATCGAGCTGGACGTCAGCCAGCTCGCCATCGGCGACTCGGTCCACATCGGCGACGTGGTCAAGCTGCTGCCGAGCGAGGCCCGCGTGCTCGACGACCTCGAGCTCGCCCTGGTCGCCGTGGTCCCGCCGCGCGTCAGCGAGGAAGCCGCCGAGGTCAGCGAAGAGGCCGAACCCGAGGTCATCGGCCGCGGCGCCGACGACGCGGAGGACGGCGCCGGCTCCGAGGAC
>CAYYOK010000200.1:0-3582 GCA_964473205.1 uncultured bacterium | reverse complement strand
CGAGGCCTTCACGACCATCCGCCAGCGCGGCGCCAACGCGACCGACATCGCGGTCATCGTCGTCGCTGCTGACGACGGCGTCATGCCGCAGACGCGCGAGGCCGTAGCTCACGCCAAGGCCGCCGGCGTGCCGATCGTCGTGGCGCTGAACAAGATCGACCTGCCGCAGGCCAACCCCGACAAGGTCATGCAGGAGCTGATGCAGCTCGAGCTGGTGCCCGAGGAGTACGGCGGCGACACGATCGTCGTCAAGCTCAGCGCCAAGACTGGCGAGGGCGTCGGCGATCTGCTCGAGATGCTCTCGCTGCTAGCCGAGGTGGAAGATCTCCGCGCCGACCCCGCGGCGCAGTTCAAGGGCGTGGTGATCGAGTCGGTCCTCGACAAGCGCGCCGGCGTGCTGGCCACCGTGCTGGTGCAGGAGGGCACGCTCAAGGTCGCCGACTACCTCGTGTCCGGTGAGGTGTGGGCCAAGGTCAGGCGCCTGACCGACTACGCCGGCAACAACATCAGCGAGGCCGGCCCCTCGGTGCCCGTCCAGGTGCTCGGCTTCTCCGAGCAGCCGAGCGCCGGCGCCGTCGTCGAGGGCTACCCCACCGAGGTCGAGGCGAAGTCCGTCGCCAACGCCCGCCAGGCCGAGCGCAAGGAGTCGGAGCTGAGCACGATCGGCCGCAAGGGCGTCACCCTCGCCGACCTGTTCGGCAAGCCGAAGACCAAGACGATCCACCTGCTGCTGCGCGCCGACACCCAGGGCTCGCTCGAGGCGATCAAGGGCGTTCTGATGCGCGAGAGCGAGGCGACCGAGGAGGTCGACATCCAGATCATGCTCGCCGAGGTCGGAGCCCCGACCGAATCGGACCTGCTGCTGGCCTCGACCGCCGACGCCTCGGTCCTCTCCTTCGGTGTGACCGCTCCCGGCAGCGTGATCAAGTCCGCCGAGCGCCAGGGCATCCCGATGAAGTCCTACCGGATCATCTACGAGCTGATCGAGGACGTGCAGCGGATGGTGCGCGGCCAGATCGAGCCGGAGCTCGAGGAGCGCACGCTCGGCCGCGCCGAGGTCAGGGCCGTCATCCACGTCCCTCGCAGCGGCAACATCGCCGGCTCCTACGTCCTGGACGGCGTGATCCGCCGCGGCGCCAAGGCGCGCCTCTCGCGCGGCGGCAAAGAGGTCTACAAGGGCTCGATCGCCGGCCTCAGGCGCTTCAAGGACGACGTCAGGGAGGTCACGACCGGCTTCGAATGCGGCATCAACCTCCAGAACTACGACAACGTGCAAGAGGGTGACATCATCGAGGTCTACGAGATGGTCGAGGTCAGCGCCCTATGAGGTCTCGCAACGCCACTGGGCTTCTCATCCTTGCGATGATCGTCGCCTCGCTGCTCTACCTGTGGCAGCCGTGGAACCCCGGCGAGCCGTCCCTGAAGCTGGGACTGGACCTGCAGGGCGGTCTGCGGGTGACGCTGCAGGCCGACACCCCCAATCCGCTGCGCGACGACCTCAACGCCGCGCGCAACATCGTCGAGAACCGCGTCAACCAGTTCGGGGTGTCCGAGCCGCTGGTGCAGACCTCCGGCAACGACCGCATCGTGGTCGAGCTGCCCGGCCTCACCTCCGAGGACCAGCAGCGCGCTCTCGACCTGATCGGTCAGCAGGCGGTGCTCGAGTTCCGGCTCGTCAGCTCCGCCGCCAACTCGCTGCCGACCGAGCTGCTCACCCTCGCCGACCTCGAGGCCGTCGCCTTCACGGGCGAGATCATCCAGACCGCCAGCGCGCAGTTCCAGCAGGGCATGGGCGTGCCGTCGGGCCCCGTCGTCGTCTTCGAGATCCGCCGCGACTCGGTGGCCGCGTTCGGCAACTTCACGGGCGGCAACGTCGGGCGCCGCATGGCGATAGTCCTAGACGACACGATCGTCACGGCTCCGACGCTGCAGTCGCGCATCTCCGACTCCGGGCAGATAACCGGCATCGGCTCGCTCGACGAGGCGTCCGACATCGCGCTGGTGCTGAGGAGCGGCTCGCTGCCGATCAGCCTGCACGTCGAGGAGGTCCGCTCGATCGGCCCGACTCTCGGCCAGGACGCGATCGACGCCGGCATCACCTCCGCGCTCGTCGGCGGCGCCGCAGTGGTCATCGCCGTGCTCGCCTACTACGGCCCGCTGTTCGGCGGTGTGCTCACCTTCGCGGTGGCCCTCGCGATGCTCTTCATCATGGGCACGCTCGCCGGCCTCGGCGCCGCGCTCACCATGCCCGGTCTCGCCGGCCTGGTCCTCACCATCGGCGCCGCCATCGACGGCAACGTGATCTCGTTCGAGCGCATCCGCGAGGAGCTGCGCGCCGGCCGCGGCCTCAGGGCCGCGATGAAGCGCGGCTTCAGCATCTCGCTGTCGGCGATCATCGACGCCAACGCCACCACGCTGCTGGCCGCCCTGGCCCTCTACCAGTACACGACGGGCCCGGTGCGGGGCTTCGCCATCACGCTGGCGATCGGCATCGTCGCCTCGGTGTTCGCCAACGTCGTGATCGTGCCTTACGTCCTCGGGCTCCTGACCCGCCGCAGCGACCGCTCGTACATGTGGCAGGGCTTCGACGTGCGCGGGCTGAGGTTCGTCTCTCTCGGTAAGGTGCTGGTGCCGCTGCTCGCGGCTCTCGCCATCGGCTGCCTCGCCTGGGTGGGCATCAGGGGCCTGGCGATGTCGACCGACTTCACCGGGGGCAACAACATCCAGCTCGAGGTCCCCACGACGGTCACCGCGGCCGACATCAGGGCAGAGATCGACGAGCTGGCGGTTCCAGGCATCACGGGCTCGGGCGTCACGGTCGTCGAGGCGGAGGCCGCGCAGGGCGCAGCCACGCGAGTCATCTACGTGCGCACTGGCATCGCCGACACCGCCACCGGTGACGCGGGCGAGCTGGCGGGCGCCTTGGCGCGCAACCTCGGCGGCGTCGTCCAGGCGGCCGACTTCGTCGGGCCGGCCGTGGGCGCCGACCTGCGACGCGCCGCGGTGATGGCGGTGCTCGTCTCGCTGGGCCTGATCCTCGTCTACGTGGCCTGGCGCTTCTGGCCGAACTGGATCATCGCGCTGGGAGCGGTGCTGTCGAGCGCTCACGACGCCGCGATCGCGCTGGGCGCGCTGATGCTCTTCAACATCGAGTTCAGCATCCCTGTCATGGCCGCTCTGCTGTTCGTGGTCGGCTACTCGCTCAACGACTCGGTGATCATCGCCGACCGCGTGCGCGAGAACCTGCGCACCGTGCGCGACATGAGCTACCGCGACATCGTCGACCTGGCCGTCAACCAGACGCTGACCCGCACGGTGGTGACGTCCGGCACCCAGCTCCTGGTCGCCCTCGCGCTGCTGTTCTTCGGCGGGCCGGTGCTGTACGGCTTCAGCATCGTGCTCATCGTCGGCATCACCGTCGGCACTCTGTCGAGCATCTTCATCCTCGCGCCGCTCATCGCGTGGTTCAAGGAGTGGGAGCGCAAGGCCCGGGCTCCGAGCGCCAAGCGCGTCAGGGCCGCCTAGCCTTCCTTGCACCGGGCGCCCTCGCGCGACCGCCGGCCTCGGCACGGCGGCGCGAGC
>CAYYOK010000199.1:0-3628 GCA_964473205.1 uncultured bacterium | reverse complement strand
CGCGTCCGCCACGACCGCCCGCTTCCGCTCGAGCTGGTGCGGGTACGCCGCGTGGGAGAGGTCGAGACCGGGGTGCTCGGAGGGCGCGACTCGGTGCGCGCTCGCCTCCAGCACCGCCGTCACGGTCCCGCGCAGCACACCCTTGCGCCGCTCGGTGGTCACGGCCACGAGCTCGCCGGGCAGGGCCCCGGCGACGAGCACGACCTCGCCGCCCTCGACCCGGGCGACCGCCACGCCGCCGTGGACCATGCGCTCGACACGTACCGTGGGCTGCTCGGGCATCCGAGCAGTCTACGCCGTCAGGTCCAGCGCTCACGAGGCCTGTTGCTATACTGCCGCCATGAAGCGCTCACTGCAGGAGTACGTGGAGCTCGTCGTGTTCGGGCTCGTCGCCCTGCTCGTGGGTACGGGCCTGCTGTGGTTGGTCGGTTGGGTCCTCTCGCTGGGCGGCATCGCCCTGAAGTGGGTCGCCGGCCTGCTCTGGAACCTCCTGCGGTTCATCGTCCCCGTGGCGATCGCCGGCGGCCTGGTGTACTTCCTCGTGAAGGCCGCCCAGGACCGCCAGCCCAAGCCCGCTGCGGCCGGCGCCGGCGCTCCCGCCACTCCCGCCGGCAACCACCCCGCCGAGACGCCAGGCTCCGGTGCCGCCGCCGAGTACTCCAGCGGGGACTACGGCGCCGCGCCGCCGGTCGCGGAGGCGCCCGACGCGGTCTCCCCCGCTGACGTCGCTGCCGAGGCGGTAGAGCCCGTCGAGACGCCGCCCGTCGACCCCGACGCCACGACCGCCGAGGCGTCGGACGGCGCCGCCGAGGACGAAGGCGGCTGAACCGCCCGCAGCTCGCGGCGTGAGGCGTCTCCTGGCCGCCGCGCTCGTGGCGGCAGCGGCGCTGCCGGTGACCCTCGTAGGCGCGGCGCTGGCCACCTCCGGTGGCGGCGCCGTCGCGGCGCCGGCCTCCGGCGCCGTCCCCGACCCTGCTCAGGCTCAGGACCCCGCCGTTGCCGCCCTGCTGACCGCGGGCGCCGAGGCGTACGCCTTGCGCTGCGCGGTGTGCCACGGGTCCACGGGCGGCGGCATCGAGGAGGCGCGGCTGGCGTTCCCGCCGGACGAGCGCCGCTGCACGCGCTGCCACCGTCCGTCGAACCCCGTGGTGCAGCCCCTCGACCAGCCGTTCGCGGACAACGACATGTTCTCGATCGGCGAGCCGCCGCCGCTACACGCCACGGCGGAGCGGCCGGGCGGCATGGCGGCCGCCGCCGCGCCCGAGGCGCTGTTCGCGTACGTGAAGGCGACGATGCCGCGCTACGACCCCGGCCGGCTGGGCGACGACGCCTACTGGGCCCTCACCGCCCACCTGCTCGCCCTCAACGGCAGGTCCGCCGAGCTGCCGCGGGTCGTGGAGCTGGCCGGGCGGGAGTGAAACCGCCGGGGCCGCGCGGGCCGGCGCGGCGCCGGGTACCGGAGCGCGAGCCGGACGGGCGCTAGGTGCTGCGCGGGTCGAGGACGTCGCGGAAGGCGTCGCCCAGCAGGTTCCAACCCAGCACGAAGAGGACGATCGTCAGGCCGGGCCAGAACGAGACGTACCAGTACGCCAGCGGGTTGCCGGGCGTGCCGAGGATCCAGTCGCGCGCGAACGAGATCATCTGCCCCCAGTCGGCGTAGCCGACGTCGGCGCCGAGGCCGAGGAACGACAGCGCCGCGGCGGTTAGCACCACGGAGCCGATGTCGAGGCTGGCGACGATGATCAGGGGTCCGATCGCGTTGGGCAGCACGTGACGGAAGATGATCCCGAGCGGCCGGCGGCCGAGCGCGACGGCGCTGGCGACGTAGTCCTGCTCCTTGACGCGCAGCACCTCGCCGCGCATCAGCCTGGCGTAGCTCGGCCAGGCCACCATGGCGATGGCCAACATGAGGTTGTCGATCGACTGGCCGAGGACCATGACGATCACGAGGGCGATCACGAGGTTCGGCAGCGAGATCACGACGTCGGTGAAGCGCATCGCGACGTTGTCGAACACCCCGCCCACGTAGCCGGAGAGGCTCCCCAGCACCAGCCCCACCAGGAGGCTGATGCCGACGACGATGATGCCGATGCGGAACGCCGTGCGCGTGCCCCACACGAGCCCGTAGAAGATGTCGTAGCCGCCGCTGGTGGTGCCCAGCAGGGTCTCGCTGGCCTCGGCCGTGCGCGGCTGCGTGCCGAAGCCCTGCCGCGGGATCTGGTAACAGGTGCTGGGAGGAGCGAAGATCGCCTGCCAGAAGGCCGGCTTGGCCGGGTTCCTGTAGTCGTACTGGGTGCTGGCGCTCAGCCCCAGGTCGCGGATGCAGCTCCGCCCCAGCTCGGTGAACAGCGGCGCGAACGCGGCCAGGACCACGAAGCCCAGGACCACCAGCAGGCCGACGATCGCCAGCGGGTTGCGCCGGAAGCGCAGCACGGCCTTCGAGTTCCAGAAGCCGGCGCGGCGCTCGGCCTGCTTCAGGAACGCCGTGGCCTGCGCGGCGGAGAGCTCGGTCTCGGCCATCAGGCGTACCGGATCCGCGGGTCGACGACGCCGTAGAGGACGTCGACGAGGAGGTTGGCGAGGACGACCATCATGGCCGTGAACACGGCGAAGCCGAGCACGGCGGCGTAGTCGAGGTTCGTGGCGGCCTGCGCGGCCCACTGGCCCAGCCCGGGGTAGTTGAAGATCGTCTCGGTGATGACGACGCCGTTGATCAGGCCGATGAGAACGAAGCCGGCCAGTGTGATCACCGGGATCAGCGCGTTGCGGCGCGCGTGCTTGCGGGTGACCACGCGCTCCGCCAGCCCCTTGGCCTTGGCCGTGCGCACGTAGTCCTGTCCTAGCGCGTCGAGCAGCGACGAGCGCATCACGCGCATGATCTGCGCGCTCTGCACCACGGCCAGGGTGGCCACGGGCAGCACCAGGTGCTTCAGTGCGTTGACGAAGACGTCGAACCGGCCGTTGAGCAGTGCGTCGACCGTGAGCATGCGCGTGTAGTTGCGGAACTCAGGGTTCCCCGCCAGCTCGGTCAGATAGCGTACCGATACCCTGCCGGGCTGGAACCAGCCCAGCCAGCCGTAGAAGATCACCAGCAGCCAGATACCGAGCACGAACGTGGGCAGCGACCACCCGATTATCGACATGACGCGGGCTACTTGGTCCACGAGCTTGTCACGGTTCAACGCCGCGGCCGTGCCCATCCAGATGCCCACGCCGATGACGGGGATGATCGCGAAGAGCGCGAGCTCCAGGGTGGCGGGGAAGCGTTGCCCGATCGTCTCCAGCACCGGTTGGCGACTGATGCGCGAGTAGCCGAGGTTGCCCTGGACGACCTGCCCCAGCCAGCGCCCGTACTGCATGTACCAGGGGTCGTTCAGACCGTAGAGGACGATGATCTCGTCCAGGCGGTTCATCTGCTGCTCGGACTGCACGTACGCGGCGGCGCGCTGGTAGGGGGTGAGCAGCTGCATGAGCAGCTGCAGGGCCAGCGTCACGCCGATGAAGACGATGGGCAGGAGCAGCAGGCGTCTAGCGATGAAGACCAGCAAGATAAGCCTCTTCTGTGGTCTGCGCCCGCGCTACGACGCGGCGCGCAAGCGGGCCGGCCGGCCGGGATGACCCCGGCCGG
>CAYYOK010000198.1:0-3747 GCA_964473205.1 uncultured bacterium | reverse complement strand
GCGAGACCTTCGAGCGCGGGCTGAGCCTCAGCGGCACGGGCGCCGCCAGCGGCGACCTGCTCCTGACGGTGGCGACCGGACCTAGGATCGAGCTGATCGGCTTCGAGATCGAGGCCGCGGGCTTCGTCCTGAGCGCGAGCGGCACGGCATCCTTGGATAGCGCCGACCTCAGCGGCGATCTGCTGCTGCCCACCGATGTGCCCGTCGCGACCGCCAGCGGCAGGCTGAGCCTGCCTTGGACCGCCAGCCTCCAGGCCGGACGCCTGCGCGTCTCGTCCGCAGGCGAGTTGGGCAGCCTCGAGGTGGCGTACGACGCCGACGGCGCCACGCTGCTCGCCGACGTCGACCTCAGCGTCCCTCGCGCGGTGGAGGGCGTGGCACAAGGCGCCCTGACGAGCGGCAGCGTGCGCGGCCGCCTGGGCTACACGCCGGCTGGCGGAGCCTCGGGCACCCTCGAGGTCGACGAGGTCAGGCTCACGCCTGGCGGTCTCGGTCCGGTCACGATCGCTGCCGACGTCGCGATCGCCGACGACCGCATCGGTGGCGCGGCCACCGTCGATACCGCCGGCGGCCGGCTCAGCCTCAGCGGTGACTGGGGTCTCGCCGGCCTCCTCCCCGGGCAGCCTTCGGCTCAGGCGGGAGGCAACGTCGAGCTGCGCGTACGGACCCTCGAGATCTCGGCCTTCCCTGCCGTGGCCGCCGCGGTGCCTCATGCCAGCGGCGCAGTCAGCGGCGTCGTCCAGCTCCGTGACGGGCTGCTGCTCGGACAGCTCCTCGTGCCCGAGCTGGTCCTGGGCGAGGAGCGCAGCGAGGCCACCTTCGAGATCACCGGCACTCCCGAGCGCATCGTCGTCGCGGCCAGGCTCCTCGGCAGCCTCTTCACCTCCGAGCTGGCGGGCGGACGCCTCAGCGGCAGCGCGCGCCTCGAGCGCTTCCCGATCGAGCTGCTGGCCGAGAGCGTCGTCGGACCGACCGACGTCAGCGCCGACCTGACCGGCGTAATGCGCTTCGAGGTGCCGCTCGCCGACCCTGCCGACGGCTACCTGCGTCTCGCCACCGAACGCTTCCTGCTGGAGCGGGCGGGCGTCATCACCGGCGCCGACCTCAGCCTCGTCTACCAGGACCGCGAGCTGCTCGTCGAGCGCGCCGAGTTCGACGGCCGCGGCTCGTGGCAGGCCTCCGGACGGCTGGGCTCCGAGGTCCTGGACTTCAGGCTCGATGCGGTCGACGCCGACTTCACGCCGCTGCTGGGGCTCGTCCCGCAGCTGGCGCGCCTGGGAGTGGGCGCCCAAGGCAGCTTCTCGTTCTCGGCCAGCGGCAGCGCGGCCGACCCGAGCATCCGCCTGACCTCTGACGGCCTGGCCTTCGCGATCAGCGGCACGAGCTTCGAGTTCCAGCGCGCCGACGTGCTGCTCGAGGGCGACGAGCTGACGGCCGCGGTCGACCTCGTCAGCGGCGCCCCCGCGGCCGGCCGTCTCGACGTCGACGGGCGCGCCAGGCTCCAGCTCGATCCCCTGGCCCTGCGCGAGATCGACTTCGGCATCATGGGCTCGCTGGCGGCCCCGGGCTTCGGCGTCATCGAGGACATCGTCGGCAGCATCACGCTCACGCCCGACTTCCTGCCCTACCTGCGGGTCAGCGGCGTGCTGGGCGCGCCGATCTCGGTCAGCGGCACGCTCGTGCCCCTCGACCTCAGAGCCGGGGGGACCGGCCTGAACGTCAGCATCCCTGACCTCCTGATCGGCCGCGCCGTCGTCGACGCCGACCTGCGTCTTCACAGCGGACCAGCGGGGCTCACGCTCGGCGGCGTGGTGCGCGCCGACGAGGTGCTCATCGATCCCGCCGCCGGCTCCTCGGCCTCCGCACCCGCACCCGCCGAAGCGGCGGCAGCGACGTCTGCGGGCGCCTCCACCCCCGCGAGGCCGGCCGCCACGGTGAGCGGCACGACCCGGCCGGCGCCGGTCGGCCTCGTCTTCGACGGCCTCAGGATCACGGCGCCGCAGCGCGTCACGTTCGACTCGAGCTTCGCGGCCCTCGAGGCGGCCGTCGACCTCACCCTGAGCGGCGACGTCGCGGACCCGCGCCTGTCGGGAAGCGCCTCGGCGCTGCGAGGGTCGCTGCGCTTCGCGGGCCGCGAATTCGCCGTCACCACCGCCACCGCGACCTTCAGCCCTGCTCGCGGCTACTACCCCGACCTGGAGGTCGTCGCGCATACCGACGTGCTGAAGTCGAGCGCGCTGCAAGGCGCGCGCGGGATCGAGTTCGTGGCGCCGGACGGGCCGAGCCTCCGCATCACGCTGGCGTTCTCCGGCCCGGTCGAGAGCGCGCCGGGCGCCGACGGCGGCTTCAGGTTCGACGTCCGTCCCGTGCTCACGTCCGACGCCCTCATCGAGGTCAACGACGGCGGCGCCGTCAGCAGCGTGCGCCCCTTGACCGAGGCGGAGCTCCTCACGCTGCTGACGCTGGGGCGGCTGGAGCTGAACCCGGAGCTGGTCGGATCGGGCGGCCTCGGCGGCGCCGTCGCGCAGGGCGCGCTCGACACCGCCGTCGACCTGCTGGTCGTCGGGGAGCTTCAGAACGCGCTGCGCGAGGCGCTCGGGCTCGACGTCGTCGAGATACGCACCAGCGCCTTCAGCAGCCTCCTCGGCGACAACGGCACGCCGTTCTCCGTCTCCGTCAGGCTCGGCGGGTACATCAACCCGGAGCTGTTCGCGAGCTACCGCATCGGCACCCGCGATGACGCCGCGTTCGGGATCACCAACGAGGTGACGCTCAGCTACGCGCTGGGGCCGATCGACCTCGACCTCTCCGGCCGCCTCGACTTCCCGGCCCCCGGTGTCATCGCTCCACCGCGGCCGGAGCTGGGCTTCGGGCTGCGCTACGACTTCAGCCCCTCGCTGTCCATCGACGGCGGGCTGGTGCTGTCGACGGAGAGAAGCGTCATCCGGTTCGGGGTCTCGCTGCGATGGTAACGTGGTCCGCGTAATGGAAGATCCACGTCCTGTACGCGCATCCACCCTGGGGGCCAACCGCATCGACCTGAGTCGGGCGCTCGTTCATCACAACCTCTCGACCGCCGAGGTGTACGAGGTGGCGCTGGCCCGCAGCGAAGGCCTGCTGGCCGCGACCGGTGGCCTGGTCGTGGACACCGGCGGGTTCACCGGCCGCTCGCCCAAGGACAAGTACGTCGTCAGGAACGGGATCACCGAGCACGAGATCGACTGGGGCCCGGTCAACCAGCCGCTGTCCCCCGAGCACTTCCAGCGGCTGCTCTCCGACATGGAGGCGCACCTCGCCGGCCGTGAGATCCAGGTGCAGGACCTCGTCGCGGGCGCCAACCCCGCCTACCGCCGGCGCGTGCGCGTCGTGACCGAGCTGGCCTGGCAGGCTCTGTTCGCCCGCAACCTGTTCATCACCGACGGCGCCGTGGGCGGCGAGCCCGACTGGCTGGTCATCGACCTGCCCAGCTTCAAGGCCGATCCGGTGCGCCACGGCTGCGGCTCGACGACCGTCATCGCCATGGACTTCGAGCGACGGCTCGTGCTGGTGGCTGACACCGAGTATGGCGGCGAGATCAAGAAGTCGATCTTCACCGCCCTCAATTTCGAGCTGCCGCTCAAGGGCGTGCTGCCGATGCACTGCTCGGCCAACGAGGACGACGGCGGCCGCGTGGCTCTCTACTTCGGGCTCTCCGGCACCGGCAAGACGACCCTCTCCGCCGACGCCCAGAGGCGGCTGATCGGCGAC
>CAYYOK010000197.1:0-3881 GCA_964473205.1 uncultured bacterium | reverse complement strand
TGCGCTTCTCGTTGCGCACGATCATCTCGGGCGCGCCCTGCTGCATCAGCTTCTTGAGGCGGTTGTTGCGGTTGATCAGCCTGCGGTAGAGGTCGTTGAGGTCGGAGGTCGCGAAGCGGCCGCCCTCGACCTGCACCATGGGGCGCAGGCTCGGGGGCATGATCGGCACGGCTTCGAGGATCATCCATTGCGGCTTGTTCTTCGAGCTGAGGAACGAGCGCACGATCTCGAGGCGCTTGCGGGCCTTGGCCTTCTTGTGCCGGCTGTTCGACTCCATCTCGGCCTCGAGCTCACTCCTGAGCACGTCGAGGTCGAGCGAGGCGAGCAGCTCCTGGATCGCCTCGGCGCCCATCTTGGCGTCGAAGTCGTAGCACTCGATGACCCTGACCTGGCGCCTGACCAGGTCGATCTCGACGCGGCCCTCGATGTCGGAGAGGATCGCGCCGCCGTCGGCGAGGGGCTCGCCCGGCTTGACGCGGTCGCCGTTCACGACCTCGGGCTCGTCGTTGTAGCCGTAGATGCGCGCGCGCGAGACGATGATGCTCGCCGGATGCGAGAGCTTGACGGTGCCGTCGGCGGCCGCCACGATCTCCTGGGCCGCGTCGATCGCGCCCACGACCTTGTCGCCGGCGCGCACGGTGGCGCCGTCGCCAACGAGCACGTGCATGGTCGGGTTGGTCTCGTGGGTCTCGCTGCGCTCCCACTCGACCCTGAACGTGACGGTGACGTTGGTGCCCTTGGCCTTGCTGGCACGCACGCTGACGCTGGCGCCCTGCGGCGCCTTGAGGGTGGTGCCGGCCGGCGCCTTGGCCAGCGCAGTGCCGTCCTCGACGAACTCGCCGTCACCCACCAGCGGCTCGATGCCGGTGGCGAGCAGGTGAGTCTCGAGCACCTCTTCTGTGTCGGCGTCGCGGATCGTGAGGATGCCGCCGTCCGCGCCGATCGGCAGCAGCTCGACGACGCCCTCGTGCTCGGCGCTGATCTGGAGGTCCTCGCTCAGCTCGGCGATGGGCTGGCCGGGCTTGTAGCTCTCCTCCTCGATGAAGCCCTTCTTGGGCAGGACGGCGCGGGCGTCGCGGGATTCGAAGTAGTCGAGCCTGACGCGGCGCGGGAAGCGGTAGTGCGCGACGCCGGCGATCCTCGCCTTGACGCCCTTGGCGAGCTGCTGGCCCTGCTCGACCTGCTCGCCGTCGCCGATGACGGCGTCCTCGCCGCCGGAGACCGTGTAGGTCTCCTGCTGGCCGTACCTGAGCTGGCGGTACTCCTCGTCCGAGAGCAGGTCGCCGCGCTTGAGCGGCCTGTCGGCCAGGCGCGCTCCTTGAGGATCCGTGACGATGTACTTGGCGAAGTACAGCACTTGCTCCAACTGAGCGGTGGAGAGGTTGAGCAAGCCGCCGATCTTGTTGGGGATGTCCTTGACGTACCAGATGTGAGCGCAGGGGGTGGCGAGCTCCAAGTGGCCCATGCGGTAGCGGCGCACGGTGGAGCGGGTGACCTCGACACCGCAGCGCTCGCATACCTTGCCGGCGAAGCGCTGGCCGCGGTACTTGCCGCAGGAGCACTCCCAGTCCTTCTCGGGACCGAACACGCGCTCGTCGAAGAGACCGTCGCGCTCAGGCTTCAGGGTGCGGTAGTTGATCGTCTCCGGCTTCGTGATCTCACCGTAGGACCAGTCCCTGATCGTCTCCGGTGCGGCGATCTGGATCTGGACCTGGGTGAACTCCCTCTGCGCCTCTTTCATGCGCGCTCCTTCGCGTTGCTCCCTGGGCCGATCGCTTCTGAAGTCGCTCACCAGTGCCTGCCTGACTCGTCGAAGATGTTGACGGGCTTACCCTCTGCGTCCAGGACCTTGACGTCGAGCGCCAGCGAGTGGAGCTCCTTGACCAGGACCTTGAACGACTCGGGGATCGTGGGCTCGAGCACGTCGTTGCCCTTGACTATGGCTTCGTATGCCGCGTTGCGGCCGTCGATGTCGTCGGACTTGATCGTCAGCATCTCCTGCAGCGTGTGGGCGGCGCCGTGCGCCATAAGCGCCCACACCTCCATCTCGCCGAGACGCTGGCCGCCGAACTGCGCCTTGCCGCCCAGCGGCTGCTGGGTGATCAGCGAGTACGGGCCGGTCGAGCGCGCGTGCATCTTGTCCTCGACCATGTGGTAGAGCTTCATGATGTACATGACGCCGACGACGATGGGAGCGTCGATCGCGTCGCCGGTGCGGCCGTCGTAGAGCACCGACTTGCCGCTTCTGGCCAGCCGGCGGAACGCATCCTCCGGCGTCAGACCGTCCGGGAGGATGCCGAGCTTGACGGCGCGCTCGTAGACCTTGAGCTCGCGCTTGTCGGAGCCGACGCCTTCGGCCTTCATCTCGGCGACGTCGTTCTCGGCGGCCTTCTCGAGCAGGTCCTTGATCTCCTGCTCGCCGGCGCCGTCGAACACCGGTGTGACGAACGAGACGCCGTGCTTGAGAGCGGCCATGCCGAGGTGCGTCTCGAGGATCTGCCCGATGTTCATGCGCGAGGGCACGCCCAGTGGGTTGAAGACCATGTCGACGGGCGTGCCGTCCTCGAGGAACGGCATGTCCTCCGGCGGCAGGATCTTGGCGACGACGCCCTTGTTCCCGTGCCGGTTGGCGAGCTTGTCGCCCTCGATCAGGCGGCGCTTCTGCGCGACGTAGACGCGCACCATCTCCTGGACGCCGGGTCTGAGCTCGACGCCGTCGTCGCCGCGACGGAAGCGCACGGTCCTAAGGACGATTCCGCCGTCGCCGGGCGGGACCTTGAGCGAGGTGTCCTTCACTTCCTTGGCCTTCTCGCCGAAGATCGAGCGCAGCAGGCGCTCCTCCGGCGTCGGGTCCTTCTCGCCCTTGAAGCTGGTGTGCCCGACGAGGATATCTCCCTGTCTGACCTCGGCGCCGATGCGCACCACGCCGTCCTCGTCGAGGTCACGGAGCGCTGCTTCGGAGAGCCCAGGGATGTCCCGGGTGATCTTCTCGGGGCCGAGCTTGGTGTCGCGGGCTTCCTTCTCGAACTTCTCGATGTGGACGCTGGTGAAGGTGTCGTTGCGGACCAGGTTCTCGGAAAGCACGATCGCGTCTTCGTAGTTGTAGCCGTCGAAGGGCATGATCGCGATCAGGATGTTCTGGCCGAGAGCCAGGCGGCCGTTGTCCGAGGCGGGGCCGTCGGCGATGACCTGGCCGGTCTTGACCTCGTCGCCGATGTCGACGATAGGGCGCTGGTTGAGGTTGGTGTTCTGGTTCGAGCGCTGGAAGCGAGTCAGCGAGTACTCGCGCTCGACGCCCTTGGCGCCCTCCGTGACGATGCGGCTGGCGTCGACGTAGGTGACCTTGCCGTCGGCCTCGGCCAGCATCACCGTGCCGGAGTCGCGCGAGACGCGCTCCTCGACGCCGGTGCCGACGTACGGCGCGCGGCTGCGGATCAGCGGCACCGCCTGCGACTGCATGTTCGAGCCCATCAGGGCGCGGTTGGCGTCGTCGTGCTCGAGGAAGGGGATCAGCGAGGTGGGCACGCTGATCACCTGCTTCGGCGAGACGTCCATGTAGTCCACCTCGTCGGCGCTGACGAACACGGGGTCACCGAGGCGGCGCGCGACGATCGTCTCGACGGCGAAGGAGCCGTCGGGGTTGAGCGGCGTGTTCGCCTGGGCGATGGTGTGCCGGTCCTCTTGGTGCGCGGTGAGGTAGACGACCTCGTCGGTGACCTTGCCGCCCTTGACGGGCCGGTAGGGCGCCTCGATGAAGCCGCGGCCGTCGACGGCGGCGAAGCTCGCCAGGGAGGTGATCAGGCCGATGTTGGCGCCTTCCGGCGTCTCGATCGGGCAGATGCGGCCGTAGTGGGTGCGGTGCACGTCGCGCACGTCGAAGC
>CAYYOK010000196.1:0-3892 GCA_964473205.1 uncultured bacterium | reverse complement strand
CAGCGCGCGCGGGTCCAGCACGCGGTAGACGCGGTGGCCGAAGCCCATGACGCGGCCGCCGCTCTTGGAGAGTATGCCCATGACGTACGGCTCGACGCCCGCGACCTCGCCGATCTGCTCGAGCGCGCGCATCACCGCCTCGTTGGCGCCGCCGTGCAGCGGGCCCTTGAGCGACGCGACGGCCGCGGTCATCGCGCTGTAGACGTCGGTCAGCGTCGAGGCCGTGGCGCGCGCCACGAAGGTGCTGGCGTTGGCGCCGTGCTCGGCGTGCAGCACGAGCGCGACGTCCATGACGCGCACGGCCGCCGGTGAGGGCGTCTCGCCGTTGAGCATGTAGAGGAAGTTGCCGGCGATCGTCAGCGAGGGATCGGGCGCGACGGGCTCGAGCCCGCGCCGTATCCGGTCGAAAGCCGCGACCAAGGTGGGGAAGCGCGCCACCAGCTCGAAGCCGATGCGCTCGGTGTTGGCGGCGTCGACGCTGTCCGGATCCGGGTCGAAGGCCGCGAGCATCGAGAGGGAGGTGCGCAGCGCGTGCATCGGGCTCGTGCCGGCCGGCAGCAGGCGCAAGGCGTCGTACACGGCGTCAGGCACCTCGAACAGCGGCGCCAGCCGCGCGCTGAAGCTCGCCAGCTCGGCTGCCGTCGGCAGCTCGCCGTACCAGAGGAGGTAGACGACCTCCTCGAAGCTGGCGCGGTCGGCCAGCTCGCCGATGTCGTAGCCGCGGTAGATCAGCTGGCCCTGGTTGCCGTCGATGTGGCTTATGGGGCTGGTGTCGATGACGACCCCGTCTAGGCCACGGTGAATTGTCTGCTCCATCGCTCCTCCGCAACTATCCCGCCGATTGTACCGGACCTATCGGGGTTCGCGACGGGCACGCGCCTCACAGCCGGCGCAGCGCCAGGTAGCCTCCGACGCACGCCGCGAGCAGACAGAGCAGCCACCAGGCGCGGGCTCCCGCCTCGGCGAGGCCGAGCGCGACGCCGAGCACGACGGCGGCCGCGCCGATCCAGAACGCGATGCGGCCGGGCCGCGGCGAGACGAAGTCGACCATCGCGACGGCCGTCCCGGCGCTGCTGAGGTAGGCCCCGGTGAAGTTGAAGGTCGCCTCGAGCAAGATCCCGACGGCCGAGCCCGTCAGGAACGCGCCGATCACCAGCAGCGCGTAAGACGCGTAGCGCACGTGGGCGAAGATGCCGATGGCGCCGAAGAGGCCGACCCACAGCCAGGCGTAGCTGTTGATGAGGTCCGCCGCCAGCAGCAGCACGACCAACACGACGACGACGGTCACCGGCCTCCTCAGGTGCTCCACGATGGAATCGGGCGGTCGGCTGCCGTCTTGCACGCCGTTCAGTCTAGCTTCGCCCCCAGCGGGTGGTTGGATGCAATACCGCAACGTCTTGCGCGCCGGCGGTCACTCACATGGGCAGTCGGTTACGGCTGCGCCAGGGCACGGGTGCTATCGTGCTGGCGAGAAGACAGGCGGCCTCGGATACTCGGCGGCTGGCGTGGCCAGCAGCCTCTAGCGCCTAGAGAGGAGGACCGGTTGATACGCGAACCCACGACCTTCCAACCTTTCAGCGATGAGCCGATATCCCTCCTGAGCGAGTCTGGCGAGTGGCTAGCGAACTTCGAGCTAGACCTAGAAGACACTCGCCTGCTGGACTTCTACCGGCAGATGGTCCTCGGCCGCATAGCCGACGAGCGTCTGACGACGCTGCAACGCCAGGGCAAGGTCAGCTTCGTTGCGCCGAGCGCGGGTCACGAGGGCGCTCAGGTCGGGCTGGCCAACGCGATCCGGCGCGGTCACGACTGGGTGTACCCCTACTACCGCGACGTCGCCCTGCTCTTCGTCCTAGGCATGCAGCCGTTCGAGTTCATCGCTCAGGCAATGGGAACCAAGGCCGACACGACCCGCGGGCGCCAGATGCCCTACCACACGGCATCCCGGCCGCTGAAGCTGTTCTCGATAGCCTCGCCGATCGGCTCGCACATCCCGCCCGCCGTCGGCACGGCGCTCAGCATGAAGCTGCGCGGCAACGACGAGGTGACGATCGTCAACTTCGGTGACGGCGCCACCAGCGAGGGAGACTGGCACGCCGCCATCAACCTCGCCGGCGCGCAGGGAGTGCCGGCCGTGTTCGCCTGCCAGAACAACCGCTACGCGATCAGCGTCGGCCTCGAGCGCCAGACGGGCTCCGAGAACATCGCGGTGAAGGCGCATGCCTACGGGATGCCCGGCTACCTGGTCGACGGCATGGACGTACTCGCCTGCTACTACGTCAGCAGGCACGCCATCGAGAGCGCGCGCGCCGGCTTCGGGCCCAGCCTCATCGAGATGCAGGTCTACCGCTACGGCGGCCACTCCTCGGCCGACGACGACAGCCGCTACCGCCCGCGCCAGGAGGTCGAGGCGTGGAAGCGGCGCGACCCCCTGCACCGCATGCGCAAGCTGCTCGAGCGCCGCAAGCTGTGGTCGCAGGAGCAAGACGACGAGCTGCGCGCCGTCGTCAACGAGGAGCTGAGCGAGGCGATAGCCCGAGTCGAGGCGGCCGGTCCCGTTCCGGTCGAATGGATGTTCGAGGACGTCTTCGCCGATGTCCCCGCCCACCTGCAGCAGCAGAGAGACGACCTGTTGGCATGAGCACTATGACGATGGTCCAGGCCATCGCTATGACGCTGGATCGCGAGATGGAGCGCGACGACAGCGTCGTGGTGATCGGCGAAGACGTAGGCAAGCGCGGCGGCGTGTTCCTCGCCACCGAGAAGCTGTTCGACAAGTATGGCCCTGACAGGGTCATCGACTCCCCGCTCTCCGAGGCCGCCATCATCGGGGCCGCCATCGGCATGGCCGTGCACGGCCACCGGCCCGTCGCCGAGATCCAGTTCGCAGACTACGTCTACCCGGGCTTCGATCAGCTCGTCTCGCAGGCCGCCAAGCTGCGCTACCGCTCCGGCGGCCAGTTCCACGCCCCGATGGTCGTGCGCATGCCGGCCGGCGGCGGCGTCAAGGGCGGGCACCACCACTCGCAGAACCCCGAGACCCACTTCGTCCACACGCCCGGGCTGAAGGTCGTCTACCCCTCGACCCCCGCCGACGCCAGCGGCCTGCTGCGCGCTGCCATCCGCGACGACGACCCCGTCGTCGTCATGGAGCCGAAGCGGCTCTACCGCGCCACGCGCGAGGACGTCCCCGACGACGTCGATCACGTGGTGGAGATCGGCTCGTCGGCTCTGAGGATGAAGGGCGACGACGTCGTCCTCATCAGCTACGGCGGCAGCATGGCCGAGACCCAGCGCGCCGCGGACGCGATGGCCGCGCAGGGCGTCTCGCCGCACCTGATCGACCTGCGCTCGCTGATGCCCTGGGACAAGGACGCCGTCCTGGAGGCCGTCGCGCGTGTCGGCCGCGTCGTGCTCGTCAGCGAGGCGCCGCGCACCGCAGGTTTCGTCAGCGAGGTCGCCGCCACCATCAGCGAAGAGGTGCTCGACTCTCTGCTTGCCCCGCCGCTGCGGGTCACGGGCTTCGACACCCCGTACCCGTACGCGCAAGACCGCGAGTACCTGCCAGGCCCGAACCGCATCCTCAAGGCCGTGCAGCGCGTGCTCGACTACTAGAGGAGCGCTGTATGCCGATCGAGATGTTGCTGCCCGAGCTAGCGGAGTCGGTGGTCGAAGGCGAGATCGTGCGCTGGTTGGTCGCCGAAGGCGAGAGCGTCGGCAAGGACCAGCCCGTCGTCGAGGTGATGACCGACAAGGTCACGGTCGAGCTGCCCAGCCCGTTCGCCGGCGTGCTCGAGAAGCACCTGGCGCACGAGGGCGACGTGGTGAAGGTTCACCAGCCGATCGCGCGCTTCTCGGATGGAGCTGGCGCCGCGGTTGGCGGCGGCGCGAT
>CAYYOK010000195.1:0-3942 GCA_964473205.1 uncultured bacterium | reverse complement strand
CGGGCCCAGCTTGCCGAGATCCTCGCGGCCGCCAGGCGTGCTGACACCGAGGACGTCTGGCGGGAGCAAGTGGTGGCTCCATTGCGGATAACCGTTGGCGACCTTGTTGGCGGCATTGAGCGCCGGCAGCGGGGGCTCGATTCGCAACAGGAGGAGGTGCAGGCAGAGATCGCCAAACTCCTGCAGGCGGATTGGTTCGGTGCTGTCGATCGATGCCAGTCGCTGCTCGATACGACCACCAATACGCTGCGGGAACTCAACGAGGTCCTGCTCCGCGACACCCATCACTTCGTCGCGCTGCTGCAAGAGATCCAGGCCTTGGCTTCCCAGGCGGAGCAGGCCGAGCCCGAAGAGGCGGTGCAACGCGTCATCGAGCACGTCGATCGCATAGCGGCCTGGGGCGGCGCCCGGCAGCGCGCGTGGTCGGACTATTACCAATACGTGCATCGCTATCTTCGCGATGTCGTACGTCTCGACCCGGACCGAGCATTGAGTCAGCGGCTGCGCGACCAAGTCGCGAGCTGGCCGTCGACACCGTTCCACTTGCTCGTGGCGGCAGCACCCTCGATTCGGCTGCTCCGTCCGCTTGAATCACGGGTTGAGCGGCCAGCTGTCATGAGGCCACGTACGGACCGGGAGGCCTCGCCTGATCTTGTCGATCCCGAAGATGCAGGCCTGAACATCGAGACATTGGTGGAAGGCGCGCTGGCCGCAGGCGCTCGATCCCTGGCCGAGGTGACCGAGTGGGTATTACCCAAGTTTCCCGTTCATCTGAACTACGCCGTCACAGGCCGTGTGGCCGACGTGCTCGCCCGCATCACCCGGACACGTAGCGCCTACGAACGTCCGTGGCGTACCGTCGCGCCACGCCTGGAACTTGAGGATTGGGAACTGCCGAGGGAGGAAGAGCTACGGTGACCACCTCGAACTTTCAGTCCCTCGAAGAGGCCATCAGCGACGAGCATTTCCCTGAGGTGGACCTCGCCCTACGCCGCGGTCGGCACGTCGGCCGAGACGACGGAACAGCCTATGACTACCTCGTCGATGCCCTCGACCACCTCGAGCCTTTCTATCGGCGGTTCGGCTGCGAGCTGATGCAGCGGGCGGACGGGTACTTCTACCTCCTACCCTCGGGAGATCGGCTGGGCCGTCGCCAACTGACCGCTGGTGAGATGCTCGTCGGCCAGACCCTCGCGCTGATGTACCTGGATCCCGCCACCCTGCAGCACGGGGGCATGGTCCAGCGCGAGACGCTTCTGCAGAGGCTCTCGGGGTTATTGGGGACGGAGACGCTGGTCCGCACCCTCAATCCACGGCGTAGGAAGTTCGACGAACGGATAGCCGCCGAGACCGTCCGCACCAAGGTCGCCGAGGCCCTTCGGCGCCTTACAGACCTAGGGTTCGTCGATTCGGTCGACGACGCGATGCTGCGCCTGCGTCCCGCATTGATGCGATTCGCCGAGCCGGTCCGTGACCTGAGCGACCCAAAGGCCGCGCTGGAGCGGCTGGTGCAGAGCGGTGAGATCACTCTTGGCGACGCTGACGAACAGGACGAGAACGACGGCAGCGACAGTGATGGCGCCGAGGACGACGAGGAGGAGGCAGGCGGATGAGCCGTACCCGCGCCCAGACCCTCGTGCTCGTCAACTGGAAGGGCGTCTTCTACGAGCGCTATCTCATCGACCGGCATGTGACAGCCCTCGAGGGCGCCAATGGCGCCGGCAAGACAACGGTGATGATCGCGGCCTACGTCGTGCTCCTCCCGGACATGTCCCGGCTGCGTTTCACGAATCTCGGAGAGACGGGCGCGACGGGCGGTGACAAAGGCATCTGGGGACGCCTGGGTGAGGCTGGCCGGCCTGCCTACTCGGCGATCGAATTCGCCCTCGCATCGGGTCAGCGCCTCATTGCCGGCGTGCACCTGGAACGGAAGGGCGAGCCATCCGTCGAGCCAACGCCTTTCATCATCTCGGGTCTCGACGTGGACGTCCGCTTGCAAGACGTGCTCTTGCTCTCTCAGGGTGACCACGAAGTGGTTCCCGAGCTCAATGAGCTGCGCGAGAACGCCGCACGCCTCGGTGCGCGCTTGCAGATCTTCGGCACCGCGCGCGACTACTTTGCCGCGCTTTTTGATCACGGTGTGACACCCCTGCGCCTCGCAACGGACGAAGAGCGCAACAAGCTCAACGAGATGCTGCGTACCAGCATGACGGGCGGCATCTCGCGGGCGCTGACATCGGAGTTGCGGTCGTTCTTGCTGAAGGAAGAGACCGGGCTAGCCGACACCCTGCAGCGCATGAAGGCCAACCTCGATGCCTGCAGACGCACGCGCATCGAGGTCCAGGAGGCGCAGCGGCTCGAGCGTGAGATCGGCGGGGTATTCGAGGCCGGGCAGACCATGTTTGCCGCGGCCTTCCTCGCGACCCGTGAGCGCGCCGATGAACTGCGGCGCCGCTCGGCCGAGGCTGAGGAGGCACAACGCAAAGCACAGGAGCGGCTTGCAGAGGCCGAGGATCATCTCACCCGCGTCCGCGATGAACTCGGCAAGAAGGGAACTCGCCAGGAGGCTCTGGCAGCGGAGGTCAACGCTGCCGAGGATTGGCTCCGGCGTCTTCAGCACGCTCTGCAGGCGGCCGACGAAGTCGCGCGACGCCGCGAAGAGCTGTCTTCGGCCGAGGCCGATACACGGATCGCCGACGGTCGACGCAAGGCGCGAGAAGAATTTCGAAGCCAGTGCCGGGCAACGCTGCACCGCTGCCGGAATGATCACAAGCGCGCCGGCGCGGGCCTCGCAGACCTACAGCGCGGACTCGACGAACTCCACCGCCGTGCGGGCGCCTACAGGCAGGTGCTCCGCCGGAAGGGTGAGGCAGAGCGACTACTCGAAGAAGACGAGCTCGCCATCGGAGCCATCGCTGGCCGTATGGCGGAGAGCAGGGCTCAGCTCGATCAGGTGGATCGCTCTCGGCGGGACGCGAGGCAGCGGCTCGCTGATGCCGATGAGCACAGGCGAGAGCACCGGGCCGCGCTCGAGGCACTCGAACTGATGGCAGATGCGCCGGTCGAACCGGGCGCCGCCCACGGGACCGCCCGCCAACAACTTCGCCGGTATCGGGATCTGGAGGCACTGGCCGTGCGGCTGGGCGCAATCGCCGCCGAACTCGCCGAGGCCCGCAAGCTCGCCAGCCGCCAGGCTGAGGCCGGGAAGCAGGCACAAAACTTGAACCTTTCCCTTTCGGGGCAGCGATCGGCCCGCATCGAGATCACGGAGCATCTCGAACAGGCGGAGCAGGAGCGCGAGCGGTGCCTCGAGCAAGCCCGCGAGGCCCAGGCGGATTCGGCTGAGTGCCAGCGAACTCTGGACGCTGTGCGCGCGCGACAAACAGAGCTCGGTGATCGTGAACCGATCTGGCGCGACCTCGCGACGCGCGCCCAGCACCTGGCGACCGAACTCGGGTGCTCCCTGACTTCGCTGCCGGAGCTTAAAGCCGCGCGCGAGATGGTGGTGCAGCACCTCACCCAGGTGAAGGCGAGCGAATCCGCGCTGGTCGAGAGACGCGAGAGTCTCCAGTCGGCGGCACGAGAACTCCTGGCCGCCGGTGGGCCGTTCGATGCGGAGCTGCTGCGACTCAAGGACAACCTCGGTGCGGAACTCCTCGCCGGTGCATTCGAGGATGCGTCTGTCGAAGATGCCGCCGTGCTGGAGGCGAGGCTGGGGCCGCTGGTGCAGGCGCTGGTCGTGGATGACCCGGCAACAGCAGCCAATCAGGTCCATGGCCGCCCTGACTCGCTTTCCGATGTGTGGCTCGTAAGCCGCGACGAGGACGCTGCACGACTCGGTGCGGGCGCGGCCCGCGAGAGGGAGGGACTGACCGATGTCGTCGTTTCGGAGCAGCGGGCCATCCGCGTCACGCGGATCCCGACTCGTCCTCGCCTCGGTCG
>CAYYOK010000194.1:0-3996 GCA_964473205.1 uncultured bacterium | reverse complement strand
GCGCATCGTCGACTGCGGGTCGAGCGAGCTGGTCGGCTCGTCCATCAGCAGCACGTCGACGTCGACGGCCAGAGCCCGCGCGATCGACAGGCGCTGCTGCTGGCCGCCGGAGATGCCGGAGGCCGGCGCCCTGAGCCGGTCCTTGACCTCGTCCCACAGCGCCGCCTGCCGCAGCGCGCGCTCGGCGACCTCGTCGAGCAGCGCCCGGTCGCGGATCCCGACGAGCTTGAGCCCGGCGACGACGTTGTCGTAGATCGACATCGTCGGGAACGGCGTCGGCTTCTGGAACACCATGCCGATGCGACGCCTGATCGTGACCGGGTCGACCTGCTTGTCGTAGATGTCCAAACCGTCGAGCAGCGCCTTGCCCGTGACGGTCACGCCCTTGCTGAGGTCGTGCATGCGGTTGAGCGAGCGCAAGAAGGTCGTCTTGCCGCAGCCGGACGGGCCGATCAGCGCCGTGACGGTCTTGTCGGGGAACGAGAGGCTTACGTCGCGCACGCCGACGTTCTGACCGTAATGCACGGTGATCGAGTCGGTGACGAGGCGTGGCCTCGGCTCCTCGCGCCCGTGCGGGTCGGCGGGAGCCTGCGAGGTTTCGGGTAAGCGGATGGTCACTGGTCAGTACCCCTTGCGGCCGCGGGTGGCCAACCTGGTGGTGAGGAACGCGAGCACGACCAGGGCGAGCAGCACGATGCCGGCCGCCCATCCCATCGCATGCCACTGCTTGTAAGGGCTGATCGCCAGGCTGTAGAGCCTCGCGGGCAGGGTGTCGACGGGGCCGAGCAGGTACGCGATCGGCCTGGAGCTGAAGAAGTTGTTGCCGAAGGCGGTCAGGAGCAGCGGCGCGGCCTCACCGGCTGCGCGGGCGAACGCGATCAGCGTCCCGGTCACGACCCCAACGCGCGCGGCCGGCAGCACGGTGCTGAGCACGACGCGCCAGCGCGGCAGGCCGAGGGCGAGCCCCGCCTCGCGGATCGACCAGGGCACCAACCGCAGCACGCCCTCTGTCGCCCGGGCGATGATCGGCAGCATCACGAAGCTGAGCGCCACCCCGCCTGCCAACCCGGAGAAGGTGCCCATCGGCTTGACGATGATCGCCCAGGCGAGCATGCCCTTGAGGATCGCCGGCATGCCGTTGAGCGTGTCGTTGAGGAGCCTGAGCAGCGGGTTGAGCGGATGATCCGGGTACTCGGAGAGCATGATGCCGGCGCCGATCCCAAGCGGCACGGCGATGAGCAGCGCCAACGAGTCCACCACCAGCGTTCCGATGATCGAGTGGCCGAGCCCCGTGCTCTGCTCGCGCAAGGCTCGGGTGGGCGAGCCGAGGTCGGCGGTGAAGAAGTCGAGGTTGATGGCCGAGATGCCCTGGCTGACGACGTAGACGAGGATGATCACCAGCGGCGTGAGCACCAGCGCTGTCGCTGCAGCGACCAGCGCGACCATCAGCCGGCCGCGGCGGTAGCGGCTCGCGAGGCTGCGCGGCTCGCGGCCGACGACGCTGGCGGCTCGAGCTGCGGTACCGGCGGCCTGTGACGCCATCAGATCGCCCTCCCGCCGACGGCGAGGCGCCTCTGCAGGTAGGCGGCGAGCAGGTTGACGACCAGCGAGATCAGGAGCAGGTAGAAGCCTATGGCCATCAGGCTCGAGAGGTGGAGGTTCTCGACGGCCTCGCGGAACTCGTTGACGATCACCGATGGCATGGTGGCGGCCGGCCCGTAGAGCGTGAACGGCAGCCGGCTCGAGTTGCCGACGAGCATCGCGACCGCCATGGTCTCGCCGATAGCCCTGCCGAAGCTCAGCACCGCGCCGGCGATGATGCCGCCGCGCGCGTACGGCAGCACGGCCATGCGGATCACTTCCCAGCGGGTCGCGCCGAGGGCCCACGCGGCCTCGCGCTGGTCCTTGGGCACCAGGCGGATCGCGTCGCGCGACAGGGCGACCGTGTACGGCACGATCATCAGCGCCAGCACGACGGTGGCGGTGGTGAGGTTGTAGCCGGTCGGCGAGCCCAGCAGCGGCAGCAGGCCCGGCGCGTTCTCGCTGGCCCACAGGTAAGTCGGCAGGTAGATGCGCGCCTGCACCAGCGGCACCAGCACGAAGATGCCCCAGATGCCGATGACGACCGAGGGCACGGCGGCGAGCAGGTCGACGAGGTAGTCGATGATCGTTCCGAGCCAGCGGGGCGCGTACTCGGCGGTGAACACCGCGACGCCGATCGCCGGCAGGAGCGAGATGGCGAGCGCCGCCACGGCCGTGACGACGGTGCCGACCATGAACGGCCAGGCGCCGAACAGGCCGCGCACGGCGTCCCAGTTGCGCGAGAGCAGGAACTCAATGGGTCCGAAGCGTTGGAAGGCCTGCCAGCCGCCTTCGAGCAGCACCCCGCCGAGGGCGACGGCCAGGAGCATCACCGCGCAGCCGACCAGCACGATCAGCCCCTGGAACAGGCGGTCGCCAGCGCGCCGGTAGAAGGCCGGCGGCAGGCGACGAACAACGGCTTGGTATAGGGTCGGGTCGGCTCGCACTAAGGAGCAGTCTAGGAAGCCTGCGTCATGGTCTTGTCAGGCGTGTCTAGTAGCCGGCCTCGCTGACGATCTGCGCGCCTATCGCCTCGCCCTGCCACTTGATCTGGCGCAGCATGTCGAGGTTGAGCTCGAGCACCGCGGCGGGGATGCGCGAGAACGACAGCATCTCGGACAGGTCCTGCCCGTCGGTGACGGCCCACAGAAGGAACCTGACCAGTTCCTCCGCCTCGGTGCGCGAGGTGATCGCGTTGTTGGCGTCCAAGTTCTCGTAGACAAGCACCCAGCTGAAGCCGGCGGCGGGGTAGCCGTCAGGGGCATCGGTATCGGTGATCAGCAGGCGCGTGTCGGCTTTGATCTCGACGTCGGCGGCGGCCGAGGTCGCCTCCAGGCTCGGGGCGATGACGTTGCCGGACTTGTTGATCAGCGAGGCGTAGGAGATGTCGTTGAGGACGGCGTAGACGAGGCTGTTGTAGCCGATCGAGCCGGGGGTGTTGAGCACGACGCCCGACACGCCCTCGTTGCCCTGACCGCCGATGCCGGTCGGCCAGCTGACCGAGTTGCCGGTGCCGACGCGCTCCGCCCAGGCCGACGAAGCCTTGCTGAGGTAGCTGGTCCAGATGTTGGTGCTGCCGGAGCTGTCCGAGCGGTGCACGACCGTGATCGGCAGGTTGGGCAGGTTGACGCCCGGGTTGAGGGCGACGATCTGCGGGTCGATCCAGCTGGTGATGTTGCCGAGGAAGATCTCGGCGAGGGTCACGCCGTCGAACACCAGGCCGGTGGCGACGCCGGGGACGTTGTAGGTGGCGACGACGTCGCCGAGGGTGATCGGCAGGTTGAACGCGATGCCGCCACCGTTGGCCGCGGCTTCGGCGAGCTGCTCGTCGTTGAGGAACGACTCGGTGGCGCCGAACTGGATCGTCTGCTCGAGGAACTGGCGGATGCCGCCGCCCGAGCCGATCGACTGGTAGTTGACGGTGACGCGTCCGCCGGTCAGGTCGCGGTAGTCGTCGGCCATGGCGGTGATGAGAGGAGCGGGGAACGACGCGCCCGCGCCGATCAGCTCGACGTTCTGCGCGGCGGCGAAGGCGGTGGTGGCCAGCAGCGCGACTGCGAGGTTGCGAACGGTTCTGAGCATCAGAGATTCTCCTTCAGCCTTGGTGTCGCGAGCGCTGCTGCCCGGATCGGAAGCCGCGCTCACTGGCACGATTCGAGCCTAAGGAGCCGATGTCAGGTGCTTGTCATGGCATGAGAAGGCCCGGCCGGTAGCGTGACGCTCTACCGGCCGGGCCGCAAGGAAACCGCGCTCAGTCGAGGAAATCGCGCAGCTTGCGAGTCCTGCTCTCGTGGTACTTGAGCTTGCGCAACGCCTTGTTCTCGATCTGGCGGATCCGCTCGCGCGTGACGCCGAAGTGGCTGCCCACCTCCTCGAGCGTGTGCTCACGCCCATCAACGAGCCCCTTGCGCAGCT
>CAYYOK010000193.1:0-4009 GCA_964473205.1 uncultured bacterium | reverse complement strand
ATCGGCGCCTCGTCGCGCTCGCCCTCGCCGATGACGATCTCGCCTTCGATGTCGAGCTCGTTCAGCACCCTGCGCATCGCGTCGGTGCCGGCCTGATCGACGAGGTCGGAGTCGCCCTTGCCGGCCACGCGGCTGGCTGCTATCGCAGCCTGCTCGGTGACCCTGACGGTGTCGAGCACCAGCGCCCGCTCCATGTCCACGTTGGCGCCACCGCCCTCGCGGGAGCGGCGCCCGCGCTCCCCACTTCCTCGCTTGCCATGTCTAACGCTCTTGGTCTCGGTAGTCGCCATGCGCCCATCATCCACGACGGACGGCGGCCTGGCGGTGCGACATTTCCGCTAGTGGGAGCCTCAGGGCGAGCCCGTCGGCACCAACCCGCTCTGGTAGCCGAACTCGTCGGGAGCAGGCGGCAGCACGAAGGTGCGCATCGGGAAGTCGCCGTGCTCCGGCAGTCCCAAGGCCGAGATCATCGAGGCGACCCACGCGATCGACTGGTTGTAGTAACGCCCGAGATCGGAGTGCGTCTCGGTGGCCTCGATGCCCCAGATGTTCATGCCCGTGCCGTTGATCCGCACGTTCGGGTCGTCGTCGGCGAGCACGTTCGGGTCGAGCGAGAGCAACCTGAACCGCGTGCGCACCTCCAGCCCGAAGATCACGTTGGCGCTGAACACGTCGTTGATGTTGAAGCGCTGGCGGAAACCCGGGACGCTCAAGCTGCCGCAAGGATCGCCGTTCTCGAGCGGGTACGGCAGCGGCCACGGTCCGCCCACGAAGGTCTCAGCCACGAAGCCTTTGTGGCGCGCCCACCACTGCCAGCAGATCGCGTCGAGCGAGATGAACGCGTCGAAGGTCAGGTCGAGGTTGTTCATGGCGAGCAGCGACGCCCACACCGTGCCGTGCGAATGCCCCACCAGGACGACGCGCGCGGGGTCGGAGTAGCCGGTGATCAGGTCGCGCTTGACCTCGTCGAGGTAGGCCTGCGCCTGCAGGTAGCCGGGCTCGATCTCGCGGCTCACCGCGCTGTAGTGGGCGGTGACGAACGACGAGGCGCTGAACACCTCGACGTCGAGGCCCAGGCCGCGGTAGGCGTCGACGATGCCGTCGAGAACCGCGACGCCGCCCGTCGCCTCGGAGGCGGAGTCGAGGTACGACCAGGTGTTGCGGGTGTGGCACACGATGCCGCAGTGGCCCGAGAACGCGACGATCACCAGGTCGGGCGTGCCTGCCGGCCGCGGGCGCGTCGCGCGAGGACCCTGCTCGGTCGGCACGAAGCCGCCGAAGTCGGCGACGCCGGGGTTGAGGCTGCTACGCGTCGTCGCCGCCTGCGACAGCTGCTCCTGGCTGGCGGCCCGGGGCGCGCAGGCAGACAACGCCGTCGCTGCGACCACGAGACAGAAGGCCAGCGTGAGAGGTGCGGCTCGGCTCACGACCACCAAGCGTAACCGTCACGCCTGAGGTTCGTGTGTGTCGTCGCGCGTCTCGGTAGGCGTCTCAGCGCGCGTCGCGGTGTCCGTCGCGGCGTGCCTAGCGACGAGCGTGGCCGCCACCCGCGACCACGGCACACCGCGCTCGGCCAGCAGCACCCCGAGGTGGAACAGCAGGTCGGCGCTCTCCTCGACGAGCTCGGCGTCCTTGCGCTCCAACGCCGCCACCACCGTCTCCCCCGCCTCCTCGATCACCTTCTGCGAGACGTAGCCGACGCCGCGCTGGTGCATGCGCCAGACGTACGAGCCTTCTCGCGGGCTCGCCAGGCGGTCGGCCACGACCCGCTCCAGCAGGTCGATGGCGTCCCCGATGGTGGGCGCGGCCGCCGGAGCGGCGGAGCGTGCCGGGGCCTCCGTCGAATCGTCCGCCGACGGCACGGCCCCACCGCCCCGCGCCGCAGCCTGAGCGGCGAGCGCTAGATCGTTGTGGAAGCAGCTCCTCTCCCCCGTGTGACAGGCGGGACCAGTCTGCCGCACCAGGTAGAGGACCGCATCGCCATCGCAGTCGTAGCGGACCTCGACGACGCGCTGCACGTTGCCGCTGGTCGCGCCCTTGCGCCACAGGCCGGCTCTGGAGCGGCTGTAGTAGTGGGCGTCGCCGCTGGACAGCGTGGCGGCGATGGCCTCGGCGTCGGCGTAGGCGAGCATCAGCACCTCGCCATCGGCTGCATCCTGGGTCACGACGGGGATCAGTCCCCGCTCGTCGAAGCGCAGGCCGGCGTGCGCGCTGCGCGTTTCCTCGCTCTGGCTCACCGCATCCCCTCCCCTGAGATCAGGCGCCTACTCGACAGAGCCCCGCGCGCTTCAGGCGCACGACGGCTCACTGCCTCTCCTCCCCTGAGATCAGGCGCATCGGCAACCCGGCAGCGGCACAGACGCGCTTCACCTGCTCGACGGTCAGCTCGCCGCGATGGAAGATGCCGGCCGCCAGCGCTGCGTCGGCGTTGCCCTCGAGCAGCACGTCGCGCATGTCCTCTGCGCTGCCTGCCCCGCCCGAGGCCACGACGGGCACGTCGACGATGGCGGCGACGGCGCGCGTGGCCGCGATGTCGTAGCCGGTCTTCATGCCGTCGGCGTCGATGCTGTTGAGCACGATCTCGCCGGCTCCGAGTCTCTGTCCCTGCTCGGCCCAAGCCAGCAGGTCGAGGCCGGTCGCCTGGCGGCCGCCGGCGACGTACACCTGCCACGACGCACCGGTCTGACCGCGCCTGACGTCGATGGACAGCACCACCGCCTGGGATCCGAAGCGCTCGGAGGCCTCGGTCAGCAACTCGGGCGTCTTCACGGCGGCCGAGTTGATCGACACCTTGTCGGCGCCGGCGAGGGTCAGCGCCCTGACGTCGTCGACGGTCCTGACGCCGCCGCCTATCGTCAGCGGCATGAAGCAGCGCTCGGCGACGC
Organism: uncultured bacterium; assembly: GCA_964473205.1. Lineage (GTDB taxonomy): Bacteria > Deinococcota > Deinococci > Deinococcales > Trueperaceae > CAYMRL01. Next base: position 1,124 of record CAYYOK010000193.1, on the reverse strand, counting down.
GGGAGGCGACCTCGAGGATAGCTCCGCGCCCCTCCGAGGTGGCGGTTATGTCATAGAGAACGAGCTCGTCGGCGCCCTGGGCCTCGTAGAGCAGCGCCAGCTCGACCGGATCGCCGACATCCGCGAGCTCGCCGTGCTCGGCGCGGCCGAACTGCTGGCCGCGGGTCACGCGTCCGCCGTGTACGTCCAGGCAGGGGATTATGCGGCGCGCCAACACGCTAGCCAGGATAACGTTGCTCAGCGCACCAGCAGCGACAGCAGCTCGACGTGATGCGTGTGCGGGTAGAAGTCGTACGGCGCTACGCTCGCGAGCGAGAAGCCCCGCGCCTCGAGGTCGGCGACGTCCCGCGCCCAGGTCGAGACCTCGCACGACACGTAGATCAGCTTGGGCGCCCCCGACGCGGCGATCGCCTCGCGCACCTCCTTGGCCAGGCCGGCCCTGGGAGGGTCGACGACCAGCAGCTCGGCGTCCGCGGGCAGCGGCTGCCGCTTGGCATCTCCTCGCACGAACGCGACGTTGCCAAAGCCCTGCCGCTTCGCGTCGCCGCTGCCGTGCGTCATGGCCGATCTATCGAGCTCGAACGCCGTCACGCGCCCGAAGCGCGGAGCCAGGTGCATGGCGATCGGCCCACCTCCGGCGTAGAGGTCCACGGCGTGAGAGCCCTCGCCAGCCAACTCGGCCAGGTCGAGGAAGAGCCTGGACGCAGCCGAGACGTTGGGCTGCGCGAAGGAACCGTGGCCGACGGTAAGCTCGACCCGGCCGTAGCGCTGGACGATGCTGCGCGCGCCCGCGAGGCGCTCGAACCCGCTGCGGAAGCGGCCGCGCTCGTCGTAGGCCGCGTGCGCGACGCCCGCCACCCCGCCGTCGGTCAGCGCATGAGCCGCGCCCAGCAGCCTGCGTGCCGGCACCGTGGCCACCAGCGTCACCAGCGCCTCGCCGGCGTCGTTGGCGCGGATGACGACCTCCACCACGCCCTGCAAGCGAGCTTCGGCAGAGCCGAGGCGCCGCGCCACCGTGGCCCAGGCGGCCTTGACCGCGGGGGTCGCGACGGGATCCTCGCTCAAGGCGACCACCTCGCGTGTCTGCGGCCGCCGGTACCCCAACGCACCCCTCGAGACGGCCG
>CAYYOK010000192.1:0-4032 GCA_964473205.1 uncultured bacterium | reverse complement strand
GTGGCCATCGGCGCCACGACGGGCGCCGCCGCGCGCCGCGTGGCGCCGATGGTGGTAGAGGCGCCCGACCCGACCGTGGAGGGCGTGTGGCGGGCGCTCCAGCTCGCCCTCCAGCCCACCCTCGACGCCCCTACCGGCCCCTCCGGTGGGGCCGGCCCGGCCCAGCAACACCCGCTACTCGAGCGCCATACAACGCCAGGAAGGCCCAGATGAACCGCACGACCCTTACCGACGTCGCCCCGAGCGCCGTCTCCCACACTCCGGACGACCGGGGCGCCGAGCGTCCCCGTCGCCTCCGCTCCAGCGCCGCCATGCGCGACATGATCGCCGAGCATGCCCTGCGCCCCGAGCACCTGATCCAGCCGTTCTTCGTCGTTCCCGGCGCGGGTGAGCGCCAGCCGATCGCCAGCCTGCCCGGCGTGGACAGGTTCAGCGTCGACCTGCTCCTGCCCCGCATCGAGCGCGCGCTCTCGCTCGGCATCCGCGCGGTGATGCTGTTCGGCGTCGTGGCGGAGGACGCGAAGAGGGCGGACGGCGCCGCCGCGTACGACCCCGCCGGCCCCGTGCCCAGCGCGTTGGCCGCCGCCCGCTCGGCCTTCGGCGCCGACGTGGTGCTCATGAGCGACGTCTGCCTCTGCGGCTACACCGATCATGGCCACTGCGGCCTGCTCACCGCCGGGCGCGGCGCCATGCGCATCGACGACGGCCTCAGTCTGCCGGCGCTGGCCGCCATGGCCGAACTGCACGCGGAGGCGGGCGCGGACGTGGTGGCGCCTTCGGACATGATGGACGGGCGCGTGGGGCATATCCGCGCGCGCCTCGACACCGCTGGACGGCACGACGTGGCTTTGCTCTCGTACGCCGTCAAGTACGCGTCGGCCTTCTACGGCCCGTTCCGCGAGGCGGCCGGCTCGGCGCCGCAGGCGGCCGCCGCGGACGCGCTTCCTGTACCCAGCGATCGGCGCACTTACCAGATGGACCCGCGCAACGCCCGCGAGGCGCTGCGCGAGGCGCGCCTCGACGCCGCCGAGGGCGCCGACATCCTGATGGTGAAGCCGGCGCTTGGCTACCTCGACGTTCTGGCCAGCATGAGGCGTGAGTCCGAGCTTCCCTTGGCGGCGTACATGGTGAGCGGCGAGTACGCCATGCTCAAGGCCGCCGCCCAGGCGGGGGCGCTGGACGAGGCCGCCGCCGTGCGCGAGAGCCTGACCTCGATCCGCCGTGCCGGCGCCGACCTGATCGTCACCTACCACGCGCTCGAGGCGGTGGGCGGCGGGTGGCTGGGATGAGGCGCCGCGTTCTCACCTCGCGCGCCGCCACGCGTGGGGCGTTCATCGTGATCATCGCGTTCGTGACGGCGCAGATGGCGTGGTGGATCTACTTCCAGCAGCGCTACGTGGGCGAGGTGAGCCGGAACACCATAGCGGGGTTGGAGCGGGAGGCCGAGAGCCTGAACCGCCTCCTCGCCCTGGGCGCCACCGAAGAGGTGAACGAGCTGCTGGCAGCGCGGCGCCACCTCGCCTTCGACGCCACCCGCCGCCGCGTGGAGGTGAACGTGGAATCGCTCGACGAGTTCATCGCCAAGCAGCGCAGCGCCGTGCGCATGCTGGCCTTCGAGGGCCCGTTCTTCGTGCTCGTGGTGATGGCCGGGCTGTTCATCATCGGCCGCAGCCTGCGCCTCGAGCGCGAACTCAAACGGCGCCAGCGCAACTTCCTCGACGCCATCGGTCACGAGTACAAGACCCCCATAAGCACCCTGCGGCTGCTGATCGAGACGCTGCAGCTACGTACCCCGCCCCCGGCCAAGCTGCAGGAGTACCTGCGGAGCATGAGCGTGGAGGTCGACCGGCTGGAGCACACCGGCCAGCAGGTGCTGGCCACGGCGCGGCTGGAAGCGGGCGCACCAGCGCAGCGCCGCGAACCGGGTGACTTGGCGGACCTAGTGCGCCGCGCTCTCGAGCGTTCGAGGCGCCTGCAGGAAGGGCGCGGCGCCCGCATCGAGCTGACCGCCGACGACGGCGACCTGCCCGGCCTCGCCGACTTCGACGAGATCGCGATCCTCGTCGAGAACCTCGTGGACAACGCCGTCAAGTACACGCCCGGCCCGGACAAGGTCGTGAAGGTCGCGGTGCGGCGCCACGACGACTGGGCACGATTGAGCGTGGAGGACCGCGGTCCGGGCATACCCGAACGGGAACGTGCGCTCGTGTTCGAGCGCTTCTACCGCGTCGGCAACGAGATGACGCGCACGGCGCCGGGCCTGGGCCTGGGGCTCTACCTCGTTCAGCGCACCGCGGAGTCGCTCGGAGGCCGGGTAGCTATCGAGGCCGGTGAACTGGGGGGCACCCGCGTGACCGTGTCACTACCGCTGGAGCGCGCCGCCACCTCCCCCGGCCCCACCCCACGACTGGGAGCCGTCGGCTGATGGCCGCCAAGGTACTGATCATCGAAGACGAGGCGGCGCTCGCCACCGTGCTCTCCGACAACCTCGAGGCCGAGGGCCACTCGGTGCTGCAGGCGAGCGACAGCCTGCAGGGCGAGAGCGCCTGGCGCGACGCCACCCCCGACCTGGTGGTGCTCGACGTCATGCTGCCGCACAAGGACGGCTACACCCTCTGCCGCGAACGCCGCGCCGCCGGCGACCACACCCCCGTGCTGTTCCTCTCCGCCAAGGGACGACCCCAGGAGCGTGTGGAGGGCCTGGAGGCGGGCGGCGACGACTACCTGGCCAAGCCGTTCCATCTGCCTGAGTTCCTGCTGCGCGTGCGCAAGCTGCTGGGCCGCAGCGGCGCCCTGACGGCCGTGGAGTCGCGCCTGCACTTCGGCGGCCACGAGGTCGACCTGCGCGCCTGGACGGTGCAGCTGGCTGACGGCGGCGAGGCCATGCTCAGCGAGCGGGAGGTCGGGATCCTGCGCCTGCTGGCGCGGCGCGCGGGCGAGGTCGTGAGCCGCGACGAGATCCTCGACGCGGTCTGGGGCAACGACATCTTCCCCAGCAGCCGCACCATCGACAACTTCGTCATGCGGCTGCGGCGCCTCTTCGAGCCCGACCCGACCGAACCGATCTACTTCCACACCGTATGGGGCGTGGGCTACCGCTTCACGCCCGAACTGAACCCCCCGCGACCCCCGAAGGAGTGAAAAGATGAACACTTTCCTTGAAGCCGCCGGCGGCGGCTACACCAGCCGCGCCCCGCTCTGGATCATGCGCCAGGCGGGCCGGCACCTGCCCGAGTACCGTGCGCTCAAGGAGCGCCACTCGTTCTGGACGCTCTGCAGCACGCCGGAACTGGCGTGCGAGGTGACGCTGCTACCGACTCTGCGTTACCGACTCGACGCCGCCATCCTGTTCCAGGACATCATGACGCCGCTGCCGAGCATGGGCATCGGCGTCGACTTCCGACCCGGGCCGGTCATAGCGGAACCGATCCGCAGCCGCGCCCAGGTGGACGCCCTGCGTCTGCCCCCCTCCGAGGAGATCGCGCCGTTCGTGCCAAGCGCTATAAGGCTCGTCCGAGCGGCCAGCGAGGTTCCCCTCATCGGCTTCGCCGGCGCCCCCCTTACCCTCGCCGCCTACCTGATCGAGGGTGGTGGTTCGAAGGACTTCGCGACCTTCCGGTCGTTCCTGCGCAGCGAGCCGGCGACCGCCCACGCGCTCCTCGACAAGCTCACCACGCAGACCATCGCGTACCTGAACAGCCAGGCCGCGGCCGGCGCGCAGGCGCTGCAGCTGTTCGACTCGTGGGCCGGCCTTCACGACGCTGAGGCCTTCGCGGAGTTCGGGGCGCCGTACGTGACGCGCGTGCTCGAGGCCGTGAGCGGCGTGCCCCGGATCTACTTCGCCGTCGCGGCGCAGCACCTCGACCAGCTGGTGGCGCGCTTCCCCGCCGAGGTGATCGGCGTGGACTGGCGCCGCCCGCTCTCGCGCGCCCGGCGCGCGCTGGGAGCAACCACGCTCCAGGGGAACCTCGACCCCGCCATGCTCCTGGCGCCCCGGCCCGTTCTGCGGCGCGCCGCCGAGCAGGTCCTGGC
>CAYYOK010000191.1:0-4055 GCA_964473205.1 uncultured bacterium | reverse complement strand
CTGGCCGGGACCTCGGCTCTGAACTGCCTCAGGAGCACACCCTGCCAAGACACCACCGCGCGCCACTCACCCGGCGTCAGGTCGATGTCGGGCGGCGAGTGAAGCACCCTTAAGGCGCCACCGCCAGCCTCCGCGTCGGACGGAGCGGAGCCGCCTTCGTCGGCCTCGAGCCACAGGCTGCCGGACGCCGCCTCGGCGCCGTTGGGGTGGAACCATTGGATCGCCAACCAGCCAGGCTCGCCGATCCCGCTCACGCTCAGCCGCAGCTCCAAGCGCCCAGCCGCCGCGGACCAGGTCAGGGAGCTGTCCGAACCGACCACCACGGGCGCAGGCGCGGCGGGAGCATCCGGCGCAAGCGGGATGTAGAGCGGTCTACATGCAGTCATGAGCGCGACGAGCAGGGCTACGAGGAGCGCTGCTCGCGTCGCCCCCACCGACCCGCGCCGGCCCATCACCCGGACCCCAGCAGCAGCGCGGCAGCCAGCGCCACGGGCGCCGTCTCGGCCCGGAGGATGCGAGGCCCCAGGCCGACGGCCGTAGCTCCGGCGTCCTCCAACAGGCCCACCTCGTCGGCGCTGAGACCGCCCTCGGGGCCAGTGACGATCACGGCGGATACGGGGCCAGACGCAGCGGCCAGGGCCGCTCGCACCTCGCTGATGCAGCCCCGCGCTCGAGGGTCGGCGACGACGATCAAGGGTCGGGGGGCCTCAGCTCGCGATCCTGTGACGAGCTCGTCTAGACTTACCGGTCCGTATATCTCCGGTACCACCGCGCGGCCGCACTGCCGCGCCGCCTCCTGCGCGATCCTCTCCAGCCTGGAGCGTCGCGAGGGCGGCAGATCGTCGACGTCGGCGTACGCGGTCCTCAGCGCGACGAAGCGATGAACTCCCAGCTCGGTGGCTGGCCGCACTACCTCGGCCAGCTTGTCGCCCTTGAGCAGCGCCACCGCCAGCGTCAGTCTCACGGCCGCCTCGGCCCCTGAGGCCTCCGCTGCGCCGAGCGTCAACGTCACCGCGTCGCGTCCCACCGAGCCGATCTCGCCCCAGGCCACGCCGCCCCGTCCGTCGAACGCCTCGACAGGGGCGCCCGGCCTGAGGCGCAGCACGTCACGCAGGTGATGAGCCTCAGGGCCCACGAGCGTGACGCTGCCCGCTAGCTCGCCGACCAGCACGCGGTTGCTGCGCCGGTAGCGGTCGCTGGGCTCCCCTGCGTCCGCTCCCATGCTGGGCAGGCTCGGTGCGCGCGAGCGGCGGCTCATCTGCTCAGCTCGTGCGGCGGTAGGCGAGGAGCAGCCATTCGCCGTCCCTCTCGCGGCCGCTGGGCACCAGGCCAGCCGGCGCGGAGGACGTGACGGTCCCCTCGCGCTCCGCGAGGATGCCCGTCAACAGCGCCACGCCCCCAGGGACGAGGCGCCTGGCGTACTCAGGCAGCAGCTCGGCGTGGAGCTCGGCGTAGAGGTTCGCGACGATCACGTCGAAGCGCTCAGGCAGCCCGGCCGCGCCCACAGAGCCGAGCGAGAAGCGCGCCCTCGAGCTGTTGCGCGCGGCGTTGGCTCTGGCCACGGGAAGCGTGGCCGCATCGACGTCGACGCCCAAGGCCGACTCGGCGCCGAGCCTGTCCGCAGCGATCGCCAGCAACCCGCTGCCGGAGCCGACGTCGAGCACGCTGCGCCCGGCGAGAGGCAGCCTCTCCAGCGCCGCCAAAGCCATGCGCGTCGTCTCGTGATGGCCGGTCCCAAAGGCCGAGCCCGGGTCGAGCCAGACGATGACGTCCCCGTCGCGGGCCGGCACCTCGCGGTGGCTGGGCGCCACGACGAGCCGACGTACCCTGACCGGCGCGAGGCTCTCGCGGTAGGCCGCCAGGTGGTCGACGTCGGGAACGTCCTCCCACGCGCCCGGGAGATCGAGATCGACCTCCGCCGCGAAGTAGGCGACCAGCGCGCCGCTGCCACCAGTCGCCGCGGGAACCTCGACGATGCCCAGGCAGCCGCTGTCCCACAGGACGCCGGCCGCTGCCGAATCCGGGCTCGCGCCAGGAAGCCTGAAGGCCTTCAAGCGCTCACCTTGGCTCCGTCGAACCGCGCATCGCGCGTGACGATCTCGAAGCCGAGCCGCTCGCCCTCCCTCAGGTAGAAGTCGATGTCCGCCGTGCGGGTAGACGCGCCCAAGCTGCGGCGCTCGTACGCCTTCGAAGCCGTGAGGATCATCGTCTCGGCCAGGCAGGCGGGCACGAAGCCCTCGCCGAACCGCAGGTCGATGCGGGTGCGCATGTCGCCGGGCGGTCTGACGACGCCGCCGGGCACCAGCTCGACGCCGGGCACGTCCTTGACGCTCTCGTCGACGTCGGCAGGCCGCCCGAGGTCGAAGATCCACGCTCCCGGCTTGACGTCCTGCGCGAAGATCAGCGGCCGCGGGTCGGAGGTCGCGGTGAAGATCAGGTCGGCCGAGGCCACCGTGGCGATGTCGGTGGTGGCGACCACCTCGGTGGTGGGGTACTTCTTGCGCAGCGTCGCGGCGCTGCGGTTCAGACGCTCGCGATCGCGGCCGATGAGGATCAGCGAGCCGACCTCGCCGACGATCATCCGGGCGACCCCGAACGCGACGACCCCGTTGGCACCGACGACAGCGGCCGTGGCCGACTTGAGCGTGCCGCCCTGCGACTTGAAGCGCTTCAGCAGGCCGGGCACCGCCGCCTTGACCGTCGCTGCGGTGTAGGCGCCGCCGTTGGTGACGATGATCTCCGGCACGGCCTCCTGCACCTCGCGGCCCTTGTCGCCGACGGTCGACCAGAAGGCCCCCAGACCGACGACCTCCGCACCGAGCTGGTGCGCGAAGCGCGCGCCCTGGATGGCGAGGCGCAGAGCGTCCTCGGGGTTGCTCCTGAACTGATCGGGCATCAGCGGCGCCGAGATCAGCATCACCCGCAGCTGCCGCCCGTCCTGCAGCGTCACACCCTCGATGAGACCCTGGAACTGCGGCCTGACCGAGAGGAACATGCGCTTGAGCCAGCGCTCGGGCAAGATGCCCGGCTTGACGAAGTTGTTCAGCACGTAGCGCAGCCAGCGCTGCGAGCGCGGCTGCCACACGTCGGCGTACGACAGCGGATGCACCAGGAAGGCGCAGAGCGCCTGGTCTTGATCCTGACCGCGGACCGCCCTCCCCTCGCCCAGCTTCACCTCGGTGCCGTCCCGGATACGCGACAGCGCCGACTTGTGCCGCCACGCGACCAGCACGGTCAGCACCGCCAGGAGCACGCCAGCCTCCCAGCCGAGCAGGCCCACGGCGGCGCCGAGCACCGCCCCGGCCCCGAGGGTCAGGACGCCCGCGACGGTGCCGAGCGCGACGTAGCCGGAGAGCGCCAGGACCACCGCGTACACGACGACCGGCAACGACAACGCCCAGAACGGCGCGCTTCCCAGGGCGAAGAGCGCCCCTAGCCCGCCCAGCATCACGCCGTTGCCGCGGCCCCGCGGCGCCGAGCGGAAGCCGGGCAGAGGCACCGGGTAGAGGTGACCGACGACTGCGCCTACCAGCGCCGAAGCGGCCGACAAGCCGATCAGCGGAGCGCCGACCGCCGACGCCGCCATCAGGTTCCCAGGCATGAACACCACCCGCGGATCCAGGCCGGCCGAAGCGGCGGCGGCGAAGCCGAACTCGACGGCGAACGCCAGGTACAGGCCCGCCTTTGCGCACAGCACGCCCAGGACCACGGCCGCCATGCCCTTGAGGAGATCGACGATGAAGCTCGCCACGGCGACGCCGGCACCGACCAGGCGGTAGACGTTCTCGACGCCCAGCAGATGCGGGTTCACCTCGCGCGGATCGAATCCCGTCGCGGCGCGCACCAACCACGCCCCCAGCGGCAGCGAGCCGAGCAGGTACGCGGCCAGCAGCGGCGCGACGATCAGCCACGTGTACTCCATAGCGGCCCATATCTTACGCCTGCCGCAACTTCGCGCGGGTCGCAGACCGCGACGGCGCCATGCGGCCGCCGTCCTCTCACGCCTGCCGCAACTTCGCGCGGGTCGCAGACCGCGACGGCGCCATGCGGCCGCC
>CAYYOK010000190.1:0-4101 GCA_964473205.1 uncultured bacterium | reverse complement strand
ATCGAGAGCCGTCAAGACCTGGCGCTGGCGCGCTCCCAGGCCGTCGCGGCGCGCGGGGCCCTCGACCTGGTGCAAGACGCGGTCAGCGCCTCGCAGCTGAGCCCGCGGCCCCTCTACGACGGCGCGGTCGCCTTCGCGCTGGCCGGCCTGGCCGTCGCCGCCACGCTGTTGGTCAGAGGGGCGGTCCGTCTGAGCTTCACCGGGCCGGAGGGCCTCGCCGAGGTCAGTGGGCTGCCGCTGTTGGCGACCTTCGCCTCGCCGCCGGGGAGCGCGGCAGACGGCACGCCGGCCGACCCACCGCCTCTGGGCGCGCGGCGGCCCGGGTCGGCGCCGCGCGCAGCTCAGGAGACCCTCACAGCCAGCGGGAGCAAGGTGGCGCTCCCGTTCCTCAAGGCGCACATCGACCGCGCCCTGCCGCGCGGCGGCCGTCTGCTCGTGGTCGGCATCGGTCCCCAGGACGGCGCCCGGCCCGTGGCCGCCGCGCTGGCCGCGCAGTACCGCTCGCGCTCCGAGCGCGAAGGCCGCGTCAGCGTGGCCACCGGGCCAGCGCTGTTGGCCGCGGCGTCGGCGCTCGAGGAGGCGGCGTCCGCCGACGCGACCGTGCTCGTCGCCGATCCGACCGCGACGACGCGCCACGACCTCGAGCAGGCCCTCGAGTGGCTGCGGCTCGCCAACGCCAAGGTGCTGGGCATAGTCGCCTCGCCCGGCCGCGATCCGTCTGCCCTCGACGTGGGGCTGAGGGGTGTGCCGTGAGAGTGCTGGTCACCGGTGGAGCCGGCTTCATAGGCTCCCACTTGGTCGAGCGCCTGCTGGCCGAGGGTCACGGGGTCACCGTTCTGGACGACCTCTCCACCGGGAAGGTCGGTAACCTGCCCGCCAGCGGCGACGTCGAGCTCGTGCCTGGCGACATCGCCGACGCGCGCGCCGTCGAGGCGGCGATGGCAGGGGTCGGGGCGGTGGTTCACCTGGCGGCCGTGGCGTCGGTCGAGGCCTCGGTCCGCGACCCGCTCGGCACCAACCGGACCAACCTGACCGGCAGCCTCACCGTGTTCCAGGCGGCGGCGGACGCCGGCGTCGGCCGGCTGCTGTACGCCAGCTCGGCGGCGGTCTACGGGGATCCGGAGTCCCTGCCGCTCGCCGAGAGCTCACCGAAACGCCCGCTCTCGCCCTACGCCGCCGACAAGCTCGCCGGCGAGCACCACCTCGCCTACTACCACCGCAGCGGCAAGCTCGACGCCGGCGCCTTCCGCTTCTTCAACGTCTACGGTCCGCGCCAGGATCCGTCCAGCCCGTACTCGGGCGTGATCAGCGTCTTCCTTGAGCGCGCGAGGAGGCGCCAGCCGCTGCACGTCCACGGCGACGGCCTGCAGACGCGCGACTTCGTGTACGTGGCCGACGTCGTCGACGTGCTGGTCCGGGCCCTGGACCGCCGCGGCGCGGCCGAGCTGGTCGCCCTCAACCTGGCGGGCGGCAGGTCCGTCAGCCTGCTCGACCTGATCGAGGTGATCGGTGAGGTGGTCGGCGGGGAGCCCCCGTCGATGACGTTCGAGCCCGCGCGGCAGGGCGACATCAGGCACTCGCTGGCCGACGTCAGCGCCTTGGCGCAGGCCTACGGCGTGCCGGCGACGACGCTGGCGACGGGCTTGGCCGCCACGCACGCTTCGTTCTTTTAGTGGTGAGGCCGAGGGGCCGCCTTCACTCCAAGATCGTCACGACGTCGCCGAGGCGCAGCTCGCCCAGCGAGTCGTGGATCAGGTTCTGCCCGAACATCACCTTGCTCCCCACGCGCCGGTAGGTAGCGAGGGTGCGCAGCGGCTCGCGGCCGGTGGCCGCCGAGGCCTGGTCGACGGTGGTGATCGCGCAGCGCGCGCACGGCTTGCAGACGCGGAACTCGACGCCGCCGATGCGGATGCGCCGCCAGCCGTCCTCCGCGAACGCCTCGACGCCGTCGACCACGAGGTTGGGACGGAAGCGGTTCATGGGCAGCTCGACCTCGCCACGAGCCGACAGGCGCTCGTTGAGGTCGTCGAGGGAGGCCTGCGAGATCAGCAGGAACGGGAACGCGTCGGCGAAACCGACCCTGTCGCCGGGTCGGGCATACGTGGGATCGACCTGCCTTAAGCTCGGCTGCGGCATCCTCACCAGGTCGAGAGGCGCGCCGAGGAAGCCTGTCAGCCAGGCGCTCGCTTCGGCGCCGGTGGGCAGCGCCGCCACCGTGTCACCCCACACCCTCACGCGCCGCAGCGCTGCGCCGGCGTCCGCGGTAGCGCGCAAGGGCGATGTCCCCGGTGCGTTCAGGATCAGGGCGTCGCCGTCCACGACGGCGCTGATCAGGCACAGCCTCGGCGCCTCGCGCTGGGTGAGGAACGTCCCCGCCGGATCGACGACGAGCCACTGGCGGTCGTGCTCGAAGCCGGTCGCGACGACCGAGGCGCGCTCGAGCGCGGCGCCCTTCGCCGACTTGAGCGGGTAGACGTTGATGGCGCTCAGCACCCCGGCGCGAGCCGTCCTCGGCAGCATGCAGGGAAGATACCGCGGCGTCCACCTGCGGTAGCAGCTTGCGGGCGGTATGAACAAGCGGTGGGACGCGTTGGTCAACGCGTCCCACCCCGGTACAAGGCTTCGACGGTGCGGGCAGGCGCTCGTGCGCCTACCTACCTCAGGCTTGGCCGAAGCGGTCGACCAGGTCGCGCTCCTGCGTCATGAGGAACTCGTCGACGCGGCGCTCGGCCTCTTCGCGCTCGAGCCCATAGCGCTCCTGAACGCGGCCCGCCAACCTCTGGAAGTCGCCCTCCGCCTGGGCCAAGTCGTCGTCGGTCAGCTTGCCCCATTGCTTCTTGATGCCGCCCTTGAGCTGTTTCCAGTTGCCTTGCAGGATGTCTCGGTTCACGGTCGATCTCCGTTCTCAGGCCCCACAGGACCCAGCTTGGCGCCGGCGGCCGTCTCGTGATGCTGCGCGGGCCCGGCGCGTCGGCGCGCATCTCGGTGGGCTGAACCCGCTTGCTCCACCGTAGGCGCACAAGGTGAGCAGGGCCGGGCAGACGCATGTGATGCCTGAGCACGGGGCTCCAAGCGGCGACGGGAGCGAGTCTGTCACGCAGCCGCCGCCGGCGGCTGTGTAACCTGGATGCCGCTGATGAGCGTCTCAGAGACTCGACTCCCGCGGCCGGCGTCGCGGCTGCGGCGCCACGCCTACCTCCGGCGCACTGCGTGGCTGGCGGTCTTGTCCTTGATGCTGCTCGGCGCCTGCACGGGGGAGGAGCCTAGGTCGCTCGCGCTGACCCCTGACTTCGTCGAGGCGATGGCCGGCTCCGAGGTCACTTTCACCGCTCAGCTCCTGCCAGAGGACCAGGACGCCGACTTCGTCTGGAGCGCAGCCCACGGCGTGGTGAGCGGCTCAGGAGCTGTCGTCGACTACACGGTGCCGTCCTCTCAGGGGACCTACGCGCTCTCGGTCGCAGTCTCGAACGAGCCGGCGCTCGTGGCTCACGCGGTCGTCAGGGTGGTGCCGGCGCCACCGACCTTGGAGCTGCTGACCTCAGGGGCAGAGCCGCGCATCGTCACTGGCGGCACGCTCGGGCTGGTGGCAGACGGAGCTGGGTCCTTCGCAGGCGAGCTGACCTGGGACGCGTCTGGCGGCAGCGTCGACGCCGAAGGCGCCTTCGCCGTCTACACCGCTCCCGAAGAGCCGGGCGAGTACGTGATCGGCGTCGAGTTCGAGGGCTTCCCTCAGACGCGCTCGGAGCTCACCGTCGAGGTGCCGGGCGGTCTGACCGCCGGCTTCTCGCTGGTCGTGATACCGGACACGCAGACGATGGTCCGCTACCCGGTGTCGGCCACGCGCGTGCAGGCCATCGGCCAGTGGATCGTCGGGGCGCTGGAGGAGCGCGACATCGCGTTCGTGACGCACGTTGGCGACGTCGTGTGGCATCCGGACAACAACGCGCAGTGGACGCGCGCCATGTACGGCCTGGGCCTGCTCCACGGCGCCGTTCCCTACTCGATCTCTCTCGGCGACCACGAGTACCTGCCCGAGGAGAACAAGGAGGGCGACACCTCCGCGTACAGGGCGTACTTCGGACCGCAGCGCTTCACGAGCTT
>CAYYOK010000189.1:0-4161 GCA_964473205.1 uncultured bacterium | reverse complement strand
GGACCCGCCGGACGCGGCGGGATCGGCCTGCGGCGATCCCGCCCTACCCCGTCAACGTGTCTTGCACCGAAGCCGGTGGGCGCGCCCGGGCGAAGCCGGACCCGCCGGAAGCGGCGGGATGAGCCTGCGACGATCCCGCCCTACCCCGCCGCGCCCTGCGGGCGCCTTCACAGCGTCTCGCTCAGGAACGCCTGCGTCCGCGACCAGGCCAGCGCCGCATCGGCCTCGTCGTACCTGGCGCCGGTGGGGTTGGCGAAAGCATGGTCGGCCTCGTACCAGTAGACGGTGAGCGGCTTGCCGGCCTCCGCCATCGCCTTCTCGAAGCCGTCGACCATCGGCTTGTTGATGAATTCGTCGCGGGTGGCGAAGTGGCCGAGCACCGGCCCCTTCAGCCTGGCCAGCTGGTCGGCCGGTTTGTCGACCCTGCCGTAGTAGACGACGGTCGCATCCACGGGCTCGGCGATCGACGCGTTCAGCGCCCAGCCGCCGCCGAAGCACCAGCCCATGACGGCGACCTTGCCCGTCGCCTTCTCGTGAGCCTTGAGCCAGCCGAGCCAGGAGACGAGCGTGTCGGTGGCGGCCTCGGGGTCCACCGCCTGCATCAGCGCCTGGGCTTCTTCCCGGGCCTTGGTGCTCCTGCCATCGTAAAGATCGACCGCCAGGGCCAGGTAGCCCTGGCCGGCGAGGTCGGCAGCAACAGCCTTGATCTGGTCGTTGAGGCCCCACCATTCGTGAATGAGGAGGACAGTCGGCGCCGGGGTGGTCTCGGGCACCGCCAGCGCCGCGGCGACGTCACGGCCGCCTTTGGTCGTCAGGGTCACCTCCCGCAGCGAACCGGCGGCGGCGCGGGCGAGCCTGGGATCGGCCAGAACCGCCGCAAGCGGCAGGCCGCCCAGGCCCTGGATGACATGCCGGCGGCTGAGCGTCACGTTCATCGGTGATCCTCCCTGGAAAGCTCCGTTGGTCTGCCACATGTGGGAGCCTCGGGCCGGAGCACAAACGCGAGCCCGGCTCCCCTCGCGCAATGGCCGGTGGTCGCCGGCGCTATGAATGTCGCGCGGGTCTGCCTATTTTGCCGGCCATGAGCCGCCCTCCCCCGCCATCCCCCTCCCCTCGCCGCCGCGCCGCGCCGCTCGCCACCGCTGTGGCCCTGGCCATGCTGGGCGCCTGCCGCAGCCTGCCGGCAGAGGAACTGCGCCAGCCGGTTGCGATCGAGGTCACCGCCCACGCCGTCCCGCTCAACATTCAGGACGAAGGCATCCGCACGGCCGGCAAGCTGCGCTACCGTGGCGGCCTCTCCCTCAGCGCCGGCGAGCCCCACTTCGGCGGCCTGTCCGGGCTGATCGTCTCCGCCGACGGCACGGAGGTCACCGCGGTTTCCGACATGGGGTATTGGCTCACCGGCAGGCTCGGCTACGACCGCAGCGGCGACCTCGCCTCGGTCAGCGGCGTGAGGATGGGGCCGCTGCTTGCCCCCGACGGCGCCCGCACCACCGGCAAGCTTCGCGGCGACGCCGAGTCGATCACGCCGGACGGCCGCGGCGGCTTCCTCGTCGGCTTCGAGCAGAACCACAGGCTGTGGCGCTACCCGGCGCTCGCGGGCCGTCCCGGCCCCGTCCAGGCGCCGGCCGGCCTGGAGCAGGCTCCCGCCAACGGCGGGCTCGAGGCTTTGGCCAGGCTCGACGACGGCCGTTTCCTGGCGCTGACGGAGCAGCTCGCGGTTCCCGGCGGCAGCCGCGGCTGGGTCGGCGCGCCGGGGCGCTGGCAAAGCCTGACGCTCGCGTCTGAAGGCGGGTTCGCGCCCACCGCGGCGGCGGTCCTTCCGGACGGGGACGCGCTGGTGCTCCAGCGCCGCTTTCCGCCGGTCGGTGCGCGGGTGCTCAGGATCGATGCCGCGTCCGTCAAGCCCGGGGCGAGGCTCGACGGGGAAGAGCTGGCGCGGCTGGAAGGCGCCGACACGGTCGACAACATGGAGGGGATCGCCGCGAGGCGGGGACCGGGTGGCGAGACGCTGATCTATCTCCTCTCCGACGACAACTTCAGCCCGCTGCAGCAGACGTTGCTCATGATGTTCGAGCTCAGCCGATGAGGCGGGCGCTTCCGCCGCCGCCCGACGCCGAGGTCCGCCGCGGCACCTGGCGCGCCGACCTCGCCACCATCCGCACGCTGCTCCCCTACCTCTGGCCGAAGGACGAGCCGCAGCTTCGCCTGCGCGTGGTCGTCGCCGTCGTCTTCCTCGTCGCCGCCAAGGGCTTCAACGTCTCCGTGCCCTGGTTCTACAAGGGCGTGGTCGATGCGCTGAGCCCGGCCGAGGCGGCGGCGGCGGTCGTGGTCCCGGTCTTCC
This sequence comes from uncultured bacterium, assembly GCA_964473205.1. Classification (GTDB taxonomy): domain Bacteria; phylum Deinococcota; class Deinococci; order Deinococcales; family Trueperaceae; genus CAYMRL01. The sequence continues at coordinate 1,817 of CAYYOK010000189.1, read as the reverse complement.
TGCTGGTCGCCTACGCCGGCGCCAGGGTGCTGGCCCAGGCCTTCGGCGAACTGCGCGACGGCGTCTTCGCCAAGGTCGCGCAGCGGGCGATCCGCCAGGCCGGGGTGAAGACCTTCCGCCACCTCCAGGGCCTGAGCCTGCGCTTCCACCTCGACCGGCGCACCGGCGCCATCAGCCGGGCGATCGAGCGCGGAACCAAGGGCATCGAGTTCCTGCTCAGCTTCATGCTGTTCAACGTGCTGCCGACCATCCTCGAGGTGATGCTGGTCTGCGGCATCCTCTGGAGCCTGTTCGGCATCTGGTACGCGGCGGTGACCTTCGTCTGCATCGCCGGCTACATCGCCTGGACGGTGATCGTCACCGAATGGCGGACCAAGTTCCGCCGGACGATGAACCGCTCCGACAGCGAGGCGCACACCAAGGCCATCGACAGCCTGCTCAACTTCGAAACCGTCAAGTACTTTGGCAACGAGGGCCACGAGACCCGCCGGTTCGACAAGGCGCTGCACGAGTACGAGGCGGCGGCGGTGAAGAGCAAGGTGACCTTGAGCCTGCTCAACGTCGGCCAGGGCGTGATCATCGCCATCGGCCTGACCCTGCTGATGCTGATGGCTGGCAACGGCGTCGCCTCCGGGGCTTTGACCATCGGCGACTTCGTCATGGTCAACAGCTACCTGATCCAGCTTTACCTGCCGCTCAACTTCCTCGGCTTCGTCTACCGCGAGATCAAGCAGTCTCTTACGGATATGGAGCAGATGTTCACCCTGCTCGACGTTGCCCCCGAGGTCGAAGACCGGCAGGGCGCCCGGCCGCTTTCGGCCGGCGGCGGCCGGATCGTGTTCGAGGACGTGCGCTTCGCCTACGACGCGAGGCGAACGGTGCTCGACGGCATCTCGTTCACGGTGGATCCAGGCCGGACGCTCGCCATCGTCGGACCGAGCGGCGCCGGCAAGTCCACCATCTCGCGGCTGCTCTATCGCTTCTACGACGTCACCTCGGGGAGGATCCTGATCGACGGCCAGGACATCCGCGAGGTGACGCAAGCGAGCCTGCGCGCGGCCATCGGCATCGTCCCGCAGGACACGGTGCTGTTCAACGACACCATCTTCTACAACATCGCCTACGGGCGGCCGGGGGCCTCGCCTTCGGAGGTGGAGGCGGCGGCTGCGCTCGCGCGCATCCACGACTTCGTGATGGCCCAGCCCGACGGCTACTCCACCATGGTCGGCGAGCGCGGGCTGAAGCTCTCGGGCGGCGAGAAGCAGCGCGTGGCCATCGCCCGCACCATCCTCAAGCGGCCGGAGATCCTGGTATTCGACGAGGCCACCTCGGCGCTCGACACCCACACCGAGAAGGAAATCCAGGCGTCGCTGCGCGAGGTCTCGGCGGGGCGGACGACGCTGGTCATCGCGCACCGGCTTTCCACCGTGGTCGACGCCGACGAGATCGTCGTTCTCGACGCCGGGCGCATCGTCGAGCGCGGCCGCCACCTGGAGCTGTTGGCAAAAGGCGGCACCTACGCGGCGATGTGGACCCGTCAGCAGCAGGTGGAGGAAGCCCGCGAGGTTCTCGAACACGCCGGCGAGGACGAAGACCCCGCCCGCGCCGCGGAATAGCCTTCCCCTATCCCCTCATCCTCGCACTCGCCCCCCTTCTCGTCATCCTCGCGCTCGTCGCCGCCCGCCCCCCTTCCCGTCATCCTCGCGCTTGTCGCGAGGATCCACGAGAAGGCTTGCCCTACCAAGCCGTGGATGGCCGTGACGAGCACGGCCATGACGGTCCGAGGAGACGGACGCGTTGTTCTCCCGTCTCGTCAT
>CAYYOK010000188.1:0-4207 GCA_964473205.1 uncultured bacterium | reverse complement strand
GGGGCTGTGACTTGCCGTGTCCATACCGGCCGGTTGGGGTCCCACAGCAGCTGCGTCACGAAACCGATGCGCACGGGAAGCGACTCTACTACGAAGCCACGGGCACCGGCGCACGCCGCTCGGCCTCGGCGAGCAGCGCCGCCGCGACCTGAGCGGCGGCCCGCTTGTCGAGGAACTGGTTGCCGTTGCCGCACTTGGGCGACAGGACGCAGCGCGGACAGCCGTCCTTGCAGCGGCACTTGGTCAGCAGCTCGTGCGCAGCGCCCAGCCAGTCGCGGAACACGGCGGCGCCAGCGCGGACGTAGCCGACGCCACCCGGGTAGCCGTCGTAGACGAACACGCAGCTGCCGCCCGTCGGAGGGTAGTGAGGGTACGAGACGCCGCCCACGTCGGCGCGCTCGCACAGCACGAACGCCGGCAGGAGCTGGATCAGCGTGTGCTCGAGCGCGTGCAGCGCGGCGGGCAGGACGTCGGGACGCGGGATCCCCGGCACGCCGTCGACGCTGAACCAGAGCGCCTCGGTCGGGTAGCTGAGCTCGGGCAGGTCGAGGTGCCGCTCGTCGAGCACCGCCTCGCTGAACTGGCGTTTGAGCACGTAGCCGGTGACGGCGTGCCTCACGACCACACGGCCGACCGCCACGCCTGGCTGCGGCGCGCTGAGGACGCCGTGCAGGTCAGGCACCTGCTCCGACACCGGGCCGGCGGCGCGCCGCGCGCCCTGGCCGACCGCCAGCACCTCGACGTCGGTCTCGGAGCGCGGCTGCGTGTAGTAGTCGCTGATGTGAGGCAGCAGCCGCGCGATGCCCTTGTCCAGGTCGAGGTCGGCGACCAGCAGCGACTCGCCCTGGTGGAGGTAGACGGCGCCGGGGTGGAGCTCGCGCAGCGCGGTGGCGAGGTCGGCCGTGCCCAGCGACCGGCCCATGCCGTCCTTGAGGCGTATCAGCTTGCCGCCGGTCCCCCTGATGCTGAGACGGCGGTGAGGGTAGCGGCCGGCGTGGACCCACTTGCCCGCCCGCGGGCTCAGCCCCGGCACGGACCTCAGGTCGAGCCAGGGAGCCAGCCAGGGCTCCTGCTCGTCGAGCGGGGACTCGGCGGCCGCGCAGGCGACGTGCAGGGGGTGCAGCTCGGTGTTGAACGGGTCGGCTATGGCGCTCTCGATCGGGCCGTCGACGAGGGCGTCGGGATCGTGCAGGTAGTACTCGTCCAGCGGGTCGGCGCCCGGGATGAGCAGGGTCAGCGAGCGCTCGCCGCCGCGCCCGGCGCGCCCCGAGCGCTGCCAGAGCGCCATCTTCGAGCCGGGGTAGCCGGCCAGCACGACGGCGTCGACGCCGCCGATGTCCATGCCGAGCTCCAGGGCGCTGGTGGCGGCGAGCACGCGGATGTCGCCGTTCCTGAACCCAGCCTCGATCAGCCTGCGGTCCTCCGCCGTGTAGCCGGCGCGGTAGCTCTGGATCGCGGCGGCCAGCTCTCCGCCTACCAGGTCGGCGGCGTAGCGCCGTATCAGCTCGGCGGACTTGCGGGAGTTGCAGAACACCAGCGTCTTGATACCGGCGCGCGCCAGCGCCGCGGCCACAAGCGCGGCTTCGCCGTTGGTGCTGCGGCGGCGCCCGGTCTCGGGCAGCTCGGGCGGCCGCCACATCACGAACTCGCGCGGGCCGCTCGGCGCCTCGTCGAAGTCGATGACGCGCGCGGGCCGCCCCGTCAGCCGCTCGGCGTGCTCCGCCGGGTTGCCGATCGTCGCGCTGGCCGCGATCACCGCCGGCTGCGCACCGTGGGCCTTGGCGAGGCGCAAGAGCCGCCTGACGACGTTGGCGACGTGCGTGCCGAGCACGCCCCGGTAGGCGTGCAGCTCGTCGAGCACGACGAGCTCTAAGCGCGCGAGCGTATGCGACCAGTCGGCGTGGTGCGGCAGGATGCCGTAGTGCAGCATGTCGGGGTTCGTCAGCAGGCACGCGGCCGACTCGCGCAGCCTGGTGCGGTCCTCCGGTGGGGTGTCGCCGTCGTAGCTCGCGACGGCGTCGGCGAGGTCGTCGACCCCGCTCTGCCGTCCTGTGCTCAGGCGCCCGGCCAGCGCCCTGAGGCGCCCCTCCTGATCGCGCGCCAGCGCCTTCGTCGGGTAGAGCATGATGCTGGTCCGGCCGCGCAGCGCGGCGGCGAGGACCGGAAGCTGAAACACGAGCGACTTGCCCGAGGCGGTGGGCGTCGCCATCACGACGTCCTCCCCGGCCGCCACGGCCTGCAGGGCCGCGACCTGATGGGTGTAGGGAGCGATCGCGAGCTGCGCCAGCATGCCGGCGTACGGTCCGGCGTAAACGCCGTCCACGCGTGGCTTGCGCGGAGGGAAGAAGTGGTAGGAGGCCACCTGCCCCGCGTAGTCGTCCAGGCCGGTCAGGAACGCGTGGAAGCTGCTCGGGAGGGCGTCGCTCACTGTCAGGAAGCGTACAGCCCGCGGTGGTAGGATCGCTGTCGCCGCCGCTGAGCGGCCGCGCCAAGCCGCTACCTCAAAGATGACCGCTCTCCTCATGACCACGCTCGTATGCCTGGCTGCGCCGCTGATCGCGCTGCAGCTCCTCGTCATCGCCGGGATGCTCGGGCAGCGCGCGCCGAGGCGTGCTCCAGACGCGGCAGGCGACGCCGCCACCGAGCCCCTGCGGCTGCCATCGATCAGCGTGATCCTCCCTGCCCACAACGAGGAGGCGCGCTTGCCGGCTGCGTTGGCCAGCCTCGCGCGCCTCGACTACGCCGGCGCATGCGAGTTCGTGATCGTCGACGACCGCTCCACCGACGGCACCGCGGCCGTCATCGACGCCTTCGCCGCGCGCGATCCGCGCTTCAGGCGGGTGACGCTGCGCGACCCGGACCGCCGCTACGCGCCGAAGGTGAACGCCGTGATGCGCGGCCTGGCGGTCGCGACGGGCGAGCTGATCGCGACCACCGACGCCGACTGCGAGGTGCCGGAGACCTGGCTGACCGCCCTGGCCGCCGAGTTCGGGCTCGACGTTGCGATGGTCTGCGGCTACGTCGAGGTCGGCCTGCCTGCCGGCCGCAACCCGCTCTGGCGCCTGATCGAGGCCGCCGACTGGTTCTCGCTGATGCTGACCTCACGCTCGCTGCTCCGCTTCGGCTTCACCTACGCGTCGAGCGCCAACAACCAGGCCTACCGCCGCTCAGCGCTCGAAGCCGCGGGCGGCTTCGGCGCCAGCGCCCGCGCGCCCAGCGCCGACGAGGACCTGCTCGTGCAGCGGCTCGGTCGCCTGAGCGGGCGCAGGGTCGTCTTCTCGACGGCCCCCGGCCTGCGAGTCAGGACGCGCTCGATAGGCGGTCCGCTGCGGTTCCTGCGGCAGCGCTCGCGGTGGGTCTCGCGCTACCGCCACGTCGTGCACTACAAGCCAGCCTTCATCGCGGGGCTGGCCGTGCTCGGCTTCGAGAGCCTGGCGCTGTGCGGCGCGCTGCTCGCGGCGCCGGCCCTGCTGGCAGCGCGGCTCCTGCAGCCAGGGCTCGAGCCGTCCGCGCTGGTGCCCGTCGCGCTCGGCGTCTACGCGGCTCAGGTGGCCGTCCACTGGACCGGGATGAGCATCGGCGCCCGCCAGCTTGACAGGCCGCGGCTAGGCGGTTGGGTGGCTCTGGTGTGGGCACTGGCGCATCCGTGGATCATCGCCACCGCGGTCGTCTGGTCGTGGGTCGCTCCGGGCGACTGGCGCGCTGGCGCCGCCCCGTACCGGCGCAGCCTGCTCAAGCGCCGGCTGCGGCTGCTGAGGCGCTCCCTGGCGTCGCGCTGAGCCTGCTCTCCGCTGAGTCGTTCGCGCGCCCCGGCTCACGGTTCGAGGTGGTGCGCGGTGATATGTTTGGCGGGATTCGGAGGCACTCATGAAAGTGTTCATTCTCGGCGGGGACGGCTTCTGTGGTTGGCCGACCAGCCTGCATCTAAGCCAGCTTGGTCACGACGTCGTCATCCTCGACAACCTCTCGCGCCGCAACATCGACAACGAGCTCGAAGCGGAGAGCCTGACGCCGATCCGCCCGATGGGCGAGCGGCTGGCTGCCTGGCATGAGCTGACGGGCAGGACGATCGAGTTCGAGCGCGTCGACATCGCGCAGGACTACCCGCGGCTCCTCGAGCTGATCGAGGAGCATGAGCCCGACGCGATGGTTCACTTCGCCGAGCAGCGCGCCGCGCCGTACTCGATGAAGTCGAGCTGGCACAAGC
>CAYYOK010000187.1:3331-4218 GCA_964473205.1 uncultured bacterium | reverse complement strand
GGTCGGGGCCGAGGCCGGCGAGCTGGTCGGCGAACGCCTTGCGCAGGCCCTCGCCGATCGACATGAACACGACGGTCGAGGCGATCGCCACCGCGATGCCGAGCGCGGTGAGGCCGGTGCGCAGCGAGCGGTGGCGCAGAGAGGCCAGCGCCAGCTGCGCGGTGACGCCGCCCCTCACTGGGCGGTGAACGCGCGACCGACGACCGCGCCGGACGAGCCGAGCGTGCCGATCACGGTGTCGCCCTGCGTCACCTGCACGCCCGCCGCGTTGCCGACGTGGACGTACACGGGCAGGTCGAACGTGAACGTCTCGCCGGCCTGCGCCGTGCGGTAGACGAGGCGCTCGCCCTGGTTGCGGGCGGTGCCCCGGTACACCTCGAGCCAGGTGGGGGCGGTCACCTCGATCGCGAGCTGGCCCGCGCCGGTGGCGGCCGCGGCCGGCGGCGCGTCGCCTGCCGCCGCCGCCGTCGCCTGCGGCACCAGCGTGACGGTGAGGGTCTGGTCCTCGAGCAGGTCGACCGGCTGCTGCAGCGTCTGGTAGCCGTCGAGGGTCACGCTGAGGACGCGGCCGGCGCGTGCGGTCACCGGCACGTCGCGGATGGGCGTGGTGCCGGGGAGGACGAAGCTGTCGATGCTCACGGTCGCGCCCGGCGGGTCGGAGACGACGCTGACGAGCACCGTCGTGGGCTGCGACGCCGAGGCGTCGCCCGCGGCGGGCGCGTCGGGCGAGGCGACCTGGGGCGCGCCCCCCTCGGGCGCGACGACGGGCGGCGGCTGCGTCGTGCCCGTCGGGCGGGCCGGCGCCATGAGGCGGTTGAAGCCCCACACCGCTAGCGCGGCGAGGCCGGCGACGAGCACCAGCGTGGGGATCAGCGGCCCGAGGCTGA
>CAYYOK010000187.1:0-3321 GCA_964473205.1 uncultured bacterium | reverse complement strand
GCGCGGGGGCGGACGCTCCCCGCGGCGCTCCTGCTCCAGCCGCATCTCCAGCGTCGAGAGCCCACCAGCCTGCTTGCGCTCCGACTGGTAGGCGGAGAGAGCGCGCTCGGAGTCGAGGCCCACGGCCTGCGCGAACAGGCGCACGAAGTTGCGGACGTAGACGTCCTCGGGCAGGTCGTCGTAGCGGCCCTCCTCGAGGGCGCGGAGGTACTCCTGCCTGACGTGGGTCAGCTCGGCCACGTCGGCCAGCGACAGGCCGCGGCTCTCGCGCGCCGACCTGAACATCTCGCCGAGGCCCTGCGGACGCCCGGTGGCCGCAGGGTCGATGCGGCGCTCGTCGCTCACGCGCTCACCCCGTGGGGCGCCGCCGCCTGGGCCAGCCTGCGGTAGGCGGCGGCCACGCGGGCGGCGAGGGCGGCGTTCTCCTCGAGAAGGCGGGTGTTGACGTCGACGGTGCGGCCGCCCGAGATCGCGGCCAGCTCGGCCAGGAGGAACGGCGTGGCGTCGCGGCCCCGCACGCCGCGGCCCCTGAGGGCGGCCTCGGCGCGCTCCCTGAGCGCCGCGAACTCCTCGGGCTCGAGCCCACTGGAGACGGGGTTGGACAGCACCACACCAGAGGATAACCCTAGCTCCCTCTGCGCCAGGAGCACGGCGGCGGCCGCGTCGGAGCTGTCGACCCTGGCGGGCAACCGGTGCTCGGTGAGGGTCACGAGGAAGCCGGCGAGGCGGTCGGAGCGGTAGCCGACGACGGGTACCCCGGCGGTCTCGAGCCGCTCCAGGGTCGCGGCGGCGTCGAGGATGCTCTTGGGGCCGGCGCAGACGGTGAGGACCGGGTACCTGGCGAGCGCGGCCAGGTCGGCCGACTCGTCGAACGGCGCGTCGTGCACGCCGCCTATGCCGCCGGTGGCGAACACGTCGAGGCCGGCGGCGTGTGCGGCCCACAGGGTCGTGGCCACTGTCGTGCCGGCGTCCGCGCCCTGGGCGACGACGGCCGCGAGGTTCCACAGCGAGACCTTCTCGGCCGCCGCCTGCGCCAGGCGCTCGAGCTCGGCCGCGTCGAGGCCCACGACGACCTCGCCGCCGAGCACCCCGACCGTGGCGGGCACGGCTCCGGCCTCCCTGACCACGGCCTCGAGCCGCCTCCCGGCCTCGAGGTTGCGCGGGCGGGGCAGGCCGTGGGTGATGACGGTCGACTCGAGGGCGACCACCGGCTCGCCGGCCGCCAGGGCGGCGGCGACGTGGTCGCCGATGCGGACCCGGGACCCTGCGCTCACGGCGTCATCTTATGCGCCGGTCGCCTCCGGCGGGTCCGAGGCAGCGTGGTAACGTCGCGCACGTGGGAACGCCGGAGCTGTCGGCAGTCATGCCGTGGATCGAGCAGATCGGCTTCGGCGCCGTCGCGGGCTTCATCGCCGGCTACGCCCTCAAGAAGGTCGGCAAGGTCGTCGCCATAGCGCTCGGGCTCCTGTTCATCGCCGTGCAGCTCCTGGCCTGGTCGGGCTACGTGAGCGTGAACTGGGACGTGCTGCAGCGCCAGGTCGACCCCCTGCTCACGCCAGACTCGCTGCAGGGCACGTGGCGGGGCCTCGTGGCGCTGCTCACGTACAACATCCCCTTCGCTGCGGCGTTCGTGCCCGCCTTCGTGCTGGGGCTGCGGCGCGGCTGACCGTCCGCGACCGCGGGCGCGGCGGCGGCCGCGCGGTCGCCGGACTTGAGCGCCGCGCTGTCAAGTCTGCTTAGCTCAGACACGGCAGACAGCTTGACACGGCGCGGTTGACACGTCTCGCGCGCCGTGGATACCATCTAGGATGGTTGGCACTCGCGACCTGAGAGTGCCAAACGGAGACATCCGAGAACAGTGGAGGAAGCATGGCTGACCAGAAGCTGAACCTCAAGCCGTTGGGCGACAAGGTCGTCGTCGAGGTCATCGACGAGCCTCAGACCACGGCCAGCGGCCTGGTGCTGCCCGACAGCGCCAAGGAGAAGAGCCAGCGCGGCAAGGTCCTCGCCGTCGGCCCCGGCAAGTACCTCGAGAACGGCTCGCGCGAGCCGATCGACGTGCAGGTCGGCGACACCGTCGTCTTCGCCAAGTACGGCGGCACCGAGATCGAGCTCGACGGCCGCGAGCTCATGATCCTGAGCCAGCGGGACATCCACGCGGTCCTCAGCTGAGGCAGCGAAGCCACTAGGGACTAGGAAGCAGAGGGAACATGGCCAAGGACCTGATCTACAAGGAAGACGCGCGCCGCGCTCTCGAACGCGGCGTCAACGCCGTCGCGAACGCCGTCAAGGTCACGCTCGGGCCGAAGGGGCGCAACGTCGTCCTGGAGAAGAAGTTCGGCGGCCCGACGATCACCAAGGACGGCGTGACCGTCGCCAAGGACATCGAGCTCAAGGACCCGATCGAGAACATCGGCGCCAAGCTCCTCATCGAGATCGCCAGCAAGACGAACGAGATCACCGGTGACGGCACCACCACCGCCACCGTGCTCGGCCAGGCGATCGTCCGCGAGGGCCTGAGGAACGTCGCCGCCGGCGCCAGCCCGCTCGCCCTCAAGCGCGGTATCGAGAAGGCCGTCGAGGCCGCAGTCGAGAGCGTCAAGGGCATGGCCCGCAGCGTCGAGGACAGCAAGGCCGTCGCCGAGGTCGCCGCGATCTCCGCGAACGAGGCCGCCGTCGGCGAGCTCATCGCCCAGGCTATGGACAAGGTCGGCCGCGACGGCGTCATCACCGTCGAGGAGTCGAAGACCCTCGACACCGAGCTCGACGTCGTCGAGGGCATGCAGTTCGACAAGGGCTACATCAGCGCCTACTTCATCACCGACTCCGACGCGATGGAGGCGGTGCTCGAGGACGCCTACATCCTCATCCACGAGAAGAAGATCAGCGCGCTGAAGGACCTCCTGCCCGTACTCGAGCAGGTCATCCAGACCGGCAAGCCGCTCCTGATCATCGCCGAGGACGTCGAGGGCGAGGCGCTCGCCACGCTGGTGCTCAACAAGCTGCGTGGCACGCTCAACGTGCTCGCCGTCAAGGCCCCCGGCTTCGGCGACCGCCGCAAGGAGATGCTCCGCGACATCGCTGCCGTCACCGGTGGCGAGGTCATCAGCGAGGAGCTCGGCCACAAGCTCGAGAACGTCACGCTCTCGCAGCTCGGCCGCGCCAAGCGCATCCGCAGCAGCAAGGACGAGACCACGATCATCGAGGGCCTCGGCAAGGCCGAGGTCATCGCCGAGCGCGTCAAGGGCATCAAGTCCGAGCTCGACAACACCGACTCCGACTACGCTCGCGAGAAGCTCCAGGAGCGCCTCGCTAAGCTCG
>CAYYOK010000186.1:0-4302 GCA_964473205.1 uncultured bacterium | reverse complement strand
CGTCTGCCACGCCCTCCCCGGCTCGGCGCACGCCGCCGGGGTGGGGGAGAGGGACGGCGCGCTGGGCTGGTGGGACCCGCTGAGCGGCCCCGGGCGGGCGATCGACACCGACAGGTTCCACGTCGTGTGCAGCAACGTGCTGGGCGGCTGCTACGGGACCACCGGCCCCTCGAGCCTCGACCCCGCCACCGGCAGGCCCTACGCCACACGCTTCCCGCGCTACACGGTGCGCGACATGGTCGCCGTCCAGAAGCGGCTCCTCGACCGGCTCGGCGTCCGCTCGCTGCGCGCCGTCGTGGGCGGCTCGATGGGCGGCATGCAGGTCCTGGAGTGGGCTGCGAGCCACCCCGAGATGGTGCGGGCGATCGTGCCCATCGGCGTCGGCGCCAGGCACTCGGCCTGGGCCATAGGCCTCAACGAGGTCGCGCGCCGCGCGATCACCTCGGACCCCGCCTGGCGCGGCGGGGACTACCGGCCCGACGAGCAGCCGGCCGCCGGCCTCGGTTTGGCTCGGGCCGTGGCGATGCTCAGCTACCGGGCGCACGGCTCGGTCGAGGTGAGGTTCGGCAGGGAGCGATTTGATAATGGTGCGCGTCCGACGCCGGGCGCCCCGGAATCGTTCTGCTCCGGCTTCCAGATCGCCAGCTACCTGGCGTACCAGGGCGAGAAGCTCGTGCGCCGCTTCGACGCCAACACCTACCTCTACCTGACGCTGGCGATGGACGAGCACGACGTCGGCGCGGGGCGCGGCGGGGCGGAGGCGGCGCTGGGGCGCATCGAGATGCCCGCCCTCGTGATCGGCATCGACACCGACGTCCTCTACCCGGAGGGCGAGGTGCGCGAGCTGGCGGCCATGCTGCCCAACGCCACCTACGCGCGCATCGCCTCGCCGCACGGGCACGACGCGTTCCTCATCGAGTTCGACCAGGTGTCCAGGCTGCTTACGAAGTTCCTTACCTAACATCTCCGTGTGAGCGCGCCGTAAGACCGCGCCTGTTACGCTCCGCGACGATGCACGGTTCTTCGGCCGACACGAGGCGTCTCCACCTCGGCTTCACCGTGGTCGAGCTCCTGATCGCCCTCGCGATCATCGGGATCCTCTCCGGCGTCGGCGCCGTAGCGCTCCGCGCGCCCGCCTCGCGGCTGGCCTCCGAGGACTTCCAGGCCCTGCTCCAAGAAGCCCGCATGGAGGCCATCAAGCGCAACCGACCCATCAACGTGTCGCTCGACCTCGATTCCGGCGCCGTCTCGGTGCTGGTCTCCGAGCAGTCCTCTGACATCAGCTGCAAGGGGTCCCAGGCGGAGATCGGACGGCTCGACCTCGACGAGTACCGCGGGCTCGACGTGGCGACGACGATGCTTGACCAGCAGATGCTATGGCTGCCGAACGGCCGCGCGCAGCGCTGCAACGGGGGCCTCATGGCCAGCACCACCACCTTCTCGGCGAACGGCGTCGCCTACGCGGTCGAGGTCTCCGCCGCCGGCCAGGTCCGGGTGGTGCGGAAGTGACGCGCGGGGCGCCCACGCGGCCGGGCCAGACGAGAGAGGCGGGCTTGACGCTCGTCGAGGTCGTTATCGCCGTCGCGATACTCGCCATCGGCGTCCTTGCCGTCTTCGCCCTCCAGGGCAACGCGCTCAGGGGGACGCGAGGCGCAGTCCTCTCGCAGGAGATGGCGAACCTGGCGCAGAGCGAGCTGCAGCTGCAGCGCGAGTTCTCCCGGTACGTGAGCGCGCCGGTCCGGGGCGAGTCGTGCCGCTCCGGGATCCCGGCGGACGCGTTCGAGTGCGTCGTCGACGTCCTGCCCTGTGAGCTCAGCGGCGGGAGCATCGTCTGCCGCAACTCGAGCGTCGCGAGCGCCGTCGCGAGGCAGATAGACGTCATCATCACCGGACCCGGCAACGCGGCGTTCAAGGCGTCTACGGTGGTGCGCTGATGCGAGGGCGTCGCGAAGGCATCACCGTGCTCGAGCTCCTCATCGCGGCGGCCGTGGCGGGTATCGTGTTGCTGATCGCGACCCAGCTCTACAGCGGGTCCGTACGCGCCTACCGCGTCAACGAGGAGGTCTCGGAGGTGCGGCAGGGGGTGCAGGCCGCGATCTCGCTCCTGCAGTACGAGATCGGCCTCGCAGGCTACCGCTGCACCGACGAGCAGGCGACCTCCCGCAGCTTCAGCGGCGACCCGCTCGTCGCCGTGGACGGCGCCAGCGGTGGGCCCGACACCATAATCGTCCGCTACTTCGAGGACCGCTACTCCGCCAGCTCCTGCGAACTGAACGAGGTCACTTACTTCGTTCAGGACGGGACGCTCTACCGGCAGGAGAAGGGCGAGGCGGCCCAGGAGGCCGTTCAGGGCGTCGTAGACTTGCAGGTCGTGGCTTGGCTCGACCGCGCCCACGCGAAGTTCGCGGTGAGCACCGACTCCGCCAACCTCAACCGACCGCTGGACCGCGACCTGCGGGGGCTGAGCCTCAGCCTCCGCTTCGAGGACGCCGGGGGGCGCGAGAACCCGGTGATCGTCACCGTCGGCCTCAAGAACCCTCAATGCCGCTCGCTGGGAGACTGCATATGAACCGCCGCCACGAAGGCATCGCGATCGTTTCCGTTCTCCTCGTCATGGTGGCGCTCATGGCGTTCGGCCTCAGCACCATGTTCCTGACGCAGATGAACCTCGGCATCGCCGGCAACGCCCGCTCGGCCACGCAGGCGGACAACGCCGCGTCGGCCGGTCTCAACGCCGCCTTCGTGGTCCTGCAGCGCGCCTACGAAGAGGCCGGCGAGTTCCCGTACTCGCTGTCCCTCCCGAGCGTCCAAGGCGTCGGTTTCGCCCCCACCTACACGCTGTCCGCGTACGAGAGGCGCAGCGCCAACGTCGCGTACGTGGCCGTTGCCGGCACCGCCCCCGGCGAGGCCGAGTACGTCTCCGAAGCCTTGGTCACGATGGCCAGCGGTTCCACGAGGCTGCCGGCGTACTTCGATTACGGCATAGCTACCGAAGGCGAGTTCTCAGGCAACGGCTCCGGTTCCTACGTGAGCGCCGGGATCCACGCCAACGAGGGCTTCTCCCTGAACGGGAGCCAGGAGTTCAGGGTGTGCACCGAACGCAACGCTGCCGGCATCTGCGTGAGGACGGCCCCCGTCGGCGGGGACGCCGTGCCGATCTCGGGGTCCCCCGGCGCGAAGTGCTCCGTGAACCCCAGCCAACCGGCCATCTGCCATGACAAGGTCCCCGTGCACCTGATCGACCCCGTTGAGATCGCGCCCGACTTCGTCGCGAGGCGAGACGCCGCCCTCGCTGCCGTGTCGCGGGGCCCGCACTACTCGTCGTACTTCGGCATCGACTGCGACGTCCGCTACACCAGCCGTCCTAACCCCGTGTCGAAGCTCCTCAGCGACATCGCGGCGCTGCCCCCGGGAGCGACGGTGTGCCTCGAGTACAACCAGAGCACCTCCTTCAACGGGACGACGACCATCGAGGGCGTCAACATCGTCTCGCGCGACGACTTCACGATCAACGGCGGCTTCAACGCCAGCGACCTGACGATAATCGTCTACAACGGCAAGTTCTCCACGAACGGCAAGGGCACGATGACGAACGTGAACGTCTACTCCCAGAAGGGGCTGACCCTCAACGGGTCGAAGGACGCCGTCTACGACGGGACCACCACGTTCGCCACGGCAGGGGACATCACGATCAACGGCAGCTACAAGGCCACCCCCCTCGACGGTGGGCAGGTGGGCGTGGGCATCGCCCTGATCGCTGAAGGCGACATAACCGTGAACGGCTCGTCGGAGATGTTCCTCGCAGCCGTAGCGGGCGGCAAGTTCACGCAGAACGGCTCCAGCACGATACGTGGCCGCATCGCAGCCAAGGGCGACATCAAGTTCAACGGCAGCTTCGACATCGACTCCGGGGTCGGGATCATCAACCCGGAGTTCTCCGGGCCCGGTGACGCCGACCTCGCGCTCGTCAGCAGGCGTTGAAGGCGGCGCGCTCGGAGGCGGAGGCGGTCCGCACCGCGTCCGCCGCTAGCAGGGCCGGCCGCCGGGTCCGCCCTGGCGTTCGCTCACGCAGCGCTCAACCGGGCCCGACCGGCGCCGCCGGCGCCTCGTCGTTCGCCCGCGCCCGCGCGGTCTCGACGTCGTAGCCGGCCATCATCAGACCGAGCAGCTCGGGGGTCGCCTCGGCCTGGGAGAGCTCGCCCATGATGCGGCCCTCGAACATCACGACGATGCGGTCGGAGAGCGATAGGACCTCGTTGAGGTCGGCGCTGACCAGGAGCACGGGGATGCCGGCGTCGCGGG
>CAYYOK010000185.1:0-4434 GCA_964473205.1 uncultured bacterium | reverse complement strand
CCGGAGGCGAGGCTCTCGAGCTCGCCGCCGCGCAGGTGACCCACGTGGCCCGCCAGGCCGGTGGCGCCGCGCCACCGCCGCCCGCCCAGCACCCGCCCGCCGCCGACGCCGGTGGAGACGGTGACGAACAGCAGCGAGTCGCGGCCGCGGCCGGCGCCGTAAGCATGCTCGCCGTAGGCGGCGGCCTGAGCGTCGTTGAGGGCTACGACCCGCAGCGCCGCGGCACCCCGGCTCAGCCCTTCGACCAGGCGCTGCACGAGCGGGTAGCCGTGCCAGCCTGGCAGCAGGTCGGGGCTCATGGCGCGCACCCGGCCCTCGCTGACGACCCCGGCGCACGCGACGCCGACCCGCCGGGGCGGCTCGGCGCCTCGCAGCAGCCGTGCGGAGCAGGCGACGACGGCCTCGACGACCGCGTCGGGTCCGGCCGCTGCCGGGGTGGCGGCGACCTCCTGGGCGAGGACGCGGCCTTCGCGCACCGACGCGACCGCCACCTTGGTCCCGCCGATGTCGATGGCGAGTACCGCTTCCGTCACAGGCTCCTGTCGGCGACGACGTGGGCGGTGCGGCGCACCGACTCGGACAGGCCGGCGTCGCCCTCGACCATCAGCCGCGCCAGCGCCTCCAGCAGCAGGAACTGACCGATCTTGGCGAGGACGTCGCCGCCGGTCAGCGGCGACTCCGGCGGGCTGGCGAACAGGCTGCGGTCGGCGACCTTCGCCAGCGGGCTCTTCAGCCGGTTGGTCACGGCGACGGTGAAGGCCCCCGCCTCCTTGGCGGCCTTGAGGGCCTGCAGCGTGTCGAGGGTCGAGCCGGAGCTCGACACGCCGATCGCCACCGCCCGCGCACTCAAGTTCGAAGCGCTCATCGAGCCGAGGTGCATGTCGCTGAACGCCTGCGCGGTCAGGCCGAGGCGCAGGAGCTTGTAGGCGTAGTACTGGGCGACGACCCCCGAGGCCCCGACGCCGTAGATGTCGACGCGCTCGGCCTCGCCGAGGCGCGCCGCGACCTCGGCCGTCGCCTCGCTCTCGTAGAGGTTGGCGGTCTCGTGGGCGGCGGCTGCCGCCTGCGCCGCGAGGTGCGCCATCAGGCCGGCGCGGCCAGGGTTGCCGGGGTCGGGGCGCGGGCGGCGGCTGCGGCCGGGCGGGTCGAGCTCCACCGCGAGCGTCAGCTTCAGCTCCTGGAAGCCCGAGAACCCCAGGTCTTGGCAGAAGCGGATGATGCTGCCCTCGCTGCTACGCGTCGCCTCGGCCAGCTCGGTGACGCTGTGGTAGATGACGGCGTCTGGGTTGTCGAGCACGTACTGGGCGACACGCTGCAGGACCGGGCTCAGCCCGTCGAGCGAGGCTCGCAACTTCGTCAGCAGGCGAGACATGGCACATGCTACGCCCAGACCCGGGCCTGCGGCAGCGGCATCGATCGACACGTGGCCAAGCCGAGTGACAGGAAGTCCCTTGACAGCGCCTGGCTCCATGTCTAGCATTCACTCAGGAGTCTGGCTCAATTCGGGATGGCTTGAATGGAGTCAGGCTCAATCGAGCCGCGGGGCTGCTCGGCCGCCACAGAGGCGGGCGCAGCCTGCGGCCGTCCTGGAGGTCGCCATGCGGACACGGAACGTGAAGCGCCTGCTCGTCAACCTCGTCGCCCTAACGGTCCTCGCCCTGGCCACGGCGGTCTTCGCCCAGCCCGACGGCTTCGTCGTCTCGGGCGGCAAGAGCGTCGACGTCAGCCGGGCCCCGGCCGACTCCTACCCCGATCCAGAAGGCCTCAAGCTCACCGACGGCTCGTTCCAGTTCGCCTGGGGCGACATGGTCGGGTTCGAGGGTCCGGATCCGATCACGCTCGTCGTCGACCTCGGCGCCACCTACGAGGCGGTCAGCTACGTCGGCCTGAAGCTGATGCGCTCGGACGGCTCCGGCGTCTCGCTGCCCGCCTACGCCATCGTCTCGGTGTCGGAGGACGGCCTGCTCTACGAGGACCTCGGCATGGCGCTGAGCTACCAGGAGGGCGAGGTCGGTAACGACACGATCGGCACGCTGGTATGGGCCGACGAGGAGTGGGCCGGCTACGGCCAGTTCGTCAAGGTCGAGGTGCTGCCTGGCAGCGGCGGCTGGACGATGATCGCCGAGCTGCAAGTCGGCGACGGAGCCGTGCCTGCCGAGCTGCTCCCGGCCGCTGCCGAGGGCGCCCCGGCCAGCGCCGAGGCGGCCAACGTCGCGCTCGGCAAGCCGTACACGGTCTCGATCGAGCCTTCGGCCGCCTATCCCGACGACAGCAACGCCAAGCTCACCGACGGCTCCTACGCCTACTCCTGGGGCGACATGGTCGGCTTCGCCGACCTCACCGAGAGCGTCTCGGTGGTCGTCGACCTCGGCGAGCGCGTCGAAGGCATCACCAGGGTCGCCGGCCTGTTCATGCGCTCGTTCGCCTCGGCCGTCAACTTCCCGTACAGCCTGGTCGTCTCCGTCTCCGACGACGGCGAGACCTTCTCCCCCGCCGGCCTGGCGGTCCGCACCGTGCCAGAGCCGTACATGAACGAGCTGATCAACAGCCTCTACTGGCAGGACCTGGCGAACCCGGTCTCCGGCCGCTTCGTCAAGGTCGAGATCCGCGTCCGCACCGGCTGGACCATGCTCGCCGAGGTCGTCGTGCAGACCGGCGCGGCCGTGCCGGAGGTCGAGGAAACCGGGGAGTAGCGTGCGCAGCAGGACGCTCAGGACCGTGTTGGCCGCCGGCGCCGTGACCGCGCTCGGCTGGGCGGCAGCCCAGACCGAGCCGGTCATCACCGGCACCTTCGTGCAGCTCAACGGCCAGCTGGCCGCGCTCAGCGAGGAGCAGTGGGCGCAGGAGCTCGGCTACATGCGCGAGATCGGCATGGACACGGTGATCGTGCAGTACTCGCGCTACGGCGACATGGCGTACTTCCCGACCTCGGACGCTGCCAGCGCCGCAGGTGCCGACGAGTCCGCGGTTCAGCTCCCGCCCAACGAGAGCATCGGCACCCTGACCTGGCGCGCGCCGGCCGGCGCGACCGCCAGGCACGTGCGCATCGAGGTGCAGCCCAACAGCCGCGAGTGGACGATGATCCCAGAGCTGCGCATCCTCTCGGGCGGCGAGAACGTCGTTGCCGGCCTCGGCTACTCGCTCACGCCGGCGCCGGCCGGCAACTACCTCGATCCCGACGCGAGGAGCGGCGGCAAGCTGACCGACGGCTTCGCCAACTTCGCGTGGTCCGACATGGTCGGCTGGCAGCACCCCGGCGACCGCATCCTCATCGGCTTCGACCTCGGCGCCCCGACCCCGCTCGACGAGGTGGCCGTCGACTTCATGCGCTCGGACATCTCCGCCGTGGAGGTGCCCAGCAGTTTCAGGGTCAGCGTCTCCGCCGACGGCGAGACGTTCCTCCCGCTCGGCCAAGTCGCCACCTGGGGCGAGGACGCGGTGATCGCCGACGCCGGCGACTGGAACCCCTTGGGCAACATCCTCGCCGCGGCCGAGCGCCACGGCATGCAGGTCTGGCTCGGCCTCAGCCTCGATCCCGACTACTGGCAGGGCGTGTTCGACCCTGCTGCCTCCTCGGCGTCGAACATCGCGCTGATGCTGCAGCTCGAGGAGCTCTACGGCGCGTCGCCGGCTCTCGCCGGCTACTACCTGCCCGAGGAGATCGACGACCGCAGCTTCGTCTCCGAGCGCGCTCACGGCGCGATGATCGAGTACCTCGCCGCCATGGCCGAGGCCGCTCACGGCCAGGTCGGCCGGCCGGTGATGGTCGCTCCGTACTTCGGCATGAACCCCAACGCCGAGGCCTACGCCGCCTGGTGGGACGTCACGCTGACCTCCGCGCCCGTCGACGTGATCGCCATGCAAGACGGCGTCGGCACCCGGCGCACTACGGCCGAGCAGGGCGTGCCCGTCTACCGCGCGCTGCAGCCCGTGGCCGCCAAGCACGGCGTCGCGCTGTGGTCCGACCTGGAGGTGTTCGAGCAGACGCACGGCTGGCCGGTCAACGACCTGCCGTGGCGCGCCCGGCCCGCCACGATCGACTCGGTCGTCGAGCAGCTCGAGCTCGAGGCGCCGTACGTCGAGAAGTTCGTCGTCTTCGACTTCACCCACTACATGAGCCCGCGGCTGGGAGCGGCCTCGGCCGACCTCTACCGCGCCTACCAGGCTTACCTAGAGGAGCGTGCACCATGAAGAGCGCCGGTCCCCTGGCCTGGCCGCGCCCCTGGCTCGTGGCGCTGCTCTCCCTCTGCGCGTTCCTGCCGCTGAGCACCGCCTCGGCGCAGAAGGAGATCTCGTTCTGGTACGCGTGGGGCGGCGCCGAAGGCGTGGCGCTCGAGGCGCTGATAAGCGAGTTCAACGCCAGCCAGAGCGCCATCCGCGTGCGCGGCTCTTTCGTCCCGATCGGTGACGGCGAGCGGATCCTCGCCACCCTGG
>CAYYOK010000184.1:0-4462 GCA_964473205.1 uncultured bacterium | reverse complement strand
GCATCCGCAAGGTCACCTTCACCGGCTCGACCGAGGTCGGGAGGATCCTCTACCGGAAGTCCGCCGACACGATCAAGCGCCTCTCGCTCGAGCTCGGTGGCCACGCGCCGCTGATCGTCTGCGACGACGCGGACCTGAGCATCGCCGTGCGCGAGGCCGTCGCGTGCAAGTACCGCAACTCCGGCCAGACCTGCGTCTGCACCAACCGCATCTACGTCCAGCGCGGCGTCGCCGAGGCGTTCACCAAGGCGTTCAGCGAGGCCTCCGCCCGCCTGAAGGTCGGCGACCCCGCCAGCGAGGACACCGACATCGGGCCGCTCGTCGACGCTCAAGGTCTCGCCAAGGTCAACCAGCATCTGCAGGACGCTCTCGCCAAGGGAGCCGAGGTCGTCAGCGGCGGTCGGGCCATCGAGGGCCTCTTCTTCCAGCCCACCGTGATCACCAACGTCACGCCCGACATGCTGATGATGCAAGAGGAGACCTTCGGGCCGGTCGCGCCGATCATCGAGTTCGACTCGCTCGACGAGGCCGTGCGCCTCGCCAACGACACGCCTTACGGCCTGGCCGCCTACGTCTTCACCAACGACCTGTCGCGCGCCCTGAAGCTCGCCGAGGCTCTCGACTACGGCATCGTCGGCGTCAACGACGGCGTGCCGTCGACGCCGCAGGCGCCGTTCGGAGGGATCAAGCAGTCGGGCATCGGCCGCGAGGGCGGACGTTGGGGTATCGACGAGTACCTCGAGGTCAAGTACGTCTCGATGGGGTTGAGGTAGCGGGCAGGCAAGGTCGAGGTTCAGCTGCCGATCCGCTTCCCCTCCCCTTCGATGAGGCGCCGCTCCCACAACGACACCCACAGGCCGGCAGCGACGATCACCGCGATCCCGAGCCAGGTCAGCGCATCGGGCAGGTGTCCGTAAGCGAAGAAGCCGAAGATCACCGCCGTCACGATCTCCGCATAACCTAGCGGGGCCAGCCAGGTGGCGGGCGCGTGATCGAACGCCTTGATCAGCAGGAAATGACCGCCGGCGGCGAGCGCGCCCAGCGAGACCATGATCAGCATGTCGCGAGCGTCGGGCGGCATCCAGACGAACGGCATCAGCAGCGACATCACCAGCGCCCCGAGCACGGCGGTGTACCCCAGCGTCACCAGCGGCGGCGCGCTGCCGGCGAGACGGCGGGTGAACATCATGTAGAAGCCGTGCATCACGCCAGCGCCCAGCGCGAACACGGCGCCCCAACCCCAGACGCCCGCCCCAGGACGCAAGATCAGGATCACGCCGAGGAAGCCGACCAGCACCGCGACGAGCCGCCACAGGCCGACCCTCTCGCCGAGGATGGCGGGAGCCAGCACGGTCACCACCGCCGGCGAGACGAAGAAGAGGGCGAGCACCGTCGCCTGCGGCATCAGCGACAGAGCGACGAAGAACATGAACGTCGCGGCCAGGAGCAGCCCGCCCCTGACGAGCTGCAGGCCGAGGCGCTGCGGGACCAGAGCGCGCGGCCCGTAGCGCCACAGCAGCAGCGGCAGCATGCACAGCAGATGGAAGAAGTACCGCGCCCACACGATCTGCGCGACCGGGTAGCGCTCGCTCAGGCCCTTGGCGAGGCCGTCCATGATCGGCAGCAGCACCATCGCCGCCAGCATCAGGACCGATCCGAGCAGTAGGTCGGTGCGCGGTGGGGTCGGCGGCGGGCGATGCACCGCCAGCCAGCCTACTGCCGGAACGCCACCTGCAGCCGGTTCCAGGCGTTGATGGCGATCAACACGTAACCGAGGTCGACGATCTCGCTCTCGCTCAGCTGTCGGCTGACCTCTGCGTAGACCGCGTCTGGCACCTTGTCCTCTGCCAGCAACGTCACGGCCTCTGCCCACGCGAGGGCTGCCCGCTCGCGCTCAGAGAACTCCTGGGACAGGCGCCAGCCCGCCACCAGGTGCACCTTCTCCTGCGGAACGCCGGCTTCGACGGCGCCCTTCGAGTGCAGGCCGATGCAGTAGGCGCAGCCGTTGAGCTGCGAAGCCCGCAGCCGCGCCAGCTCGACCAGCGACGCCTCGAGGGCGACGCCGTTCGCGTGGCCGTCTAGCACGTTCATCGCCTTGTAGCCGGCTGGGGACACTTGGTAGGGGTTGGGTCTGGTCATGTTCTCGTCTCCTTCTCGCTGGAACACCCCAAGCCTGACAGAATCTTGGCCTTGGAAGAAGTGCCAATTTCGCCTAGAATCGTTAGGCCATGATCGGGGCTGCCAGACCATGACCGCGCAAGACCGCGCTTGGCTGGACCTGACCGCCGCGGCCCTCCACGGCGCGGCCGCTACGGCCGCCACCGCGGGACAGCCGATCTACCGACGCCTCTATCGCAGCGTGGTGGCTGCGGTCCTGGACGGCAGGCTCCGGCCGGGCGCGCGTCTGCCATCGACCCGCAGCCTGGCTGCGCAGCTGGGCGTGGCGCGGGGCACGGTCGAGACCGCCTATCAGATGCTCGCCGCCGAGGGCTACGTAGTCAGCACCGGCGCGGCCGGGACCTTCGTGAACAGCCGGCTTAGGCCACGGCGCGCCTCGCGCGAGCCAGCCGCCGACCCGAGCAAGGACCACACCTCAGGCTCGACCCTGACGGCAGAGGACGCGTCGGAGGGAGGCCCTCCCACTCCGCTCGCCATGGGCGTGCCCGCGCTCGACGCGTTCCCGAGCAAGCTCTGGACGCGGCTGGCGTCGCGCCGGGCGCGCGAGCTCGACGCGACCGCCCTCGGCTACAGGACGCCTGCAGGCGTCACCGCACTGCGCCATCAGATCGCCGCCTACCTCGCCGTGGCGAGGGGCATCACCTGCTCTCCCGAACAGGTGATCGTCACGAGCGGCTTCCAAGGGGCTCTCGGACTGCTGACCAGGTCGGCGTTGCGTGCCAACGCTAGGGTCTACCTCGAGGATCCCGGCTATCCCAGCGCCCGGCAAGCCCTGCGCCTGGCCGGAGCGACGACGGAAGGAGTACCGGTCGACGAGGAGGGGCTGCGCACGGACCTACTGGGCTTCGTACGGCCCGCCGACGCGGTCCTCGTCACCCCTTCCCACCACTACCCGCTGGGTCACGCGCTCTCCGTGTCCCGGCGCGCCGAGCTGCTGAGCTGGGCTGCCGTCACCGGTGCCTGGATCATCGAGGACGACTACGACAGCGAGTACCGCTACGCCGGGCCACCCCTGCCTTCGCTCAAGAGCCTCGACGTGGACGACCGGGTCATCTACCTCGGCACCTTCAGCAAAGTGCTGTCACCGGCTCTGCGCCTCGGCTACCTCGTCGCGCCCGCAGAGCTGGCTCCTCGCCTGGCCCAGGTGGCGACGCTGCTCCAGCCTGCACCCGCGCCGCTGGTTCAGGACGCCGTGGCGAGGTTCCTGTACGAGGGTCACCTAGGCCGGCACGTCCGGCGGATGCGCCGGCTCTACGCCGAACGCCGCGACGCGCTGCGCTCAGCCTTGGCAGACGCCGCCCCCATGCTCGAGCTACGCGGCTCCCCGGGCGGCATGCACCTGACCGCCTTCCTGCCCGCGGGGACCGACGACGTCAGCTTGGTAGCCGAGCTGCGCGCCCGAGGGCTAGCGCCGTCGGCCCTCTCCGAGTGCGGGGCGCAGCGTCGGTACCGCCCCGGCCTGCTCATGGGCTTCTGCAACCTGCCCTCCCAGGAGGCCTCAGGAGTGGCCGTCAGGTTGGCGGCCGCTGTCACTGAGGCAACAGGCTAGTCAGAGCCAACCCGCGAGCACCTCGGGGCGAGGGTTACCTCCAGCCCAGACCCGGCGCGACGTGCTTGAGCACCATCTCGATGGCGTGAGCGCAGTAGTCGACCCCGAGCTGGTTGGGGATCGTCAGCAGCAAGGTGTCGGACTCGGCGATGGCCTCGTCGGCGGCCAGCTGCTCGATCAGCTCGTCGGGTTCGGCGGCGTAGCTGCGGCCGAAGATCGCGCGGGTGTTGTGGTCGATGTAGCCGACCTGATCGCGCTCCTCGCCCCCACGACCGAAGTAGGCGCGGTCGCGGTCGTCGACCAGCGGGAAGATGCTGCGGCTGACCGAGACGCGCGGCTCGCGCGGGTGGCCGGTCTCGCGCCACGCCTCGCGGAAGAGCCTGATCTGCTCGGCCTGCTGCACGTGGAACGGCTGGCCGCTCTCGTCGAACTTGAGCGTCGAGCTCTGCAGGTTCATCCCCAGTTGGGCAGCCCAGGCGGCCGTGGCGTTGGTGGCGGCGCCCCACCAGATGCGCTCGCGCAGGCCCGGCGAGTGCGGCTCGAGCCTGAGCAGCCCGGGCGGGTTGGGGAACATCGGGCGAGGGTTCGGCTCCGCGAAGCCCTCGCCGCGCAGCAGCTCGAGAAGGACCTCGGCGCGCTGACGCGCCATCGCGGCGTCATCCGCGCCCTCGGGAGGCTCGTAGCCGAAGTAGCTCCAGCCGT
The DNA here is from genome assembly GCA_964473205.1 of uncultured bacterium. Lineage (GTDB taxonomy): Bacteria > Deinococcota > Deinococci > Deinococcales > Trueperaceae > CAYMRL01. Next base: position 33 of record CAYYOK010000184.1, on the reverse strand, counting down.
CGATCACCTGCTCCGGCGAGCCTCGGCTGATGC
>CAYYOK010000183.1:0-4479 GCA_964473205.1 uncultured bacterium | reverse complement strand
CGTCGACCAGGGTCGTCTTGCCGTGGTCGACGTGCGCGATGATGGCGACGTTGCGATAGTTCATCTACTGACTCCGGGCTGCAGCGCGTTCGCGGCTGTGCGTGGGCACTCCCCGCACGCCAAGGCTGCTTGCGGCGGCTACTGGCGTGAAGCGCGAGCGGGGGAGTCTAGCACGTCCGAGCCGTCCTCGTTGACGCCCGTGGTAGCTTGGCGCTCATGACCGCGATCGGCGCCAGCAACGACCGCCACGGGGCAGGGCGTGCCGAGCGCGTGCGCTCGATGTTCTCCGACATCGCACCGACCTACGACCTGCTCAACTCGCTGCTCAGCCTCGGCGTGGACGCCAGGTGGCGCGAGCGCGCGGCCGAGCTGGCGCTGGCCGGCCGAGGCAACGCACCGCGGGTGCTCGACGTCGCCACCGGCACGGGCAACCTGGCCTTCGCCATCAAGCGTCGGCAGAGGGGAAGCGCGGTGACGGGCGTCGATTTCGCCGAGCCGATGCTGGCCGTGGCGCGCTCCAAGGCGGAGCGCGCGGGTCTGGACGTCGCGTTCGCGGTCGGGGACGGGACGGCGCTGCCGTACCCGGACGCCAGCTTCGACGCCGTCACGATCGGCTACGGGCTGCGCAACTTCGCCGACGTCGACGCCGGCCTGGGCGAGTTCAGGCGCGTGCTCGCGCCCGGCGGCGTGGTCGTGGTGCTCGAGTTCCCGCCGCCACCGTCGGGTCTGTTCGGCGCCGCCTTCGCGTTCTACTTCCGGCGGGTGCTGCCGCTCATCGGCGGCCTCGTCTCGGGCAAGCGCTCGGCCTATACCTACCTGCCAGAGTCCGTCGTCGGTTTCCTCGAGCCCGCCGCGCTGGCCGCCAAGATGCGCGAGGCCGGCTTCGTCGACGTCAGACACGAGCTGCAGACCTTCGGGGTATCGGCGGTTCACGTCGGTGCGGTACCGCCAGACCCTGCGACGCCGACGGCTGCGGGTGCCGCATGAGCGCCGACCTGCCCGTCGGGGGCGACGCGCCCGCGCGGCCGAGCGCCGTGCGTGTCGATGAGCCGGGCTTCGAGATCAACACCGACGCCGCGCTGATCGACCCGGACTGGGACGACTACGCGCAGAGCCACAACCAGCGCTTCGGCCTGGCGATCGCCCACCTGAAGGCCAGCGTCAAGGGCCGCTCGTTCGACAACGAGGTGATGAGCCTTCGCATCTCCAAGAGCGGCTACTTCGTGCAGTCCAAGCGCTTCCCGGGCGCGTTCTTCGGCGACTCGGGCGCGGCCACCTGGTCGTACGTCGACGAGGCCGAGGCGCGAGCGGCGATCTGGGAGGCCGTGGCGCACTACCGGGCCGACGAGGCGCGCTCGCTCGTCAGCATCTACACCGCCGACGACCCGCCGGACTTCTTCTTCGGCTACCGGCCGACCGAGGACCGGCGCTACGAGATCGGCAACCTGCAGACCGACCTGCCGCTGCACCTGCGGGTCCTCTTCGACGCCCAGCTCGAGGTGCCGATCATCGGCGCGAGGTCGGGCGTGCTCATCTACCAGCGGACCGAGAGCGGTCGTCACGTGCTGGTGCGGGCGAAGGGGCGCCGGCGGCCGATGATGCCGGCCGGCAAGCTCGAGCTGTGAGGCCGCTGTCCGCCCCGCGGCCGGTTCCAGCCTAGGACCTGCCTTGAGCCACCTCCAGCGCGAGGCCGAGGTGATCGTCGTCGGCGGCGGCATCACGGGCTGCGAGGCCGCGTGGCGCACCGCCGGCGCGGGCCTGAGAACGCTGCTGATCACGACCAGCCTCGACACGCTCTACCAGCTGGCTCACGACGGCGCCGAGCTCGGGCCGGAGCCGGGCACGCTGATGGAGGAGCTGGTCGCGGCTCTGGCGCCTGCGGGCGGCGAGGTGAGCGCCGCCGAGCTGCGCCGGGCGGCGAGGCAGCGGCTCGAGAGGCTGGGCCCCCTTCACCTGCTGCAGTCGACCGTCTCCGGGCTCGTCACCGCCGGAGGCGATGTCGTCGGCGTGAGCACCTGGGAGGGCATCGACCGCGGCGCAGGTCAGGTCGCGCTGTGCGTCGGCAGCTTCCTGCGCGCCCGGCTGAGCGTCGGCAGCATGGTCGAGCAGCAGGGGCGCCTCAGCGAGATGGCCTACGACGACCTCTACCTCGATCTGAGCGCCCGCGGCTTCGAGTTCGGCGAGATCGAGCTCCAGGCTCCGGCGGTCAGAGGGTCGCTGCCGTACGAGGTGTCGAGCGTGGCCTTCGCAGCGAGCGAGGCCGGCGCGGCAGCCTTCGAGCTGAGACGGCTCGGGTGCCTGTGGGCCGCAGGCGTATGCGCGCCGCGCCTCGAGCCGGCGCTGCCTGGCTACGAGGCCGCCGCCGCCGCCGGCAAGGCGTTGGGAGAGGCGTTGGTCCGGGCCGCCGCGAGCTGAGGCTCAGCGGTTCGTGTCGTTGACGGGCCTGGTGTAGCGCGCGATCTTCTCGAGGGCGTCGGCCGGCGCCCACACCACCTTGGCTCCCTCTGGCGTCGTCGCGAGCAGCCGGTAGCGCAGCGGCTGGCGGTCAGAGGACTGGCTCACCACGAAGCGCTCGCCCCGGTAGTGGACCTCCTCGCCGATCGTGAAGCTCGACATACGCGAGCCTACCGCTTCCCGGCCGCGGCGGTAGGGGCCTTCATCCCGTCGTCGGCGACGAATACGTCGGCTGCCGGGGCGGGGAAGAGCCCCAGCGCAGCGCCGCGCGACAGCAGCGCGGTCAGCGCCCTCTCGCCGCTGACGCCAACGTCGAGCGAGTGCTCGTTGACGTAGAGGTCGATGTGGCGCTGCCTGACCTCCGGCGACATCTCCTGCGCGTGGGCGGCGACGTACGCCGCCGACGCCTCGGGATGCGCGAAGGCGTGCTCGACGCTGCGCCTCACGAGCCTCTGCAGCCTGCGCAAGACCTCGGGCCCCAGGTCGCGCCTGGCTGCGATCGCACCGAGCGGCACGAGCTCACCGAACGCGCCCTCCCACCAGGCGCCGAGATCGACGTGCTGGACGAGGCCGTGGTCGGGGTAGGTGAAGCGGCTCTCGTGGATGATGAGGCCGGCGTCGAACTCGCCGGCGGCGACCGCCGGCATGATCCGGTCGTAGCGGACCTCCGCCAGCTCGAGGTCGTTGCGCCACAGCCGCAGCAGCAGGTTGGCAGTCGTGAGGCCGCCGGGGATGGCGACCGTCTTGCCGCTGAGGTCGAGGTCCGAGTCGCGCGAGACGAGCAGCGGGCCGGTGCCGCGCCCCATCGCGCCGCCGGAGCGCAGGAGCTGGTAGCGCGCGGCGAGGTGGCCGTAGGCGTGGCAGCTGACCTTGCTCACGTCGATGGAGCCGGCGAGCGCCGCCCGGTTGAGCGCCTCTACGTCGTCGAGCACGACCTCGAAGTCGAGGCGGCCGGAACCGGGGCCGTCCGGCCCGTCGTCGAGGTCGTCCTCGAGAAGCCCGTGCACCAGGGCGTTGAAGATGAACGTGTCGTTGGGGCAGGGCGAGAACCCTAAGGTGAGTCTCATCTCGATCACCAAGCTACAGCGCGGAGCCGGCGGGCAGCGTAGGCGGACGGCCTAGGCGATGGCCGTGCACGACGGTCTGAGCCCACGGCCTTTCTGCTACAATCTGTCGCTGGCGCGGTGGAACTCGCGGGCCTGGGGCCGGTCTGGCCCTATGCTCGTGGGACACGCGCGCAGACACTTCCGGAGGTGGAGTCCATAGCGAAAGAGCTGAAGGTGAACGAGCAGATCCGCGTGCGTCAGGTGCGTTTGATCGCGGCAGACGGCCAGCAGGTCGGCATCGTCGAGACGCGCGACGCGCTCAAGCGCGCAAGAGAGGAAGACCTGGACCTGGTGTTGGTCGGTGAGGCCGCGCAGCCACCCGTCGCCAAGCTGCTCGATTACGGCAAGTACCGTTTCGAGCTGCAGCAGCAGACGAAGGAGGCGCGCCGCAGGTCGCGTCAGCAAGACATGAAGTCGATCAAGTTCCGCGTCAAGATCGACGATCACGATTACGAGACCAAGGTCAACCACATCCGCAGGTTCCTCAAGAGCGGCCACAAGGTGAAAGTGACGATCATGTTCCGCGGGCGCGAGCGCACCCACCCAGAGCTGGGCCAGGGCATACTCAACCGCGTCGCCGCTGACGTCACCAGCCTGGCTGTCGTGGACGCCGCGCCTTCGTTGGCCGGCATGGACATGAACATGATCCTGCGTCCCGCGCAGGCTCCTGTGGCCGTCGAAGACTGAATCCAACGAAAACCTCCCGCCACCTCGCCCGAGGTGGCTGAACATCTGCTAATATCGGCAGGTTGCGCCGCCGCTGGCTCGTGCCAGACCCGCCGGCAAGACGAGCAACACGCGCACCTCGACCCGAGAGGCGTGCAAGCAACGAGGGAAAGTAGGAGAGAATCGCGATGCCGAAGTTGAAGACCCATAAGGGCACCAAAGCCCGTGTCAAAGTCACTGGGCGAGGTAAGGT
>CAYYOK010000182.1:0-4540 GCA_964473205.1 uncultured bacterium | reverse complement strand
GCATGCCGCGCGCCGCCCCGCCGAGATAGGCACCCAGGTCCCAGTAGCCGGTATCGTCCGAGATGATCATGACGATGTTCGGCCTCGACCCATAGGTCGGATAGTCCCGGTGGTCCGTCTCCTGGGCCGCGCCGGACCCGGCCGCGAGGGCCAGCGACGCGCCGATCGCGAGCGCCGCGCTGCTCGTTGACGTCCTCATGAAAATCTCTCCCTGCCAGGATCTGCTTGAAATGGAGGGGTGTGCGCCGAGCGGGGGAAAGCGGGGATGACGGCACCACCTCGCCCGACGGCGGCTCGGCCCAGTTTGGACCGTATTTCTTCTCGAAAGCCGGGCCGGCCGCAATTGGACCTTAGGGAAACATCGCCGCCGGATCGCCCACGGGGTCAGAGGTCAGGGCCAAAGGTCAGGGGCCAAAGATCAGGGGATGGAACGGAGCGCCGCGTGGATCGCCGCCAGCATCGTCTTGGCCTCGAGCGGCTTGCGCAGATAGGCCGTGGCACCCGCGGCGAGGCAGCGTGCCCGCATGCCCGGCAGGTCATGCCCGGTGATGACGACGATCGGCAGCCGAAGGCCGGCCTGGAGGAGCCGTCGCTGCAGGCCGAGACCGCTGGCGCCCGGCATGTGCAGATCGATCACCAGGCAGTCGGGCGGGGCCGTCTGCTGCAGGGACGCCAGGAAATCCTCGGCCGACGCGAAGGTATCGGCGTCGAGATCGGATACGCGCAGCAGGCGCTGGAGCGCTCTGCGGACCGACTCGTCGTCGTCGACGATAGCGACGCGCGGGCGGTTCCTAGCCATGTGTCCGCACCGCTATCAAAGATGCATGCGCGTCGATAGTGGACCTTGGCCCAACGTGGCCGCGGCGGCGGGTCAGCCCGGCGCGTTGCCGCTCGGCGCTCGGGATCGGGCCGGCGCCCCGGCCGGCGGGATCGCCAGCCGCTCGGCCATGCGGACGAGATCGGCGAGCGAGCGTGCGGCCATCTTCGTCATGATCCGGGCACGATGCACCTTGATCGTCTTTTCGACGATGCCGAGATCCGCCGCGATCTGCTTATTGAGGCGGCCGGCGACGACATGGGCCAGCACCTCGCGTTCGCGCGCCGTCAGCCGCGCCAGGCACCGCCTGAGCCCTTCCAGTTCGCGCCACGCCGCCCGGGCGGCATGGTCGCGCTCGAGCGCCCGGTGGACCGCCGCGAGCAATTCGGTATCGTTGACGGGCTTGGTGAGGAAATCGACGGCCCCGCTCTTCATCGCCCGGACACTCGACGGCACGTCCCCAAAGCCCGTGAGGAAGACGATCGGTCGCGGACAGTCGGCGACGGCGAGCGCCTCTTGCAGCTCGAGCCCGTCGAGCCCTGGCAGGGCGAGATCGAGCACGAGGCAGCCGGGCATCGCCGAATCGTGGGCGTCCAGGAACGCCGCCGGCGATGCGAAGGTGCGAACCTCGAGACCGGCGGCCGTGAGCAGCCTGGCCAGGGCGCGGCGCACGCTCGGATCGTCATCGACGACTAGGACGGTAGCGCTCGTCAGCTCGCCTCTCCGCTCAGCGCCGGCAGCGCGACAATGAAGGTCGCCCCCTGATCAATGTTGTTGTCCGCCCAGAGCCGGCCACCGTGAGCCGTGATGATCGACCGGCAGATAGAGAGCCCGAGGCCAAGTCCCTGCGGCTTGGTCGTGAAGAACGGCTCGAACAGCCGCTCGACCGCACCTGCCGGAATACCGTCGCCGCTATCGGCGATCGAGACGAGGACTCGGCCCTCGCCATCCTGCTCTGTCGACACGGTCAGCTTACGCGCCGCCGGCTTGCTGTTTACCATGGCCTCGCAGGCGTTCAAGACCAGGTTCAAGATGACCTGCTGCAACTGCACGCGGTCGCCCATGACCGTCGGCAGCGCGGGCGCCAGCCGGGTGGCGACGGCCACGTGGCGCTCGATCAGCTCGCTTCGTGCCAGTGCCAGGACTTCCGTCACGACGGCACCGAGCGCCAGCGGCGCGAACCGCACCTCGTCCTTCTTCAAGAGCGTGCGCAGCCGCGTGATGACCTCGCCGGCGCGCAGGTCGTCGGCCACGATGTCGGCGAGGATCTCCTCCAGCAGGGCGCGATCGGTCGCGGACCGCGCCAGCAGGCGCTGTGCTGCCTGGGCATTGCTCAAGATCGCCGTCAGCGGCTGATTCAGCTCGTGGGCCAGGGCCCCCGACAGCTCGCCCAGGATGGCGACCCGGGTCAGATGCGTCACCTCCTGGCGCCGCTGCTCGACCTCGCGGGCGGCGCTCTTGAGGTCGGTGACGTCGCGGCCGACAGCCTGGATCTCGAAGGCCGGCCCCTCGCCATTGCGGATCACGTGATCGGTCCATTGCTGCCAGCCGAGGCTGCCGTCCGGCCTGAGGACCCGGTGCTCATAGGTCTCGCCGGCCGCGCTGCGGCCGATCGCCGCGACGCGCGCCAAGATGGCCGGGTGGTCCGGCGCCGGGATGAGGTCGATGAAGCGCGTGCCGAGCAGCTCGTCGCGGCCGCGCTCGAAATAGCGGCAATAGGCGTCGTTGACGAAGGTCAGCGTCGTATCGGGCAGGTAGCGGCAGATCAGCTCCGTCTGGGTTTCGACGACGTCGCGGTAGCGCTCCTCGCTCTCCCGCAGGGATTCCTCGGCGCGCAGCCGCCGGCGCCTCTGCAGCAGCAGGGCGGCGATGAGTGCCGCCTGCAGCGACAGGACCACGATCACGGCCACGACCGCCGGGCGGTAGCGCCCCCACAAGGAGAGCTCCTCGAAGCGGACGATGGTGCCGGGCGGCAAGGCGGCCTGGTCGAGCCCCCACCGCCGCAGCTGCCGCCAGTCGACCATGAACGCCCGGGACCCGTCGCTGGCGGGCGGCAGGCTCGCCGGCCGCTCGCCCGCCAGGATGCGCAGGGTCGAGCGGGCGGTCGCCACGCCGAGCGCCGTGAAGCTCTCCATGTAGCCGCCCACGACGCCCTGATCGAGATAGGTCTCGTAGACGCCGTAGACCGGCGCGCGCGCGGCAGCGGCAACGGCCGCCGCGGCGGCGCGCGGGATGAACTGCCGTCCCGCCCCGTCCTCGAACATCGTCAGATAGAGCACGATCGTCCGCGGAGGCAGCCGCGCGAGCTCGTCCAGGAGCGACGGCAAGGGCAGGCCGGCGAGATAGGTGATGCGCAGGCGGTCGGCGTAGCGGGCCAGCCGCTCGCGGGCATTCGCCTCCCACCGCCGGTCGAAGGCCGAAGCCCCGGTCACGACGACCAATTGTCGGGCATCCGGCTGCAACCGCAGCGCCAGCTCCACCGTCCGCACCACATCGAACTGGCTGATGACGCCGGCGCTGTTGGGCGGCAGGCCGTCCTGCTCGACGCTCGCCTCGCTGATGCCGGTCACCACCATGGGCATATCCGAAAACAGCCATGCCCGGCGCCGGCGGAGAAAGTCGAGGGCCTGCGGCCCGGCGGCGACCACGAGGTCGATCGCCGCGGCCGCGTATTTCGCGCGCAGCAGCGCCTCCAGGCGGGCCTGGTGCGGCCGCCCGGGAAAGCGGTCCGCGTCGAGGAACTCGGTGAAGATTTCTATGCGGTCGGGATGCTCGGCTTCGAGCGTCGCCTGGAAGGCCGCGCCCAGCGCCATGTTGGCCGGCAGCAGGCTGTCATTCGAGAACAAGACGAGGACGCGCTGGCGCGCTGGCGCGCCACTGCTCGTGGCGGCGAGCAGCAGCGTGGCGAGCGCCAGCAGCCATGCGACCGTCCGGCGCCCGACCGACTGATCGCGCGTCCCGGATCGGCTCGCGTGGCGCATGTCATGGTCTTTGGCAGGCGTACAAGAGCAGCCACCCCTCGGCACCATAGGAGGCGGCTGCAGGCCGTGCAATGAAGAGCCAGGACAGGCGCCCGTGGTGGCGCGTTTCAGGAGCTCCCCTGCCCCGCCGACGCCGACAGCCGCGCCGGCAGCCCTGCCCCGGACCCGGCCGCCGCGCGCCCGAACGCCTCACGCAGCGCCCCGTCATCGCCGCAGACCAGCCCGGCATAGGTCCGCTCGACCGCGTTGAGCTCGCGCCAGTAGGCACCGAGCGAGATGTCGCAGACCGCCGCCATGGTGGCCCGGGCCTGCATGTCGTTCATCACCCGCCGCTGCTCGGCCACGGCCCCGCCCAGCATCCGCGCATCGCTGCAGGCCCCGAGCAAGGGCAAGAGCAGCAAGAGCCCCGCCATCGTCCGCATCCGCCGTCTCCTGTCGATTGGCTGCAAAAATAGGATCTTTAACCTATTTTTGGTGCGTTCGCAAGCTCCATATCGGCTGGGATGCGGCCAGCGGCGGCCCTCAGCCGGCGCGCAGGGCCTTGAAGTGGTTGATCAAGCCGTTGGTCGAGCCGTCATGGGCGGCGATCTCGTCCGGCCCTTCGAGCTCCGGCAGGATGCGGCTGGCGAGCGCCTTGCCGAGCTCCACCCCCCACTGATCGAAGCTGTTGATGTCCCAGATCACACCTTGGGTGAAGATCTTGTGCTCGTAGAGGGCGATGAGCGTGCCCAGCCGGTAGGGG
>CAYYOK010000181.1:0-4547 GCA_964473205.1 uncultured bacterium | reverse complement strand
CCGACCTGTTGCGGCGCGTTCAGGCCGGTGACCGCACGCTCCCGGCTCTGACCCCTGAGGCGTACCACCTACCGGGCGGCATGCGCCTGAACGAGGCCGCCAGCCGCGCCTGGAACGCGCTGCTCGGCGCCTGGGCGACGTTCAAGGACGCCCGGGCCAATCTGCCTGAAGGCGAGCTGGGCACCACGGTCACGCGCGAACGCTGGCTCCTGCCTCTGTTCCAGGAGCTCAACTACGGCCGGCTGCAGACCCGCACTGCTGTGGAAGCCGGCGGCAAGAGCTTCGCCGTCTCGCACGGGTACCTGCACGTGCCCATCCACCTCGTGGGTTGCAACGTGGACCTCGACAAGCGCACCGCCGGTGTCGCAGGCGCTGCGTCCGCCAGCCCGCACTCCCTGGTGCAGGAACTGCTCAACCGCAGCGACGAACACCTCTGGGGCATCGTGAGCAACGGTCTGCGGCTGCGCGTCCTGCGGGACAGCCGGAGCCTCACTCGCAGCGCGTACCTCGAGTTCGACCTCGAGGGTATGTTCGAGGGCGAGCAGTACGCGGACTTCGTGCTGCTGTTCCTGCTCCTCCACCAGAGCCGTCTGGAGGCCCAGAAGCCCGAGGAGTGCGTCCTGGAGCAGTGGGCCCGCGAGGCCGCCGAGACCGGCGCCCGCGCGTTGGACCGCCTGCGCGACGGAGTACAAACGGCCATAGAGGCGCTCGGTAAGGGCTTCCTCCGCGGTGACAACGGCGAGCTGAAGCGCCGTCTGCGCGAGGGCGGCCTCTCGCCCCAGGACTACTACCGCCAGCTACTCAGGCTCGTCTACCGGTTGCTGTTCCTGTTCGTGGCAGAGGACCGGGACCTGCTCCACCCGAAGGACGCCGACCACGTGGCGCGTGCCCGCTACCGCCACTACTCCACGCAGAGGCTGCGCGAGCTCGCTGGACAATCGAAGGGTGGTCGGCACGGGGACCTCTACGAGGCGTTGAAGGTCGTCATGCACGCGCTCAGCGAAGGCGGCGAGCCGCGGCTTGGCCTGCCTGAGCTTGGCGGTTTCCTCTTCTCGGAGCGCTCTCTCGTCGACCTGATGCAGTCGACGCTGCCCAACGCCTACCTGCTGCAAGCGGTACGTGCGCTCGCCTACACCGACGTACAAGGGGCCCGCCGGCCCGTCGACTACAGGAACCTCGGTTCCGAGGAGCTGGGCAGCGTCTACGAGAGCCTCCTCGAGCTGCACCCGGAGGTCGACGCCACGGCGAACGAGTTCGAGCTGAAGACCGCGGCGGGTCATGAACGGAAGACGACCGGCTCGTACTACACGCCCAGGAGCCTCATCAACCTGCTGCTGGACTCGGCGCTCGACCCCGTCATAGACGACGCCCTGCGCGGGAAGACCAGCAAGGAGGACGCGGAGAAGGCGCTCCTCGACCTCAAGGTCGTAGACCCTGCCGCTGGCAGCGGGCACTTCCTGATCGCCGCCGCGCAGCGACTGGCGAAGAGGTTGGCGGCGGTGCGCACGGGTGACGACGAGCCCGCACCCGACGCCGTGCGGACCGCGCTGCGCGACGTGATCGGCAACTGCATCTACGGCGTGGACGTCAACGAGATGGCCGCGGAGCTGTGCAAGGTCGCCCTGTGGATGGAGGCGATGGAGCCCGGCAAGCCGCTCACGTTCCTCGAGCACCACATCCGGGTCGGCAACAGCCTGTTCGGCACCACCAGGAAGCTCGTCGGCGCGGGTATCCCCGACGCTGCGTTCGACCCGATCGAGGGGGACGACAGGCGCTACTCCTCGGGAGTGAAGCGGCGAAACCGTGAGGAGCGCGGCGGCCAAGGGGCCCTCTTCGACTCCGCGCCCAGCGCTTCGGCAACGGCCCTCGCCACGGCCTTCGCGGAACTGTCGAACATGCCTACGGACACGCCCGAGCAGGTGCGAGCTAAGCAGGCGGCCTACGAGCGGTTACTGGAGGACGAGCGCCTGGCCCGGGAGCAGCTCGCCCACGATGCCTGGTGTGCCGCGTTCGTTTGGAGGAAGGTAGAAGGGGCGCCCTTGCCTGTCACGACCGGCACGGTGCGGCGAGTGCTGCAGGTTGGCGCCCTCGACGAGGACCGGCGTCGCGAGGTCGAGCGGCTCGCCAACTTGTACGGCTTCTTCGCCTGGGAGCTGGCCTTCCCAGAGGTGTTCGGGGGCGAGAGGGACGGCTTCGACGTCGTGCTCGGCAACCCACCGTGGGAGCACACCGAGCTCAAGGAGAAGGAGTGGTTCGCTACCCGCGACCCTGACGTGGCAGGAGCTCGTACCGGTGCCGAGAGGAAACGTCGAATCTCTGCCTTAGAGAAGACGGATCCAGATCTCTATGCCGCATTCCTTGAGGCCAAGCGCCATCACGATGCCCTTGGCCACTTCATCGGATCGAGCGGCTTGTACCCCTTGTGTGGGAGGGGGCGAATCAACACCTACGCTGTCTTCGCAGAGCTGGGAAGGGGGCTTACAGCGGCGCGGGGCCGGATGGGAATGATCCTCCCCTCGGGCATCGCCACTGACGACAACACAAAGTTCTTCTTTCAAGACCTAGTGTCTGGACGATCCTTGCGCTCCCTTTACATGTTTGACCACCGAAGCCCCTACTTCGGAAAGGTCCAGATGCAGTTCTGCGCAATCGCAATGACAGGAGCTCTGAAGGCCGCCGACGACATCCGTCTTGCTGCTGGCCTATTAACGGTTGATGAGCTGAAGAATGATCGGGTTTATTCCCTAACGCCAGAGGACATCGCGCTGCTCAACCCCAACACGAAGACGTGTCCGGTCTTCCGCACGCGTCGTGATGCGGAGATCACCAAGGCCATCTACCGGCGCGTGCCGGTGCTGGTGAACGAGGAGACTGGACGGAACCCATGGGGTGTGACGTTCCGCCAGGGTCTCTTCAACATGACAAGCGACTCGGGCCTCTTCCGCACCAAGGAAGACCTCGAGCGCGAGGGATTCGAGTTGCGGGGCAACCGCTTCGTGCTGGGAGAGCAGGTCTACCTGCCGCTGTACGAGGCGAAGATGATGCACCAGTTCGACCACCGCTTCGCCACGTACACGGAGAACGGTGACACTCGGGACCTGACGGCCGAGGAGAAGCGCGACCCGGGCACAGTACCGATGCCGCGCTATTGGGTGGCGGAGGAGGAGGTGCGGGAGCGGCTCGTCAAGCGCAGGCGGGACGGCGGGGTCGAGTGGCAATGGGATAATCCATGGCTAATTGCCTTCCGGAGGGTTGCACGTTCAACCGACGAACGGACCGGCATTTTCACCTTGATGCCCGTACTTCCAAGCGGTGACAGCGTTTTCCTTATGTTTCCTCAAATAGCTTCGGCTATACAAGCCTTTGCGCTCATTGCAAACTTGAATAGTTACGTGCTTGATTACGTTATCCGACAGAAGGTCGCGGGAGTCAACATGAACTTCTTCCTCGTCGAGCAGTTTCCTGTTCTCCCACTCGGCGGCTACACTTCGGCAGTACTCGCCTTTGTTTCAGAGCGAGTACTTGAACTAATATACTCATCGTCGGATCATTCCCCTGTCAGCTCGGAGGTTGATGGCGAGCGGGAGCCCTTCCACTGGGACGAGGAGCGTCGGTTCTGGCTCCGCGCCGAGCTCGACGCCCACTTTTTCCACCTCTACGGCGTCTCCCGCGCGGACGTGGACTACATCATGGAGACTTTCCCGATTGTCAAGCGCAAGGATGAGGCGCAGCACGGTTGCTACCGCACGAAGCTCGCGATCCTCGAGGTCTACGACGAGATGGCGCGCTGCCGTGCCGAGGGCCGTGAGTACCAGACGCGCTTGGATCCTCCGCCGGCGCACCCGAGCCTCGCCCACGACCCCAGTACCCGACCGGAGTGGGCTTGATGGCGAACGGCGACGCGCCGCAGGTACCGCTGTGGGGCATACGCGCAGGGCGCGGGGACGAGGCGTACGAGATGTTCACCAAGGGCGGCGTCGTGGCGCTGGCCTGGCCCGGCACGCCGGACCTGGCAGCGCTGCCGAACGACCGCGAGGCGTTCAAGCAGGTCTACCGGCAGGTTTTCCCGGAGCGCTCGGACGGCAACGTCGTGACGGGTGCGAGCCAGCTCTACCGCTTCGTTCACGAGATGCAGGTAGGGGACCTGGTGGCGTACCCGTCGAAGCGCGACCGGCACGTGCACCTGGGGCGGGTCGAGAGTGACTACCGCTTCGCACCCGAGGCGCCTTACCGCTTCTGCCACCAGCGGCGGGTCCAGTGGCTGAAGCGGGTGCCGCGCACCAGCTACTCGCAGGGGGCGCTGTTCGAGCTGGGCTCGGCGCTGACGCTGTTCCAGGTGCGCAACTATCTCGACGAGCACCTGGCGGCGCTTCAGGGGCAGGTGGTGACGCCTGCGGCGGAGCAGGACGAGACGGTGGCGCTGGTAGCAGAGGAGATCGAGGCGACGACTCGTGACTTCGTCCTCAAGACGATCGCGCGCGAGCTCAAGGGCCATCCGTTCTCGGCGTTCGTTGCCGACCTGCTCGAGGTGCTGGGCTACCGGACGC
>CAYYOK010000180.1:0-4596 GCA_964473205.1 uncultured bacterium | reverse complement strand
AGGCGGTCGGCGATGCCGAGCTTGCCCGCCAGGTCGGCGAGGACCGGAGTCGCGGCCGTAATGCGGCCGGCGATCTCGGCCGGCAGCAACACGTTCTCTCTCGCGCTCAGGTTCGGTATCAGCTCGAAGGACTGGAACAGGAAGCCGAGCCGGTCGCGGCGCAGCCCCGTCAGCTCCTCGTCGTCGAGGCCGGCGGTGTCGCGGCCCTCGATGGCTACGCTGCCAGAGTCCGGCTGATCGAGCAGCCCGAGCAGGTAGAGCAGCGTGCTCTTGCCGCTTCCGCTCGGACCCATCACGGCGACGAACTCGCCCTTGGTCACGTTCAGGGAGACGCCGTCGAGCGCGGTGATCACCGCCTCGCCCATGCGGTAGGTCTTGCGCAGGGCCGAGGCTGCGATCGCTGGGACGGGACCTTGCTCAGGCATTCTCACTCCAGGTCGCGAGGGCTCGCGAAGGGGCCAGCTTGGCCGCGCGGCGTGCCGGCAGGATCGACGCTACGAGGCCGGCCACCGGCGCCGCCAACAGCGCCAACAGCGCGACCGGCCAGGGTACCACCGGCTCCAGTAGGAAGCCGGTGACGGCTCCGGCGGTCGTCGTGACGACGCGCGCCAGCAGGAACCCGAACAGGCCGCCGATGACGGCTCCGAGCAGCATCACGATGACCCCCTCAGCCGCGATCAGCCACCTGACGCCGCCACGGCTCAGGCCGAGGGTGCGCAGCACGGCGATCTCGTGAGCGCGGTTGACTAGGTTCATGCCCAGCGTGTTCGCGACCCCGAGCGTGGCGACCAGCACCGCTATGACCAGCAGGAGCCTGGTGGTGGCGAACGCCTGGGAGCTGATGTCGAGGATGTAGCGGCGGTAATCGAGGTTGAGCGTCGCATCGAGGCCCAGCTCGGGGAACCGCGCCAGCAGCCGCTCGCGCACGACGGCGGGCGAGGCGCCGCCGTCCACGGTCATCACGTACAGCTCGGGGGTCCCGCCACCGAAGGCGTCGATGTTGCCGAGGCCGGTGACGATCGTCTCGCCGCCGGCCGTGAAGTCGACGACGACCCCTGCGACCTCGAACTCCTTGAAGCCGTCGACGGTGCGCATCGCGATCGTGTCGCCGGTCTGGACGCCGTAGCGGTCCCTGATCGTGTTGGCGACCAGCACCGCATCTGGTCTTAGGAGCGCCCGGTAGCCGCTGACGTCGTCGCCGTGGCCGGGCAGGTACTGGAAGCGGCCGAAGCCGATCTCGGGGTCGAAGCGGGCCGCCTCGACGAGGACCAAGGCGACCGACCTGCCGCGCGAGTCGGGAGACTCCAGGAAGCGCACGACCTTGATGCCGACACCGCTGGCGATCGCGATGCCATCGACCGTTTCGGCCTCGGCCCCGAAGCCCGGCGGGAAGCCGACCGGCGTGGTCACGTACAGGTCTCCGACCACGGTGGTGTCGACCCAGGACCCCACGGCGCGGTTGACGCTCTCGACCATCGAGCCGACGCCGATGACGAGACCGACGCCGACGACCACGGTCCCTATCGCGACGCCGTTGCGCGCGGCGTTGCGCTGCGCGAAGCTGACGCCGAGCCGGCCGGCGGCCCCGAACAGCCTCACCATCAGCGGCCGCAGGGCGCGCACCGCCGGCACGAGCAGCGCGGGCGACGCCAACGACACGCCGGCGAAGAACAGCCCGAGCGAGCCCGCGACGCCCACCAGGGCCGCCTGGCCGCGCCACGGCAGCAACGCGGCGGCCGAGCCGGCCACCAGCAGCAACAGGCCAAGGGGCAGCTGCCAGGGGCGCAGACCGCCCTCGGGGGTCTGCGCGGCGCGCATCGGCGGGGTGCGGGAGGCGCTGTTGGCGGGCAGCGTGCCGGCCAGCACCGACGCGACGACCCCCAGCGTGCTGGCCAGCACCACGCTGCGCAGCGGCACGACCAGCGTTCGGAACTCGAAGCCGAGCGCCGCCGCGTTGAGGCGCGTCATCAGGTAGGAGAGCAGCACGCCGAGCAGCACGCCCATGACCACCCCGCCGACTGCCAGAGCCACCGCCTCGTAGAGAGCCATGCGCCTGACGTCCCTGCGGGTCATGCAGATGGTGCGCAGCAGGGCGTACTCGTGGCTGCGCTCGACCACCGAGGACATGAACGTGTTGTAGGCGAGGAATGCCCCGAGCGCCAGCAGGGTGGCGGCCAGCACGCTCAGCCCGGACTGGAGGGTCTGCACGATCCCGGAGGCGAAGTTGCCGGACCCGGCGGGGAAGGTGACGGCGTAGTCGTCTCCCGCCAGCTCCGCGATCGCGTCTTGCACGCTGGTGACGCTGGCGGCGTCGACGACCTCGATCTCGAGGTTCGACGTCCGGCCCTCGAGCCGCAGCAGGCCAGCCAGGTCGTCTAGGTGCATGACGCCGATGCGACCGCCGTTGGTGCTGGCGTACCCGACGCCGTCGTCGAGGAGCCCGACGATCACCAGGTCGGCGGTGCCCGTCGAGAAGCGGAACTCGAGGGTCTGACCGACCTCGATGCCCCGTCCCGCCGCGAACCCGTCGGCGACGGCGATGCCGCGGCTGCCCGCCGCCGGGAACGAGCCGGCGCTCAGCGCCAGCGGCAGGCTGTCGACGTTCTCGGTGCGGCGGCCCGCGACCTGGAAGCCGCTGTCGATGCCGGGGATCACGCCTCCGCGCTCCGGCCCACCGCCCACGCGCATGGGCTCGGCGCGCGTCAGCAGCACGCTCTCGACCGCGACCACCCCGTCTAGCCGGGAGATCTCCGACGCCAGCGGCTCGATCTCGAACACGGCCCGGCCACCGGGTCCCGGCGTGACCAGGAGGTCGGCCTTGCCGGCCGCGGCCTGCAGGGCGCTGCGCAGGTTGGCTTCGACGTTGTCGCCGACCGAGAGCGTGGTCAGCACCGCAGCGATGCCCAACCCGATCCCGACCAGCGTCGCGAGGCTGCGCCAAGGATGGCGGAAGAGGTTCCTGATGGCCAGCCTCAGGACGATGCTCACCCGGCCAGTCTACGCGGCGCCCCATATCGTGTGCGCGTGCCGGCTAAGGAGGTTCTCCGTCTCTCGCCGACAGGTAAGGGGCGCCTCATGGGCGCGTGGTAGCGTTCTGCGAGTGCGGATCCTCTTCGTTGCCGACGACCTCTATCCTGGCTTCGGCGGTCAAGCCAGCGCGACGCAAGGGCACATCGCTGCGTTGCTCGAGGCCGGCCACGAGATCAGAGCGATAGCCGGAGCCGAGCCGTCGCCGCTCGAACCGCCGCCAGGCGTGCTGGTCGAGCGCTTGCCGTCGTGGGTGCTGGCCAACTCGCAGACGCGCTTCGCCCACCCGCTGTTCGGGCGGCTGGCTCCGCACCTCGAGTGGGCCGACGTGATGCACGCCAACACGCCCACGGCTCTCGCCGCGGCCGCCGTGATCGTCGCGAAGCGCAAGGCCGTGCCGGCGGTGCTGGGGCTTCACACGCAGATCGAGACGACCGAGCTGCAGGTCCCCCTCGTCGGGCGCTTCCTCGGCTTGCTGCTGCGGATCTGGTACCGGATCTTGTTCTCGGGCGCGGACCTGGTCGTGGCGCCGACGCGCTTCGCCGCCGACAAGGCGCGGGCGTTCACGCGTAGCCGCGTCGAGGTCGTGTCGAACGGCATCGACCTCAGCGGCTGGCCCGAGCCGAAGGGGCTCGACGACCGCGGCGCGCGCCTCGCCGATTCCACCGCCAAGCGGCGCCTGCTCTACCTGGGGCGTTTGTCGGGCGAGAAGGGCGTGGGCGCGCTGCTCCCGCTGATCGGCGCCCTGCGCGAGAACTACAGCCTGACGATAGCGGGCCACGGTCCGCTCAAGCAGGAGCTGAAGACCGCCATCGAGATCTCGGGCCTGACGGAGCGAGTCGACCTGCGCGGCTTCGTCAGCGAGGAGGAGAAGCGCGCGCTGATGGCCGCCTCCGACCTGTTCGTCATGCCCTCGCCCGCCGAGCTGCAGAGCATCGCGACGTTGGAGGCGATGGCGGCAGGGCTGCCGGTCGCCGCCTTCGGCCATGACAGCAGCGCCGTGCCAGGCTTCGTGCACGAGTCGGGCGGCGGGCTCGTGGTGGACCCTCTCGAGCCGCGCGCGCAGGCGCGCGCCATCGAGGCGTTGCTCCAGGGCTCGGCGGCGGTCGCGCGGGCCGCGCGGGCCGCGCGCGCCTATGCCGTCTCCCACGACGTCAGGGCGAGTGCTGCCAGGCTCGCCGGCCTCTACCAGGAGCTCATCGGTGGCCGCACGCTGCTGCGCGGCGGCGCGGCCGCGGTAGGCGCCGACTGAGGCGGGCGAGGAGCCGTGAGCGAGCGCCTCGGCCCGCGTGACGGCGCCTCGCCCAGCGCCGAAGGGCGCCGCTCGCTGATCGCGGTCACGGGCGCCACCGGCGGGCTCGGGAGGGAGCTGCTCGCTCAGCTGGCCGCCGAGGGCGAGAAGGTCAGGGCTCTGGTGCGCGACGCAGCCGCGGCCGCCCGCTTGGAGGCGGCCGGGGTCGAGACCGTACTCGCCGACCTGCGCGACCCGGACGGCCTGGCGCGGCTGGTGGCGGGGGCGGACGTCGTTCACCACTTGGCGGCCTGGATGGGCCGGCCGGCCGGGCAGGC
>CAYYOK010000179.1:0-5023 GCA_964473205.1 uncultured bacterium | reverse complement strand
GGACCCGAGCTGCTCGGCCTCGACGCCCAGGACCAGGCGGGCGTCGACAGGGCGATGCTGGAGCTCGACGGCACCCCCAACAAGGCCGAGCTCGGTGCCAACGCGATCCTCGCCGTCTCGTTGGCGGCCGCGCGCGCGGCCGCCGTCACGCTCGAGGTGCCGCTGTACCGCTACCTCGGCGGCAACAACGCGCGCGTGCTGCCGGTGCCGCTGATGAACATCATCAACGGCGGCAAGCACGCCGACAACGCCGTCGACATGCAGGAGTTCATGCTCGCGCCCGTGGGCTTCAAGAGCTTCTCGGCCGCGCTGCGGGCCGGGGTCGAGACGTTCCATCACCTCAAGAAGGTCCTCGCCGGGCGCGGTTACGACACCAACGTCGGCGACGAGGGCGGCTTCGCGCCCGACCTGAAGAGCAACCGCGAGGCGATCGAGGTCCTGCTCGAAGCGATCGAGAAGGCCGGCTACACGCCGGGTGACGAGATCGGCATCGCGCTCGACCCGGCCTCGACCGAGTTCTACGAAGGTGGGCTCTACCGCCTCGGCGCCGAGGGCAAGAGCTTCGATACCGACGGCATGATCGACTACTGGGACGAGTGGGTGTCGAAGTACCCGATCGTCTCGATCGAGGACGGCCTCGCCGAGGACGACTGGACCGGCTGGGCCAAGCTGACGGCCAGGCTCGGCGAGCGCGTCCAGCTCGTCGGGGACGACCTCTTCGTCACCAACAGCAACCGCCTGCAGCGCGGCATCGACGCGGATGTCGGCAACGCCATCCTGGTGAAGGTCAACCAGATCGGCACGCTGACGGAGGCGATGGACGCGATCGAGCTGGCCAAGGCCTACGGCTACCGCAACGTCATCAGCCACCGCAGCGGCGAGACCGAGGACACCTTCATCGCCGACCTCGCCGTGGCGGTCAACGCCGGCCAGATCAAGACGGGGTCCGCGAGCCGCAGCGACAGGGTCGCGAAGTACAACCGGCTGCTGCGCATCGAGGCGGAGCTGGGCGGGGGCGCCCGCTACCTGGGCAAGGCCGCGCTCAAGCGATGATCCGGCTGCCGCGGCGAGGAGACGCAGAGTGAACGTACGCAGGCGCACGAAGATAGTCGCCACGCTGGGCCCCGCCACCAGCTCGCCCGAGATGATCAGGGCGCTGCTCGAGGCCGGGGTCAACGTGTTCAGGCTCAACTTCTCGCACGGCTCGAAGGAGGACCACCGGCAGACCGTCGCGAACATCCGCGGCACGGCGGCCGAGGTCGGCGTCTACGTCGGCGTGCTGCAAGACCTGCAGGGCCCGAAGATCCGCGTCGGCAAGTTCGCCGACGGCAGCGTCGAGCTGGCCGTGGGCGCGCCGTTCGAGCTCACCTGCGACGACGACTCCCCCGGCGACGAGACGCGCGTCGGCGTCACGTACGTCGGCCTCTGCAACGACGTGCGGCCCGGCGACAGGCTGCTGCTCGACGACGGGCGGCTGGCGCTCGAGGTCACCGAGGTCGAGCGCAACAAGGTCCGCACCAAGGTGACGCTCGGCGGCGTGCTGAGCAACAACAAGGGCATCAACATCCCCGGCGCCGACCTGAGCGTCCCGGCCCTCAGCGACAAGGACGTCGAGGACCTGACGTTCGGCGCCGAGCTCGACGTCGACTGGGTCGCGATGAGCTTCGTGCGCAGCCGCGACGACCTGCTCCTCGCGCGCCACTACCTGGCGCGGGCGGGGTCGCAGGCGAAGCTGATGGCGAAGATAGAGAAGCCCAGCGCCGTCGAGCGCTTCCCGGAGATCCTTCGCGAGGTCGACGGCGTGATGGTGGCCAGAGGCGACCTCGGCGTCGAGCTGCCGCCGGAGCGCGTGCCGCTCATCCAGAAGCGGCTGATCCAGGCCTGCATGGAGGCCGGCAAGCCGGTGATCACCGCCACGCAGATGCTCGAGTCGATGGTGCGCAACCCGACGCCGACGCGCGCCGAGGCCTCCGACGTCGCCAACGCGATCTTCGACGGCACCGACGCGGTGATGCTCTCGGCCGAGACCGCGATCGGCGCCCATCCGGTCGCGGCCGTGGAGATGATGAACCGGATCGCCCTCTCCGTCGAGGGAGACCCTGGCTTCCAACGCGCCATGCAGGAGCACGTGCCGAGCCACGACGCCACCACCGCCGACGCGGTGGCGCTCGGCGCCGTCGAGATGGCTTACAACCTCGAAGCCCAGCTGATCGTGACGTTCACCTCGAGCGGCTCGACCTCGCTGAGGGTCTCGCGCAACAGGCCGCCGACGCCGATCCTCGCCATCACTCCGAGCCTGCGCGCGCTGCGGCAGCTGTCGGTGGCTTGGGGCGTCGTGCCGCATCGCAGCGACGACATCCACGACACCGACGAGATGGTCGAGGTCTCGACGGACGCGATCCGCGCCACCGGCCTGGTCGAGCCGGGCCAGCGGTTCGTGATCACCGCGGGCGTGCCGTTCGGCATGCGCGGCACTACGAACCTGATCCGGGTCGAGAGGTTCCGGCAGTCCTGAGCCGCTCAGCGGCTCAGTTGCCTTCGGCTACGACCTGTACCTTCAGCTCGATCGTGACTTCCGGGTGCGGCCGGTACTCGACGACGTGCTCGCCGGTCGTCTTGATCGGCTCCGCCAGGAGGACCTTGCGGCGGTCGATCTCGACGGAGTAGGCGGCATTGAGCGCGTCCGCGATGTCCTGGTTGCCGACGGAGCCGTAGATGCGGCCGTCGCCCGCCTTGACGCGGATCTCGACGCTGGCTTCGCCCAGCATCTCGCGCAGGCGCTCGGCGTCGGACTTGCGCTCGGCCAGTTGGCGAGCGCGCTGAGCCAATCTAGCCTGGAGCTCGGCCTCGTTGGCCTTGGTCGCGGGCAGCGCGAGGCCCTGCGGGATCAGCCAGTTGCGGGCGTAGCCGTCCTTCACCCGGACGACGTTGCCGGCCTCGCCGAGGTTGTCGACCGGTTCGAGAAGGATGACGTTCACTTGCGAACCAGCTTCTCGGTGATCGGGATGATCGCCAGGACGCGCGCGCGCTTGATGGTGGTGGCCAGCCTGCGCTGGTGACGCGCGCAGACACCGG
Source organism: uncultured bacterium (assembly GCA_964473205.1). GTDB lineage: Bacteria > Deinococcota > Deinococci > Deinococcales > Trueperaceae > CAYMRL01. Next base: position 1,948 of record CAYYOK010000179.1, on the reverse strand, counting down.
TGCGGCGACGGGGCAGGATCTTGGCGGTGTCGGAGATGAACCGCCTCAGAACGCGCCCGTCGTGGTAATCCATGATCTCGTACTCACCGGTGCAGAACGGGCAGACGCGCGGCCTACGGCCCCGGCGCCCACCGCCACGACCGCGCCTGCGGTCGCCCCGATCCTTGTCTCGTGAATCACGTGCCATCTAGAAGGGTAAGTCCTCTTCTGGTGGAAACTCTTCGTCGATATCGAGCTTCGACGGTCTCGCCTGGGCGCTCCGAGCGCTTGGCTCGGGTCGGGTTCCGGCTCCACCGCTGCCGGGACCGCGAGTGAGGTACTCGACGCGCTGACCCTCGATGCGCGTCGTGAACCTGCGGTTGCCTTCCTTGTCCGTCCACGAGTCGTTCGTCAGGCGGCCGATGACGAACACCGGGTCGCCGCGCTTCAGCTCGCCAGTAGCCTCGGCGAGCTCGCGCCAGACGTTCACGTCGACGTAGTGCGTGCGCTCCTGGTCCTCGCCGCCCCTGCCGCGGAAGCGCTCGTTCACCGCCACGCTGAAGCGCGTGACAGCGCTGCCGTTGGGGGTGTAACGAAGCTCTGCGTCCCTGGTCAGGTTGCCGACGATCATGACCTGGTTCAGCGCGTTCTTCAGGCGCGGCTGCCCCTTGGCGTCGATGACGGTCGGTTCGCTGCCGCGCGTGCCGGCGGTCATCGGCTCGACGCGCTGTGCGTTGACGTCGAGCGAGGAGCGCTTCTGCCCGTCGGGAGCGTCCCACGAGCGGAAGTTGAGCCGGCCCTCGACGAAGACGGCCGCGCCGTCCTCGAGCTGGTTGGCGAGCGATTCGGCCTGGGCACCGAACACGGTCACGCGGTGGTACCACGCCAGCTCACGCGGCTGGTCGTCGTCACCGATGACGTTGTCGTTGCCTGCGAGGTTCAACTCCAGTATGGCCAAGCCGGCGGGCGTGTACCTGAGCTCAGGTGCCTTGGTAAGGCTGCCAGCGAGATAGACGTTGTTCAGTCCGCGTGCCATGGGAGTCTCCTAGCGCTCGTCCTCGGGGCGGCGGTCAGGCCGGCGGGGCTGCTGGTGCAGCTTCGGCCACCGGCGTGGCCTTGGGTTCCTTCTTGGTCTTCCACTCGGGCCGGTCCTTGACGGCTAGCACGCGCATGACGTTGTCGCGCAAGCGCAGGGCCGACTCGATGGCCTTGGGGGCTTCGCCGCTGAGGTTCAGGCGGTAGATCAGGTAGTAGCCCTCGTTGCCCTTGCGGATCGGGTAGGCGAGCCGCCTGATACCCCACTCCTCGAGCTCCAAGACCTCACCCTCCACGCGCTGGATCTGCGCAGCGACGGCGTCTTTCTCGACCTGCACCTGCTGTTCGCTGAGGCTCGGGTCGAGGATGACGTTGAGATCGTACTTCGGCATTGGCACCTCCTTCCGCGCCGCTGGCGCCTGTAGAAGGAGCGCCGTCACGCGCCGCCTCTGAGTCTCGGTTCCGTGCGATGCGGGGACAAAGCCTGAGCTGAGCCGTAGCGGTGCCAGAACCGGGCCGGGCGACGACGCGGCAAAGAGAGACTGTAGCACATCCGAGCAGCACGTCTCGGCAGCGCATGTCAGCGGCGCATATCAGCCTCCCAAGCGGCCGAGCCAGGCCCGCGACGTGCCCACCAGAGGCGTAGCGAAGCCGGCTCCGTAGCGGTTCCCGGTCTTCGCGTCCGCCACCGTCACGACCGGGTAGAGGACCACGGGCCGCGCCGTCAGGGTCCGCCGCAGGGAAGCCTCTTCGACCAGCACCAGCGCCACCTCGCCGGGCCCAAGGCTCAGGTCGAGGTCCTCGGCCGACCGCGCCCGCAGGGCGCGCTCGTCTGCGGGTGACAGGTACTCGGCGTCCCAAGGGCTCGGAGGTGCTGGCCGTTCGGCCGCAGACGCCAGAGGAGCGAGGCTCGCCTCCAGGGCCGCCATCTGTG
>CAYYOK010000178.1:0-5087 GCA_964473205.1 uncultured bacterium | reverse complement strand
CGTCGTGGAAGTACGGGTAGGTGCGGGTGATGTTGCGCAGCGACGGGACCTTGAAGACGTAGAGGTCCGACTCGTCGTGGGTCACGGCGAAGCGGCCGACGTCCATCGGCATCGTCGGCGAGTCGATCGTGACGTAGTCGCGGGTAGCCTCCCAGTACGACTCGACGACGCCGAAGCGCTGCAGGGTGTTGCCGCCGAGCGCGGCGCCGTTGTGGCAGCCGGCGCAGCCGGTGTTGATGAAGACCTGCAGGCCCTCCTTCTCGAGGTCGTCGAGGGCGTCGAGGTCACCGGCGAGGTAGTCGTCGAAGCGAGCCGGCGTCGTGAGCGTGCGCTCGAACGAGGCGATCGCGTTGGCGATGTTCTCGTAGGTGAGCGGCTGCTCCTCGCCGGGGAACGCCCGCTCGAAGAGCTCGACGTAGGTCGGGATCGAGGCGATGCGCTCGGTAGCGAACTCGGCCGAGGGCGTGCCCATCTCGATCGGGTTGAGGATCGGGCCCTGCGCCTGCGCTTCGACGTCGGCGGCGCGGCCGTCCCAGAACTGAGTGGCGTGCAGGGCCGCGTTCAGCGCCGTCGGCGCGTTGCGCGGGCCGATCGCCCAGCCGTGGCCGAGCGAGGTCGGCAGGTTGTCCACGCCGTAGGTCGCGAGGTTGTGGCAGCTGTTGCACGAGAACCCGCCGGAGAGCGAGAGGCGCGTGTCGTACCACAGCATCTTGCCGAGCTCGACCTTCTCGTCGGTCACGGGACGGGCGGCGTCGTCTACGACCTCCGGCAGCGGTGCGAACAGGCCGCTGGCGACCTGGAAGAGAGGGTCCTGCGGCTGCGCCTCGGCCGTCGCGGACGCGGGTGGTGCCGCGGCCTCGCCCCCCTGGCCCTGGGCCAGGGCGACGCCGACGGCTACGCCCACGATCGCAAGCCAGATCACGAGGACGGTGCTGATGCGCTTCATGACGGCAGACCTCCTGACGCGAGAGTTGACATATCTCTTCGAAGGTAACCGGCCGTCAGTTGGGCCTACCTGGGACAACCGTCCCTGGTAGTGCGTCAGTTGCGGTGGTTAGCAGAGGGAGTGCGAGGGCACCAGGGACGAAGGTCCCTGTGGTATCAGGAGTGCAGTTCGGAGTCGCCGCGCCCGAGGAGCAGGTTGCCGAGGTGCAGCCTCACGCCTCGCGCCGCGGCGGCCTCGAGCTCGGGCAGGCGCGGCTCGTACAGGGGCGAGACGAGCTCGGGCCTGGGATGGCCGATGCCGAAGCCCTGCACGTGGGTCACGCCGAGCGCCTCGACGTAGTCACAGATCTCCGGGTCCTCGACGCCCTCTAGCACGACGATCGCGAACCGGCCGGCGAGCGCGCGCACGAAGCGCTCGAGCCTCGGCCTCCGCGCCGGGTCCTGCAGGTCACGGGTGACGCTGCGGTCCAGCTTGACGCCGTCGATCACGTCGGCGCGGGGGATGCGCTCGTGGGCGTCGTCCATGGTGATGTCGTCGAGGAGCACGGCGCCACAGCGCTCGCGCAGGGTCGCGAGGCTGCTCCACAGGCGCTTGGTGTCGCCGAAGGTCTGCTCGGTCAGCTCGACGCGCAGCCGCTGCCGCACGCTCGGCAGGAGGCCCTCGAGGCTGGTCAACGTCTGGGGGTGCGTCACCTGAGCCGGGCTCAGGTTCACGGAGACGTGCGCCTGCGCGTGCTCCGAGAGGACGGCTGCGACGCGCTCGACGCTGAAGCGCGTGAACGTGTCGTGGCGCTGGTCGCTGAGCCAGTGGGGGAGGATGTCTGCCGGGCCCCGTACGGTGCCGTCCGGGAGGCTCCACCTGACGAGGGCCTCCGACCAGGACGCCTGGGCGTCGTCCAGGGAGACGACCGGCTGGAACATGAAGCCCAACTCGTGTAACGGGGGGGCACTGCTAGGTTGTTCTGGCACTTTGCGGCCCTCGGCGGGCTTCCGTTGTCTAGAGGGCGTGGGCCGACGGGTACCTGGGGCGGTCGCGTGCGGCTTAGGGCTTGTAGCTTCCTCGCCTGGCCTCGGTACCTTCGCTCCCCCCGGTGGCGGCGGTGCGAGGCGCTAGGCGTGCGGGTCCAGGGCGTGGCGGGAGGTCTCCCGTCCGGCTATCAGCCGACGTCGATCTCGCCCTTCTGGCCGGCGCTGTCAGCGATCGTGACGTCGGGGTTGAGCGAGCTGGAGACCATCACGGTGCCGAAGGTGAGACCGAGGACGGTGGCGGCGACGGCGAGCGAACGAGCGAACCTCTTGAACATGAGTACCTCCTGAGTTGGGTGAAACGTACCCGGGGGGGCGCTTCAAACCCGCTTCATCCCCGTGGAGCGCCCCGGCCGGCCCTTGAAGCGGGTGTGAATCGCTTCGGGCGCTAGCTTGGCCCCGCTATCAGGGAGGTAGGCAGTGGAGAGAGCAGAAGCACTCGCCCGCTTGCAGCGCTCGACACGGTTCCAGTTCGTTGGGGAACGGCTGGTCGTACGAGACGTCGCGCTGCTGGAAGCGATCGCGGCGACGGCCAGGGTCGAGGAGGAGAACGGGGTCGGGACGGCTGGCGTCAGCGCCACGGCCGACCGCCTGACGCTCGCCGCGGCCTGACCGCGGGTATGGGGTAGCCAGCGCCGAGCTGGCGACCGCCCGAGACGGGGCTATCCTGGCAGCATGTGGCTGCCGCGCGTCGTCGAGGCGGTGAGAGGCGCCGAGAGGCCCGTCGCCCTGCTGGGCGGGGAGCCGCTCGGCGTGCCTTTCGTCATCGAGGCCCTGCGTCAGCACGGACCCGTGGCCTGGTTCCAGCTCGACCGCTGGGGTGACCAGGTCTCCCACGGCAACGCTCTCGCTCGCGCCGTCAACGCCGAGCTCGCGGCGCCGCTGCTGAGCCTGGCCCTGCCTTACAGGTCGCACCTCGCCGCGCTGGCGCGGCACCGCTCCGACCTCAAGCCGCTGACGCTCGCCGTCACGACCGACGACCCCAGCCAGCAGCTCCTCGACGACCTGCTCGACCTGCACGGCAACGGCTACGAGGTCGTTCTGGACGTCCGGGGAGGAGGGCCGCGTCGCGACGAGCTCCTCGCCCGCTGCGTCGTCCTGGACGAGGCGTCCCTGGCGGTCACCGTTGACGAGGCCATCGAGATGGTGCCGGGGAGCCTGCGGCCCGAGGCAGCGCGCGAGCTGTGGCGCGCCTCCGGCGGCCGCTTCACGGAGCTCATGGCGAGCGCGCTCCGGGGGGCCGGGCTGCCGAGCCTGCGCGTGCCCTCGCCGGCCGGCCCGCTGCTGCCTGAGGCCGACGCCCAGCTCGTCGACGTCCGGCCCGCCGTCTACGCCTTCATGCGCGACGGCGACCCCGTCTCGGCGCTCGAGCTCGCCGTGCTGAAGGCTCCCGACCTCGTCGACGACCTCCTCAAGCACGCCGGCCCGCGCTTCCAGTGCGAGGGTCTGCTCGAGCGCCTGCACGTACTGCTCTCGGCGCTGCCCGAGTCGTACGCCCACGGCGAGCGCGTGCTGGAGTGGCGGCTCGTCGCCGGCGTGGCGGCGAACGACTACCACACGGCGCTCGCCGACGTGAAGGCGTACCTCAGCGCCCACACGGCTCCCGCGCTGCGGGCCCGCTACGCCGGCTCTCTGCCGCCGCGCGAGGGCTTCGCGACGGCCGAGCAGGCCGTCCAGGCGCGGCGCACGCCCCTCACGCTGTGGCAGTACGGGCGCCTGCACCCGAACGACGAGCGGGCGGTCGAGCTGCTGCGCGAGAGCGTGAGGCTCGCCGAGGAGCAGGGCACGGCCTACGACGTCGCCCGCAACGCCTACAGCCTCGCCTCGCGCCTGCTGCACATGGGCGAGCACGCCCGCGCGGCGAGCTGGGCGCGCTGGGCGCTCGACGTCGTCGACAGGGAGCAGCTACAGGACGGCAACCGGCGGCTGCTGATCGTGAACCAGCTCGCGATGGCGCGGATCATGACCGGCGACCTCGTCGGCCTGCGCACGATGCTGGAGGAGGCCCAGGCCCTGGTCGAGGGGAGCCTGCCGAGCCTCGCGGTGATCTTCCGCAGCACCCTGGCCCAGCTCGAGCTCGCCGAGGGGCGGCCGGCGGAGGCACTCGAGCTCCTCAGCGCCTCCTACCACGCCAGCCAGCGCCGCCACCGCGCGCGCTACGGCTACCAGCTCGTGCGCGTGCTCCTCGAGCTGGACCGCATGGAGGAGGCGCAGAAGGTCGCCGACGACGCGTGGGAGGTGTCCTCGGCCGGGCCGGGATACGAGCGCAAGCTCGCCGCCCTCGCCAAGGGGATGGTGGGTGCGATCGCGGGTGCCGACGGGGCCGCCGACGACCTGCTCGAGGCCATGCTGGAGAAGGAACTGGTCGCGGAGCAGCGCCTCACGGCCGCGCTCTACTACCTCCTCGCGAGCGGCGGGGCGGCGCACAACGTGCCGCGTGAGCTCGTTCCCGTGCTCAGCGGCCTGAGCCCCACGGCCCTGAACGTCCTCAGCGGTCCCGCGCGCGCCTTCACGGGCGTGTGGGCGACGCTCTCCACCCCACGTGCCCCGCTGTCGTTCCGGTTCCTCGGCGGTTTCGAGTGCCGCTACCAGGGCGAGGACGTGCACCTCCCCGGACGCCTGGCCGAGACCGCCCTGGCCCTGGCGCTGCACCCGGCCGGGATCACGCGCGACGAGCTCAACGACTTCCTCGTGCCCGACGGCCATGCGCCGTTCACGAGCGGCGGGATGCGCAGCCTCGTCACGCGGCTGCGCCAGGTGCTGCCGGTCAGCGACGCGCCCTACCGCTTCACCGTGCCGTACGAGGCCGACGTCGTGAGCCTCGCGGACATGATCAGGTCCGGCCGCATCCGTGAGGCCGTGAGCCTCATGCGCGGTCCGCTGCTGCCGAACAGCGAGGCGCCCGGCGTCACCGACAGGCGCTGGGAGCTCGAGGAGCAGCTCCGGCAGGCCGTGCTGATGGTCGGCGACCCCGACGCCCTCTACGACCTCGCCGAGAGGCTGGGGGACGACCTCGAGTTCTGGCAGGCCGCGGCCGCGGCGCTGTCGGCCGGCGACCCGCGCCTGGCGCTGGCGCGGGCGCGCGTGCGGCGGCTCGAGGAGTCGTACGGGCTGTC
>CAYYOK010000177.1:0-5287 GCA_964473205.1 uncultured bacterium | reverse complement strand
CGAAGCCGCCCACGGCGCCGGTGGAGCCGGCGTAGACGTCGATCTCGCCGAGCTGAGCGAGTTCGATGAGCTCGCGTTCGCCCGCGCCGAGCTGGCCGCAGCAGAAGATCTCGACCTGGATGGCGCCGCCGGAGAGGCGCTCGAGCGACTCCTTGAAGCCGAGCGCGAGCATGTGGTGGTTCGCCTGCTCGTTCACCACGTGCGCGAGCCGGAGCGTGGTCTGCGCCTGCGCCATGCCTGCGACGAGGAGCGCGGCCAAGAGGATCGTCAACCGTCGTTTCACGTTCGACCTCCTTCGATCGTGCCCACGCGTTGGCGTGGGGCCTTGCCGGAACTTCCATGCCCGAGCCTGCGCTGGTCCGCTCGGGCGGATCCGCATCGGTGTCGAGCCAAGCCTCGGTGCCCGAAGCATAGGCTGCCGCGCCTCAGTACCCGAACAACCGCGGCAACCCGAGGGACAACACCGGGAAGAGGATGACGAGCAACAATACGCCGAGCATCACCAAGAGATAGGGCCAGATGGCACGGATGAGCGCTTCCAGCCGCAACTTCGCGATGCCGGACGTGACGAACAGCACCACCCCCACGGGCGGCGTCACCAGGCCGATGACGAGGTTGAGCACCATGATCACGCCGAACATCACCGGGTCGATGCCGACGCTGGTGACGAGCGGAACGAGGATGGGGATGAACACGATCAGGGCGGCGGTGGTCTCGAGGAAGGTGCCGACCAGCAGCAACAGCACGTTCACCAGCAGCAGCAGCACGAGGGGGTTGTCGCTGATGGTGAACAGCGCGTTGCCGACGAGCTCCGGGATGCGCTGGCGGGCGAAGACGAACGCCAGCGGCTGGGCTGCGGCGATCACGAACATGATCAGCGAGGTGACGAGGGTGGCCTCGACCAACGTCTTCGGGATGGTGCGCCAGTCGAGCTCGCGGTAGATGAACGCGCCGGCGATGAAGGCGTAGCCGACTGCGACGGCGCTGGCTTCGGTGGCGGTGAAGATGCCGCCGAGGATGCCGCCGAGGATGATCAAGGGTGTGAGCAACGCCCAGAAGGCCGACACGAACCCCTTGCCCACGGCGCGGAAGCCCTGCCACGGATGGGCGGCGTAGTTGCGCCTGCGGGAGATGAAGTAGGTCAGGATCATCATGCCGACGCCGAGCAGGATGCCCGGCACGGCCCCTGCCAAGAACAAGGCGCCGACCGAGACCTGCGCCAGGATGCCGTAGAGGATCAGGGGGATGGATGGCGGGATGATGGGTCCGACCGTGCTGGAGGCGGCCGTGACGGCGGCGGAGAAGTCTTTGTCGTAGCCGTCCTCCTCCATGGCCGGGATGAGCACCCCGCCGACCGCGCTGGCATCGGCCACGGCCGAGCCGGAGATGCCGGCGAAGAACATCGACGCCTGGATGTTCACCAGCGCCAGTCCACCGCGCAGCCACCCGACGAGTTTCACCGCGAAGTCGACCAGCCGCTTGGTGATGCCGCCGGTGCTCATGAGCGAGCCGGCCAGCACGAAGAGCGGCACGGCGAGGAGCGGGAACGAGTCTGTGCCGGCGAACATGCGGCTGGGGAGCAGCACCAGGCGGCTGCCGCTGGAGAGCATCGCCACGATGGCGGTGACGGCCAGGACGAAGGCGACCGGCAGGCCGAGGAGCAGCAGCACCGCGAACACCAGCAGCATCAGGAGCGGGATGGAGAACGGCGCCGTCCAGCCGGCCAATTGGGCGAACACCGGCCAACCGAGGCCGCGGCCGAACACGACGGAGGCGAGCAGGAGCCAACCGACGGCGAACGCGATGGTGAGGGGAAGGTGCGGTCGGGCCCGCCACGCGCGCAACAGCGCCTCGGCGGAGAAGAGCACCAGGAGCACGCCGGAAAGCGGGATGGCGGCGTTCGGGAGGCTCATCGAGACACGCATCGCAGGGCTCAGTTGCGCCTGGTTGCGCTCGACGAGTTCGATGCCGCTGATCGCCATGGTGAGCCCGAGGAGCAGCACCACGGCAGCGAGGAAGGCCTGCAGCGCCGCGCGTTTGCGAGGCTCGAGGCGCGGTGCCAGTAGGTCGACGCCCACGTGCCCGCCGCGGTAGTACGCCAACGCGCCGGCCGCGAAGGTGAGGAAGACGAGCAGGTAGCGGCTGAGCTCTTCGGACCACGTGAGCGGCGCGCGCGCGACGTAGCGGAACCAGACCTGCAGGATGACGGTTACGCTCATGACCAGCAGCGCGCTGCCCAGGACGAGCTCCAGGGCTCGGCCGAGGACGCGGTTGAGTTGAGAGAGGGCCGTCAGCATCGTCGCTCGCCGGCTAGCCTACGGCAACCGCTTCCGGATCAACCGGATCTGCCCGCGGTGGTTCAGCTCGTCCTCCATCGCGTGGTACCAGCACCAGAAGTGGTTCGCGACGCGGTCGTTGCGAAGGCGCGCCTCTTCGTGTAGCCAGGGGTCGTCGTGCTTGGCGAGTTCCGCCAGGCTAAAGGCGCGTACGGCGGCGAGGCGCTCCGTGTAGTGCGCCAGGTCGTGGCCGCGGATGGTGGCCCGGGCTTCGTCGCCCAGGCGTCCGGCGATCATGCGCCGGTCGGAGCTCCTAGGTTCGTAGGCTTCGCCGAAGGTGTACTCCTGGAACGCCTCCTCGACGCTGGCGACGTGGTCCAGCAGGGCGCCGATGGAGTTGGCGTGGTCGTCGAGCAGGAAGTCGAGTTCGGGCTGCGACAGTCCTTCGACGGCCTGCAGGAGCGTTCCCCGGGCGTCTTCGAGCATGGCGACGAGGTGGCCGATCATCGGGGTGAAGCCGGAGACGGGCTCGATGTGGAAGGGGCGGGCGGTGGGGGTGGTCATGGGTCAAGGTAGCAGGTGGCGGCGGGGAGGATGGGGTTCGGGCGGGTTCGTTCACCTACGTCCGGCGCGGTGTTCGCGCTGAACTGCGCGTCGAACGCTCCGTACCGGCGTGTCGGGCACACGAAGATCGTGTACACGACCATCGTGCTACCCTCGCCGTGGAGGGCCGTCATGAAGAACGTGACGTTCAGCGCCGACGAGCGCCTTATCGAGGCTGCCAGGGAGCGGGCTCGCAGCGAACACACCACGCTCAACGAGGAGTTCCGCCGCTGGCTCGAGGCGTACGCTCGGCGCGAGGAGCGCTCCGAGGCGGCGATGCAGTTGATCGCGGAGCTTCGAACGCGGGTGCGCACCGGGGGCCGCCGCTTCACGCGCGACGAGATGCATGAGCGCTGAGTTCCTCGACTCCAACGTTTTCCTCTACCTCTTCGACGAGACCGACGACCACAAGCGCGGCGTAGCCGAGCGGCTCGTGCAGCGCGCGCTCTCGGACGGCTCGGGCGTGATCAGCTTCCAGGTGGTGCAGGAAACGCTGAACGTGATGACGCGCAAGCTGGGCGCGTCCACGTCGGACGCGCGAAGGTTCCTGGACAACGTGCTGCTGCCGCTGTGGCGGATCGCGCCGAGCCCCGCGCTCTACGCGTCGGCCCTGGACGTGCGGGACAGGTACGGGTTCGGGTTCTACGACGCGCTGATCTTGGCGGCGGCGATCGATCACGGCTGTACGCGGGTGTGGAGCGAGGACCTGCAGGACGGGCAGAAGGTGATGGGGGTGGAGGTGGTGGATCCGTTCGGGTGAGTATCGTGTTCACCCTTTGGCGCCAACTTGACCATCCCCGTTGACAAGGCGCGCGGGGGAACGCGTGTTGCCAACCGTTCCTGCCTGAACGTGCACTTGTCGCATAGCCACCACACGCGTGTGCTAGTACACGCATGTAGTATCACACGATCGTGTATCACACGATCGTGTATCACACCCGTGTGGTAGTCTGTCGGAGACATGCTTCACCGATCCATCGACCTGGTCGACCGCGATCACGAGCGCGCCCTCCTCCGGGCGTTGCTCGAGCGCAAGGAGCCGTCCATCGCTCTCGTCACCGGTCGTCGGCGTGTCGGCAAGACCTTCCTGCTCACGCGAACATGGCCAGAAGACCAGGTCTTCCTGTTCACAGCGACGGCGACCACGCCCGAGCAGAACCGGCGCCAGTTGCTTCTCGACCTGGCATCGTGGAGCGGCGAGGAGATCGAACCGGACGACTACCCCACCTGGAGGTCGGTCTTCGACCTGATCTGGCGGTTGCGCGCGCCCGAGCCGATGGTGGTCGTGCTCGACGAGTTCCAGTACGTGGCCAGCGAAGACCGCGGGCTGGCGGAAGTGGCGTCGGCGATCAACGCCGTGCTGGAACGGCGCTCCCATGCTCGCCCGCTGGTGCTGGTGCTGAGCGGCTCGGCGGTATCGACGCTCGAGGCGCTCGCCGCCGGCGGTGCGCCGTTGTTCGGCAGGCTCGATGTGCACCTGCGACTGGAACCGTTGACCGTGTTCGACACGGCGGCGTTCACGAGGGGTTGGAGTCATCGTGAGAAGGCCGCTGCGTTCGGCGTGCTCGGCGGTACGCCGGCGTACTGGGCGGCACTCGACCCGAAGGCCTCCTTACGGGACAACGTGGCGCGCCTCCTGCTGGCGAAGGAGGGTCGGCTGCGACTGCAGCTCGACACCGTGCTCGCCCAAGAGGAGGGTCTGGGTGACGTCGCGGCGTACTCCGGCATCGTCCGCGCCGTTGCGTCTGGGGCGACGACGCGATCAAGGATCGCCGACGCCACTGGCTTGAAGGCCGACGCCAGTCTGGTTCGAAGGCTGGAGACACTGGTGGAGATCGGCGTGCTGCGGCAAGTGGACGTCATCGGGGCTCCGCGGAACGCGCCCGTGCGCTACGGCATCACCGATCCCGCGCTGAGGTTCTATCACGCGTTCGTGACGCCGCACGCGTCGCTCTTGGAGCGCAGTGATCCGCTTGCCGTGTACGACCAGGTCGTCGCGCCCAGGCTCGAAACGTTCCTGGGGCCCCCGTTCGAGGAGCTCGTGGCTCCCACCTACGAACGCCTGCGCGAGGCGCGGTCGTTGCCGTTGGTGGAGCGATGGAGCCGGTGGGAGGGGCAGGACCGCAGAGGCGAGTCACTGGAGATCGACGTCGTGGCGCCGCTGGTGGACGGACCCGTCATGACCGGCGCGGTGAAGTTCCAGCGGCGCGCCATGGGGGCGGACGTGCTCCAGCAGCACCTCGACGCCGTTCGGCGGGCGCGCGAGGCGGGGCTGAAGTGGGCCTACGCGGCTGGGGAGCGTGCGCCGCTGGTGTTCCTGTCGGCAGGGGGGTACACGGAGAAGTTCCGGGCAGCGGCGCGGGGGTACGGAGGGCCGGTGCTGGCTTGGACGTTGGAGGATGTGTACG
>CAYYOK010000176.1:0-5403 GCA_964473205.1 uncultured bacterium | reverse complement strand
GACCTTCGACCTGATGGTCGAGCTCGGCGCCGACGACGAGCAGCTCGACTTCCCCATCCTGCACGCCGTGGCGCGCGAGGGCAGGGCGTGGCGCGAGGGCCAGCCCCCCGGCTCCGACCTGCAGCCGCTGTTCGAGACGATCATCGAGCGCGTCGCGCCGGCCGGCGGCGACCCGCGGGCGCCGCTGCTGCTCCAGGTCAGCAACCTCGACTACTCCGACTACCTCGGCCGCCTCGCGCTCGGACGCATCCTGCAGGGCAGCGTCAAGCCGAACGACAACATCGTGGTCGTCGGCCCGACGCGGGAGAGCCAGCGCGCCAGGGTCACGAAGGTCTACACCCACCTCGGGCTCACCAGGGTCGAGACGGAGGTCGGCGAGACCGGCGACATCGTCGTGCTCGGCGGTGTCGACGAGATCAGCATCGGCGACACCGTGTGCAGCCCCGACGCCGTCAGGGCCCTGCCGTCGCCCAAGGTCGACGAGCCGACCGTTGCCGTCACGTTCAGCCCCAACACCAGCCCGTTCGCGGGCCGCGAGGGCACGTACGTGACCAGCCGCCACCTCGCCGACCGCCTCGAGCGCGAGCTGCTGGTCAACGTCGCGATGCGTCTCGAGCCGCTGGGCAGCGAGCGCTACCGCGTCTCCGGCCGCGGCGAGCTGCACCTGAGCATCCTGATCGAGAACATGCGCCGCGAGGGCTACGAGTTCAGCGTCTCGCGCCCCGAGGTGATCCTCAAGCAGTCGGGCGGGACGACGCTCGAACCGTTCGAGCGCGTGGTCGTCGACGTGCCCAACAGCGCCATGGGCAGCGTGATGGAGGCCCTTGCCAGCCGCCGCGGCACCATGCGCCAGATGGAGCCGGGCGAGACGCGCTCCCGCCTCGAGTTCCGCATGCCCAGCCGCGGCCTCTTCGGCTTCCGCACGGTGTTCCTCTCCATGACGCAGGGCGAGGGGGTCCTCAGCCACGTCTTCGACGGCTACGAGCCGCACGCCGGCGACGTCGTGACGCGCAACCACGGCTCGCTGGTGGCGATGGAGCCGGGCGAGACCTTCGCGTACAGCCTGTTCAAGCTTTCCGACCGCGGCACGTTCTTCATCACGCCAGGCACCGAGGTCTACGTCGGGATGATCCTCGGCGCCAACGCACGCCAGGGCGACCTGAACATCAACGTCACCAAGAACAAGAAGCTCACCAACGTCCGCGCCGCCGGCAGCGACGAGAACCTCATCCTGGTGCCGCCGCGGCGCCTGACGCTGGAGGAGGCGCTCGAGTACCTAGCCGACGACGAGCTGCTCGAGGTGACGCCGAAGTCGCTGAGGCTGCGCAAGCGCGTGCTCGACCCGAACATGCGCAAGAAGGAGGCCAAGGTCCTGGCGCTCGGCGTCGAGGACTGAGGCGACGCCCCTGCTCCCGGTCGACGGTCCCCACCTGGCTCGCGTCGCGAGGCTCGAGCGGCACATGCAGGCCGTCATGGCGCCGGAAGAGAGCTGGGAGCTGCCGGGCTGGCGCTGCTCTGCCACCGCTAGCGGATCGATAGGGCGAGTGAGCTCGGCGTCGGCGGTGCCGTGGCCGGCCGCGAGCGCGTCGGCGTCCGAGGGTGAGCAGGGCCGGCTCGCCGCGCGACCGGCCTCCGTCGCCGAGATCGCCGACTCCTACCGCGAGCGCGGGCACCGACCGCGTCTGCGCCTCACGCCTCTGGCGCCTCCCGGGGTGCTGGCGGAAGCGGCTGCGCTGGGCTGGACGGAGTCGGGCGCGACCCTGGTGATGAGCCGATCTCTGCCTCTTCCGGCGGCCGAGACCGACGCGTTCCGACCTCGGGGTGCCGCGACCTGGAGCGCCCAGGCGTCGAGCTCGTGGCGAGCCGTCCACCTGGCGGGACACCAGGGTGCCGACTCCGACGAGAGGCTGGCCCTGGCTCTGGCCGCGCGCGGCGCTACCGCCTACTTCGAGGTCGCGACGGCGGCAGGCGGCGAGGTCGCGGCGGTCGGACTCGGGATCGTGACCGACGGCCTGCTCGGCGTCTACGACGTGCTGACGCTGCAGGAGCACCGCCGCGCGGGGCACGCGCGCCACGTTCTGATCGGGTTGCTGTCGTGGGGCGCGGAGGCAGGTGCGCGCGAGGCGTACCTGCAGGTGGCCTCGCTCAACGCGCCCGCCGTCGCTCTCTACCGCGAGCTCGGCTTCGAGGTGGCTTACGGCTACAGCTACGCTGCACCGCCCGCCTAGGACGTCAACCTAGGACGTCAACCCTAGGGCGCCAGCCTAGTGCGTCGATCTAGGTCGTCCTGGGAAGGTCAGGGCCAGGAGGGTCAGGCGGCCGTGGCCACGGCGTCGTCCTCGCTCGGGCTCTCGGCCAGCGACACCGAGATCGCGCCGTAGGGCTCGCTCTGCTCGGCCGTCACCTTGCCCTCCTTGACGAGCTCGAGCAGCGCCGTGAAGGCGATCGTGCGCTCCGCCCAGCCGCGTCCCGGCAGCAGCTCGAACAGCCCGCCCTTGAGGCGCGCTCGCACGGCGAGGAGGAGGTCTCGCATGACGCTCTTGAGCGAGGCCCTCTCGGCCTCCAGCTCGAAGTAGCTGGCGCCGCGCAGCGCCGCGGCCAGGCTGGCGAGCGCGCTCGGGCTGGTGCGGATAGGCCGGTGCGGGCGCGGGTAGGGCGGACGGTCGGTGCGAGCCGGCAGCACCAGGCGCCGCTCGCTGCGCCGCTGGCGCAGGAAGGCGATAGCCTCCTCGAGGGCTTCGAGAAGCGCCACGGCTTCGAGGCCCTGCTCGAGAGCCTCGGCTTCGGCGACCTCGGGATCGAGCCGGGGCGGCTTCGGCAGCAGCAGCCTGAGCTTCAGCTCGATGACCTGAGCCACCCTCGGCAGCGCCTCGGAGGCGTGCTCGAGGTCGGTGGCGTACTCCTGCAGGTAGTCGAGGTAGGACCTCACCAGCTGGTAGAGATCGAGGTCGATGGGGCGCAGCGCGCCGGTGCGCAGCGCGTGCGCGAGCTCGGACACGCTGCCGGTGAAACCCGGCTGCTGCACTACGAACTCGCCCGCTGCGGCCACGGGCCGAGCCTACCACCCGTCAGTCGAGGAAGGGGTCGGCGCCCTCGCGGGTGAGGTGGCGGGTGTCGTTGACGCGCTCGATCAGGACCTCGTCGCCGCGGAACAGCAGCCGGCTGATGCCGGTGTGCCGCAGGTAGAGGCGCTTGCGCCAGCGCGGGTGCTCGATGCCGAGCACCTCGGCCAGCACCATCTGGATCGTCCCCGAGTGCGTGACGGCCACCGCGTGCTCGACGCCTGAGTCGATCACGTCGGCCAGCCACGAGGCGGCGCGCCTCCTCAGGGCCTCGTAAGACTCGCCGCCTGGCGCCGACCTGGCGTAGGCGTCGGCCACCCACGCCGACCAGCCGTCGACCGCCTCGTTCTCGGCGAGGGTCTTCCCCTCGAACTCCCCGAAGTCGAGCTCCCGCAGGCGCTCGTCGAGCAGCAGCTCGCGCTCGGGGAAGGCTATCTGCGACGTCTCCACGGCTCGCGACAGCGGGCTCGAATGCACCTGAGCGTCGGGTTCGAGCCCGGCGACGTAGCGCGCCAGGCTCCGGGCCTGGCGGCGCCCGATCTCGTTGAGCGGCACATCGCTATGTCCTTGAAAGCGGCCACTGGCGTTCCAGTCGGTCAGGGCGTGCCGGATCAGGGTCAGTCGCCGCACTTGACCGAGTGTAGTACCCGTGGGCGCGCCGTGGGAAGTGTTAGCCTCGCCCATGGACTTACGCGGCAAGACGGCGCTGGTGACCGGCGCCAGCAAGGGCATCGGGCTGGCGGTGGCCGCCGCCCTGCTCGCAGAGGGCATGAACGTGGCGATCAGCTCGCGCAGCCAGAGCGAGATCGAGCAGGCGGCCGCATCGTTGGGCGAGGACGCCGGCTCCAGGGTCTTGGCGGCTGCGTGTGACGTCAGGGACCTCTCCCAGCAGCGCGAGCTCGTCTCGAGGACAGCCGGCCGCTTCGGCGGGCTCGACCTGCTCGTCGCCAACGCCGGCGTGGGGGCCCTGCGGCCCGTCGATGACCTCGACCCCGAGACCTGGGACGAGATCATCGCCACCAACCTGACCGGCGTGTTCTACAGCGTGTCGGCAGCCGTAGAGGAGCTCAAGCGCAGCCAGGGGCTCATCGTCACCGTCGGCAGCCTGGCGGGCGCCAACTTCTTCGCCGGCGGCGCGGCGTACAACGCCAGCAAGTTCGGGCTGCTCGGCTTCACGCAGGCGGCGATGCTCGACCTGCGCGCCTACGGCATCCGGGTCAGCACGATAATGCCTGGCTCGGTCGCGACCACCTTCAGCCGGCGACCGGTCAGCGACGACGACGCCTGGAAGATCCAGCCGGAGGACATCGCGCAGACGGTCGTGTACCTCGCGAAGATGCCCGCGCGCACGCTGCCGAGCAAGGTCGAGATCCGCCCCTCGAACCCCCGCCAGCCCTAGGGCCGCCGTGGCCGCCTACCCTCTCGCCAGAAACGCGCTGTTCCGGCTCGACGCCGAGACCGCGCACTCCCTCACCATGCGCGGCCTGGCTCTCGCCTCGCACAGCCAGGTCGCCCTGGCGTCGTTGCAGCGCGCCTACGCCGTCACCGACCCGCGGCTGGCGGTGTCCGCCTTCGGCCTCGAGTTCCCCAACCCGCTCGGGCTGGCGGCTGGCCTTGACAAGGACGGGATCGCGATCCCCGCGCTCGCTGCGGTCGGGTTCGGCGCCGTCGAGGTCGGCAGCGTCACCGCGATGCCGCAGCCGGGCAACCCCAGGCCGCGGCTCTTCCGGCTCGTGGACCACGAGGCGATCATCAACCGCATGGGCTTCAACAACCGCGGCGCCGCCGCATTGGCGCCTCGGCTGGACGGCTTCAGACAGACGGCGGCGAGCGAGGCCGGCAACGGCTCGGGCGCTAGAGCCGTCGTAGGCGTCAACGTGGGCCGCTCGCGCGCCGCCGGCGAGGACCAGACGCTCACCGACTACGAGCTGTCGCTGAGGCAGCTGTGGCGCAAGGCCGACTACCTCGCGCTCAACGTCTCCTCGCCCAACACCCCAGGGCTGCGCGACCTGCAGCGTCCGCAGCAGCTGGCGGGGCTGCTGGAGCTCGTCAGGGACCTGCGTGCCGAGCTCGGCTCCTGGCCGGTGCTGGTGAAGATCGCGCCCGACCTCGACGACACCGAGCTGGTGGACCTGGCCGCCGCCGCGACCGAAGGGGGTGCGTCTGGCATCATCGCGACCAACACGACGCTAGCCCGAGACGGCGTCGGCGGGCCGTACGCCTCGGAGGCCGGCGGGCTGTCGGGGCGGCCGCTGGCGCGGCGCGCCGTGGCCGTGCTCGTGAGGCTGAGAGAGCTGACCCAGCTGCCGCTGGTCTCGGTCGGCGGCATCTTCTCGGCGGA
>CAYYOK010000175.1:0-5434 GCA_964473205.1 uncultured bacterium | reverse complement strand
GGACGCGAACCAGCGCGAGTACTTCCTGCGCGAGCAGATGAAGGCGATCCAGAAAGAGCTCGGCTCCGACGAGGCAAGCGAGTCGGAAGACCTGCGCCAGCGGGTCGAAGCCAAGAACATGCCGGAGCACGCCAAGGAGCGGGCGTTGAAGGAGATCGACCGGCTCGGGAAGATGGCCGGTGGGTCGCCCGAGGCCACCGTGGTGCGCACCTACCTCGATACCCTGCTCGACCTCCCTTGGAGCGAACGCGACGAGGAACGGCTCGACATCGCGTACTCCGAACAGGTGCTCGACGAAGACCACTACGCGCTGGAAGAGCCCAAGGAGCGCATCATCGAGTTCCTGGCCGTGCGCCAGCTCACCAAGGACGTGGCGAACTCGGACTACAAGGCGCCGATCCTCTGCCTGGTGGGCCCGCCCGGTGTCGGCAAGACCAGCCTCGGCAAGTCGATCGCGCGCAGCCTCAACCGCAAGTTCGTGCGCATGAGCTTAGGCGGCGTCCGCGACGAGGCCGAGATCCGCGGCCACCGCCGCACCTACATCGGTAGCCTCCCCGGCCGGATCATCCAGGGCATGAAGACGGCCGGCACCATCAACCCCGTCTTCCTGCTCGACGAGGTCGACAAGATGACCGCCGACTTCCGCGGCGACCCCTCCTCCGCCCTGCTCGAGGTGCTCGATCCCGAGCAGAACAACACCTTCGCGGACCACTACCTCGAGATCCCCTACGACCTCTCCAAGGTCATGTTCGTCACCACCGCCAACACGCTCTCGACGATCCCGCGGCCGCTCTTGGACCGCATGGAGGTCATCCAGATCCCGGGCTACACGCTCGACGAGAAGCTGGAGATCGCCAAGCGCTACCGGGTGCCGCGCCAGCTCAAGGAGCACGGCCTCGAGGGAAGGCTCGACATCCACGACGGCGCCATCAAGCGCATCGTCACCGAGTACACGCGCGAGGCGGGCGTCAGGAACCTGGACCGGAACATCGCCAAGCTCGCCCGCAAGCTCGCCAAGGCGTTCCTCGAGCAGCCCTGGGAGGGCGAGAGGCAGGTCGACGAGGAGACCGCCCGCGAGCTGCTCGGCGTGCCCCCGTTCCGGGACGAGCAGGCCGAGAAGGTGCCGCAGGTCGGCCTCAGCCACGGCCTGGCTTGGACCAGCGTCGGCGGCGTGATCCTCGACATCGAGGCCGTCGCGGTGCCGGGCAAGGGCAAGGTGGCCCTGACCGGGCAGCTCGGCGACGTCATGAAGGAGAGCGCCCAGGCCGGCATCGCGTTCCTGCGCAAGCACTCAGGCGAGTACGGCATCGCCGACAACTTCCACGAGGCCACCGACCTGCACGTGCACGTGCTGGAAGGCGCCACGCCCAAGGACGGGCCCTCGGCCGGCATCGCCATGGCCACGGCCGTCGTCAGCGCCCTGACCGGACGCAGCGTCCGCGGCGACATCGCCATGACCGGCGAGATCACGCTGCGCGGCCGGGTGCTGCCCATCGGCGGCCTCAAGGAGAAGCTGCTGGCCGCTCACCAGGCTGGCATCAAGACTGTGATCATCCCGGAGAGCAACGAGGCGAACCTCGAGGACGTGCCTGAGGCGATCCTTGGGGACCTGGAGGTCGTCGCGGTCAAGGACTTCCGCCAGGTGCTCGACGTCATGCTCGTGCCCGAGGGAGCCGAAGAGAGCGCCGCTGCCTTCGTGCCCACCGCGGACGACTCCGGCGGCATCGGGCCAAGGCCGGCCGTCTAACCGTTACCCTGCGCTCTGTCTGGTCACGGCGCAGCGCAGGATCTCCCCCTCGCCCCGCAGCTCGTAAGCGCCGAGCGAGGCGGGCAGCAGCAGCGCGTCGCCGCGCCCCAGGGACTCGACCTGCTCGCCAGCCCTGACGTCGACGCTCCCCGCCACCACGACGAGCAGTTCCAGGCTCGCGGCCGAGGTCGACTCGGCGTAGGTCGCGCCCGGCTCCAGCTCGAGCCGCTGCATCACGAACTGCTCCACGCGCGCCAGGTCGTCCCACCGGCCGCGCCGGCGCGCTGGCGGTTGCGGCGGCTGGCCGCTGGGCGAGAGGTCGCTGACCGTCAGCGCCTTGTCCAGATGCAGCTCGCGAGGCTTCCCATCGGGCCCGAGACGGCCGTAGTCGTAGAGGCGGTAGGTGATGTCGCTCGCCTGCTGGATCTCGAAGAGCAGCATCCCGGCGCCCACCGCGTGGACCAGGCCGGCGGGGTTGACCACGACGTCGCCCGGCGCCACCTCCACGAGGTTCATCAGCTCGAGCAGGCTGCCGTCCATCGCGGCGCGCCTCACCTCGTCCGCGCTGACCGGGCGGCGGAAGCCCCACACCAGTGACGCGCCGGGCTCGACCTCGAGCACGTACCACGCCTCGGACTTGCCGAGGTGGCCGCTGTGCGGCTCGAACTCCAACGCCTGGGCGTCGTTCGGGTGGACCTGGATCGAGAGGCTCTCGCTGGTGTCGAGGAACTTAGCCAGCAGGGGCAGCCGCGGGCCGTAGCGCTCGGCGCTGACGGTGCCGACCAGGCTGGCGCCGTGCTCGGCCGCCAGGTCTGCGAACCTCAGTCCGGCGTGAGGGCCGGAAGCCACGGTGCTGGCTGGGTCGAGGAGCCAGCTCTCGCCGATCGGCACGGTCGAGCTCGGGGAGCCGACCTCGCCCGACGGGGCAGCGGAGCCGGCCGAGCCTGCTGCCGCATCCGCACCGTGGAACGCCCGTAGGCGGTCGGCGCCCCAGATGCGCTCGTGGAAGGTAGGCGCGACGCGCAGCATGCCGAGCGCTTGCCCGGACGGTGGGCGCAAGGCGCCCGATTCGAGGTGAGCCATCACACCATTCTAGGTGGGCTCAGACGTTGCGGAGCCGCGGGTCGAGGACGTCGCGCACGGCGTCGCCGAGGAGGTTGAAGCCCACGACCGAGAAGAAGATCGCCACGCCGGGGAACGCCGACATCCAGGGCGCCCTCACGAACTGGGTGAAGCCGTCGCGGATCATCAGGCCCCACTCGGGCTGCGGCGGCTGCGCTCCGAGGCCGAGGAAGCCGAGCGCGGCGACGTCGAGGATGGCGGTGCCGATCGAGAGCGTCAGCTGCACGATCAGCGGCGACAGGCTGTTCGGCAGCACGTGGCGCATCACGACACGGAAGGACCGTGCGCCGAGCGCCTTGGCGCCGTGGACGAACTCGGCCTCGCGCACCGACATCACGACCGACCGCATGATGCGCGTGTAGATGGGCACCTGCGTTATCGAGATCGCGATCAGCGCGTTCGTCAGGTTCGGCCCCAGGGTCGCGACGATGACGATGGCCAGCAGCACGCCGGGGAACGCCAGCAGGATGTCCATCGACCAGACGATGGCGGTGTCGAGCCAGCCGCCGAAGAACCCGGCGGCGACGCCCAAGATCGTGCCCGCCAGCACCGCGACGGCCACCGCGGCCAGGCCGACGCGCAGGCTGATGCGGCCGCCGTGCCACACGCGCGTGAACTGGTCGCGGCCGAGCTCGTCGGCGCCGAACCAGCGCTCGGCGCTCGGCGGGGCGAGGCGTGCGCGCAGGTCGCGGTCGCGAGCGGCGTCGTAAGGCTTGAGGACCGGCGCCAGCAGCGACGCCAGGACGAAGAACGCGACGATGAACAGCCCGACCATGCCGGTGGGGTGCCGGAAGAAGCGCCTGAGGGCGTCGCGGCCGAGCGACTGGCCCTGCGCCTTGGGAGTCACCGTGACCGCTTCGACGCTCATGAGTACTGGATCCTCGGGTCGATGACGGCGTACGAGAGGTCGACGAGCAGGTTGACGATCACGAAGACGGCCGCGACGAAGATCACGCCTCCCTGGATCACGGGGTAGTCGCGCGACGAGATGGCGTCGAACACCCAGCGCCCGATGCCGGGCCAGCTGAACACGGTCTCGGTCAGGATGGCGCCGGACAGCAGCACGCCGAAGCTGAGCCCGATGACGGTGATGACGGGCAGGAGGGCGTTGCGCAAGGCGTGCTTCCTGACCACCATCGTCTCCCCCAACCCCTTGGAACGGGCCGTGCGCACGTAGTCCTGGCCGAGCACGTCAAGCATCGCGGAGCGGGTCATGCGCACGACGATCGCCAGCGGGATCGTCCCGAGCGCGATGGCCGGCATGACGATGTGCTTGAGGGCGT
This sequence comes from uncultured bacterium, assembly GCA_964473205.1. Classification (GTDB taxonomy): domain Bacteria; phylum Deinococcota; class Deinococci; order Deinococcales; family Trueperaceae; genus CAYMRL01. Next base: position 1,282 of record CAYYOK010000175.1, on the reverse strand, counting down.
CCCAGGCCGCCCGCCAGTTGCCGGTGAGCAGCGCGTCGAGCACGTACAGGCCGGTGATGTTGTCGATGGAGAGCTGGATCGAGAGGCGCCCCGACGGCGGCAGCCAGCCGAGCACCACGGCGAACAGGTAGATCATCATGATCGCCAGCCAGAACACCGGGAACGAGACTCCCGAGAGCGCCACGATCATGATCGAGGTGTCGGCCAGCGTGCCGCGCCTGGTGGCCGCGTAGACCCCAGCCGGGACGCCGATGACGATCGCGAACGCCATGGCGAAGAGGGTCAGCTCGAAGGTGGCCGGGAACCTGTGGCCTAAGCTGGTGGTGATCGGGATCAGCGTGTAGATCGAGCGCCCCATGTCGAGGCGGACCAGCCCGCGCATGTAGTCGATGTACTGGCTGTCGAACAGCGTGCGGACGTCGCGGGTCTCGGCGAACCGCTGGGTGTCGAGGAACAGCGGCCTGTCCAGCCCCAGGTCGTTGCGCAGCCGCTCCAGCAGGTTGGGGGCGGCCCTCTGGCCCAGCATGGCCGTGGCCGGGTCGCCGGGGATGACGCGCGTCAGGAAGAAGATCAGCAGCGTGACCCCGATCAGCACGGGGATCAGTCCGAGCACGCGCCTCAGGACATAGGCCGTCATGCAGCTTCGCCGCGAAGGCGCCTCGCCGCGGCGTCAGGTGTGGTGGCGTCTGCCTTGGATGCTCGCAAGATATCTAGATCGATGATACGGCGGCGCAACACCGGCCCGGCAACCCGTCGAGGTTGCCGAGCCGGCCTGACGCTTTACCTCAACGGCCCTTGGAGACCGTGTGGAGGCTGACCGAGGAGTAACCGAGCGGGCTGGCGATCCAGCCGTCGATGTTGGAGCGCATCGCGTTGAGCGTGCGGTTGTAGGCGAACGGGATCATCGGCGCCGCTGCGTTGACGTCGTTGTGGACCTGAGCGTAAAGCGCGGTGCGCGCGTCGGCATCGGAGATCTGCGTGGCCTGCTGCAGCATGTCGCGCGTCGCGGGGCTGTCCCAACCGAGGTCGTTGACGGAGGTGGGGCCGAAGAAGGTGCGGAGGAAGTTGTCGGGGTCGGCGTAATCGGCGTTCCAGCCGAGCATGTACATCGGGAACTTGCCGGTCTGGTAGTCGGCGAGGTAGGTGGCCCAGTCCTCGGTCATCAGCTCGACGGTGATGCCGACGTCGGCGAGGTAGCTGGCCATGGTCTCGGCGATGGGCTGGGGAGCCGGGTAGTACGGGCGGCTGACCGGCATGTACCAGAACTCGGTGCTGAAGCCGT
>CAYYOK010000174.1:3152-5452 GCA_964473205.1 uncultured bacterium | reverse complement strand
GGCGGCGCTGCCCGCGCCGTCGTCGTGTTCGCCACTACCCCCGCACAGGACGCAAGCCCGACCTTCGCGACTCTCCGCTCCTTCGACGCGCGGCTCGTCGGCCTTCTCGAGCCCGGCGGCGAAGGCGGCGGCGAAGGCGCGGCCGACATGCCGATCCTGCTCGATGCCGAAGGGCCGCTCGGGCCCGAACTCGAGGTACGAGGACATGTGCGCGTGCCGGCGCTGGGTGAGGCGGCCGACTTCGACGTCCGTGGCGCCCCCGCCGTCGTCGAGCTCCGATGGGACGGCCTGCGAGCGACCTTCGACAGCGCGACCTCCGCGCTCACGTTGAACGGCGGCACCACCGTGGACGCGGGCGGTCCTTACGCCGCGGCCTACGAGGCGCTGCTCCCGACCTTCCTCCACGGCGCGGGCCTCGGCCTCGAGAGCACGGGCCTGACCTGGAACCCCTCGGCCGGCTTCGGTGGCTCGGCGCGTGCCACCGTGACGGCGCCCGCCTGGGAGCGCCTCGGCGACCTCGCCGTGAACCTCGGCGGCGAGGGTGAGCTGGTCATCGACGCGGGCATGACGATGGCGTCGTCCGCGTCACCTTGGGTGGGCGTGTCCGCGCGGCTGGCGCCCGACCCGCGCCAAGACCGCCGCTTGCGCGGGAACGTGATCCTCGACGCTCCGCTCACCGCGTTCCTCGACGCCGGCGACGGGCCCGACGTTCGCCTCACCGGCCGCCCGGAGATCGGCGGCACCCTGGGCGCGCCCACGCTCGCCGGCGGGATCGCGTTGGTGGGCGCCGCCTCAGCGGACGGCGAAGTGGTGTTCGAAGGAACCGCGGCACGCCTCGTGTTGACCGGCGCGCAGCTGACGGTCGACGCTGATTGGGAAGCCGGATCGTGGCAAGCCCAAGCCAGCTTGGAAGAACTCGACCTCACCCCCTGGGCGCCCTTCCTCGCCGAACCGCGCCTGTCGCTCACGGCGCGCGCAGGTTCCAGCGAGGCCGGCGCGTCGGTCGTGCATGTCGAAGACATCGCGCTCGTCAGCAACCGGAGCAGCCTCACCGGCGGCGCGACCGTCGGGAACGGCGTGCGCGCGGCGCTGCAGGCCCAGGTGGACCTCGCCGACCTACGCCTGGGCGGAACCGACCTTCGTGGACTTCTGCGCGGACCGATGGTGCTCACGGCGCCCTCGTTCGCCGAACTTCCCACCGCCTCGGTGACGGCGCTGCTGGACGCCGCCGGCGTGGGCGTGTCGAGCATCGATGGCAGCGTCTCGGGTTCGCTCCAACTCGGCGGCAGCGTCGCCGAGCCGTTCATCACCACCGCCCTGGTCGGGGACGGCGCCATCGCCGGCGCGGTTCGCCTGGCGGTGGCGCCGGCGGAGGGCAGGTTCGACCTCACCAGCGACCTGCGCTTCGGCTCGTTCGCCAGCGACCTGCGGCTCGCGGTCCAGCCGGGCGCGGTCACGGCGCGCGGCGCCGCGCGATTGGGTGAGGCCGTGATCGTGTTCGACGACGACGAGGACGGGATCATCGCGTCCGGCGTGGGCCGTCTCGACGGCTGGAGCGCCCGTATCGCATCCGATCTGTCCGCGGCGGACGTCACCGGAGACCTCGCGACCGCCGCGCGCGGCGCCCACGGCGCCGTCGCCTTGGCGTTCCGCTCCGCGGACAGGCGCACGGCGGCCGAGTCCGAAGGCGGCGAAGCGACCACACCGTGGCTGTCGGGCGTCGTCACGGGCGCCGCGCTGCTCGATCAGCCGCTCGGGACCTTGCGGCTCGACTCGGCCGGCCCGGGCGCGATCGTCACGATCCGCGGAGACCATGTGCGAGCAAGCCTCGACCCCAGGTCGTTGCGGTGGAGCGTCGATCTCGAAGACTTCCCCACCACGCTCGGGCCGACCGTCGACCTTCGCGGTGACGGCACCAGCGCCGCGTTCTCGGTCGAAGGAACCGCGGCGAGCGCCGCGAACGAAGGAGCGCTGCCCGTCGACCTGACGTTCGCGTACCAGCGAGGGCCAAGCACCGAGATACGTGTACGTGGTGACGTCGCGGACGGCACCATCGAGGCCTTCGCGACGCGCCAAGGGTCGGCCGCGTGGCAAGGTGGCGCGCGTCTTCACGACGTTCGCCTCGGCGGCTTCACCCTGGACGCGGACGGAGCCGCGCAGGGAACGGCGCTGCTGCCGCAACTCGTGCTTCGCACCAGCGCGATGGGCGCCATCTCCGCCACGGGCCGCGCGACGGTCGGGATCTCCGGCGCGACCATCGACCAGACCATCGAGGGTGGCCCCCTCTCCGCCCCGCTGCG
>CAYYOK010000174.1:0-3052 GCA_964473205.1 uncultured bacterium | reverse complement strand
CCGGCACGTTCCGGCTCCGTGGTGACGGAACGGCCTCCGGCGCGCTCCACGCCGTCGGCTCGGTCGAGGCCCTGCTCGGTCCTGTCCGCATGCGTCTCGAAGGACGTGGCGTGAACGGCACGCCGTACCTACGTGCCGGCATCCCGGCCCTTCCGGGGCTCGGCCTGGAGGCGAACCTGTCTGCATCGAGCCTGGCCGACCTCGTGCGGCGCATCGCCTCAGGCGGCCTCGCGCTCGACGGCACGGGCACGGCCTCCGGTCAGGTGACGCTCCGCGCCGCGCCCGAACTGGTCGTGAGCATCGAAGGCGTTCGCGCAGAAGCGCTCGGGTTCCTGATCACGGCCGACGGGACGGTCGACGCCCGGGGCGCGGACGTGCGGGGCGTCCTGGCGCTGCCCGCCGGGTTGCCCGTCGAGGACGTCCTGCCGTGGCAGGTCACGCGGGAAGACGGGCGGTGGCGCCTTCTGTCCGACGGCGACCTGGGAACGATCGAGGCGGCGTTCGACGAGGACGGCGGGCTCACGCTCGACGTCGACGCCGGGATCGGTGGCGGCCGGGTCGAGGGCAAAGCGACGCTGGTGCCCGGGGTCGGACTCGACGGTTCGCTCGTCGTCTCCTCGGTGCACGTCGCCCCGACCGGTCTGGGCGTCATGGTGCTGGAAGCCGACGCGACCATCGCCGACGGTAGGGTCGGAGGTCGGGCGTCGGTGGACGTTGCCGGTGGTCGTCTGAGCGCGAACGGGAGCTGGGGCTTGGGCGAGGTGCTGCCGGCGACGCTGGTTCCCGGAGCGCCCCGAGGCGGCAACGTCGAGCTGCGTGCCCGCACCGTCGCGCTCTCGCAGCTGCCGGCCGTGCACGACCTGCTACCGCACCTGCGGGGCGCCATCAGCGGCGTCGTCCAGGTACGAGACGGCCTGATCCTCGGCCAGGTCCTGGCCCCCGAGCTGCGCGTGGGCGAGCGGACGCTTCCGACCACCTTGAGCGTCAGCGGTTCGCTCACCGAACTCGACGCGTCCTTGCGCGTGGGCAGGAGCCTCCTGACGGCCGACTTCGATGGCAGCGCCATCTCGGGAACCGCACGCCTCGAGGTGCTCCCGCTCGACCTGCTGGCGGAAGCCGCCGTCGGTGAGACCGACGTCACCGCCGAAGTGACCGGGGTTCTGCGTTTCGAGCTTCCCATCGCCGCGCCCGCCAGCGGCTACGCGCGCATCGCCAGCGAGGAGATCCGTCTCGAGCGCGCGGGCGTGGTGACCATGGGCGACGTCACCATCACGTACTCGGACCGCGCCGTCTCCGTCGACCGAGCGGAGTTCCAGGGCCTCGGCGCGTGGGAGGCCGGCGGCGTGATCGGTCCCGATGCGCTCGACTTCCGACTCGAAGCGATCGACGCGGACTTCACGCCGCTGCTGGGGCTGGTGCCGTCGCTCGCGCGCCTGGGCGTCGGGGCGCGCGGCAGTTTCACCTTGACGGCCGGCGGCTCGCTGGCGACGCCGACCGCGCGCTTCGACTCCGAACGACTCGACGTGCGCGTCGCAGGCGGCGAGTACCGCTTGGCAGGCACGCAGGTCGGCCTCGAAGGGGTGGCGTTGCGCGGCGAGACGAGCCTGACCGCCTCCGGCACCGTGACCGGCGCGCTCGACGTCACCGCCGACGCGCGCCTGGTGCTGCTTCCTCTCGCGATCGACGATCTCGACGTGCGCTTCGACGGCGAAGCAGGCGTGCGCAACGTCGGCACCATCACGAACGTCGAAGGCGTCATCCGGCAACAGAACGGGGCGCCCTGGCTCGAGCTGGGCGGCGAGCTCGGCTCGCCGCTGCGCGTCGAGGGCAGCCTCGCGCCGCTGGACCTCCGGGCGGGCGGCACCGACCTGACGCTCGCTTTCCCTTCGTTGCTGGTCGCTTCCGCCGTGGTGGACGCCGACCTGAACCTGACGGCAGAGCCCGCCGGTCTGACGCTCGGCGGCGTCATCCTGGCCGACGAGGTGGTGATCGACCCGGCAGCACGCGCCGCTGCCGAGCAAGGCGCCGAGCCGGCCGAGCCCCAGGACGCCCCGGCCGGTTCGGCGGCGGCGGGAACCGACGCGGCCAACGGCGAGACCACCTCCGAGGCCGGCGCCACGGACGGCGTGCACTTCGCATCGCTCGAGATCCGCGCGCCACAGCGCGTGCTGCTGAGCACGAACCTCGGTTCCGGCGAGGCTGCGCTCGACCTGGTGCTCAGCGGCACCTCCAAGCGGCCGCAACTCTCCGGCGAGGCGTCGGCGTTGCGCGGCAACCTGCGGTTCTCGGGCCGCGACTTCACCATCGAGCGGGCCGTGGCCACCTTCCGCCCGAACCGCGGCGTGCTGCCCGACCTCGACGTGGCGGCGTACGCGGAGTTCGACAAACAACGTTCGCTGAGCGGCCTTCCCGACGTACGCTTCGTGGAACCGTCCGCCGGCGCCACCTTCCGCGTGGACTTGGCGTTCGCCGGTCCGGTCGAGAGCGCGCCGCCCGAGCAGGGCAGCTTCCGGTTCGACGTGCGGCCGGTGCTCCGGTCCGAAGCGCTCATCGAGGTGCCGGGCGAGGGCGTCGGCGCGGGCGTGCGCCCCTTGACCCAACCGGAACTGCTCTCCCTGCTCACGCTCGGGAGGCTCGAGCTCAACGCCGACGTCATCGGCTCCGGCGGCCTCGGCGAGGCCGTCGCGCAAGGCGCCATCGACACCGCCGTCGACCTCCTCATCGTGTCCGAGCTGCAGGACGCCCTGCGGGAGGCGCTCGGCCTCGACGTGGTCGAGATCCGCACCAGCACCCTATCCAGCCTGCTGGACGTCGGCGCGCAACCGTTCGGGGTGTCGGTGCGACTCGGGGGGTACCTCGTGCCCGAGCTCTTCGCCAGCTACCGCATCGGCACCTACGACGGCACCGACCGCGCCTACGCCGTGACGAACGAGGTGATGCTGAGTTACGGGCTCGGACCGTTGGACCTCGACCTGTTCGGCCGGCTCGACTTCCCTACCGCGGGCACGCTGGCCGCGCCTCGCCCCGAGCTCGGGGTGGGCGTGAGCTACGC
>CAYYOK010000173.1:0-5594 GCA_964473205.1 uncultured bacterium | reverse complement strand
CGATCCGGCTCTCGCCGCGCTTCGTGACCGACGGCAGCGCGATGATCGGCTTGCCGCCCTCCGACAGCGATGCGCCGCGGATGAAGTCCATCTGCCCACCGACGCCGGAGTAGAGTTCGGTGCCGATCGAGTCGGCGCAGACCTGACCGGTCAGGTCGACCTCGATCGCCGAGTTGATCGCGGTGGCCCGCGGGTTGCGCCTGATGACGGCCGTGTCGTTGGTGTACGCGACGTCGAGCAGCGCGACCTGCGGGTTGTCGTCGATGAAGTCGTAGAGCCGCTGCGAGCCCATGACGAAGCTCGAGACCACCTTGCCTGGGTGGTTGCGCTTGCGCGCGCCCGTCACCACGCCGCGCTCGATCAGGTCGATGACGCCGTCCGAGAACATCTCGCTGTGGATGCCGAGGTCGGTGTGGCCGCTCAGCGCCGCCAGCACCGCGTCGGGGATGGCGCCGATGCCGAGCTGCAGCGCCGCACCGTCCTCGACCAGGCTGGCGACGTAGAGGCCGATGGTGCGCTCGACGTCGCTCAGCTCGGGTCGCTCCGCCACGGGTATCGGGTCGTCGACCGCCACGGCGACGTCGATGTCGTCGATGTGCAGCAGCCCGTCGCCGTGGCTGCGGGGCATGCGCGCGTTCACCTGGGCGATCACCGTCTTGGCCGACTGGACCGCGGCGCGCGTGGCGTCGACCGAGGTGCCCAACGAGCAGTAGCCGTGCCTGTCGGGCGGCGAGACGTTGATCAGCGCCACGTCCAGAGGCATGGCGCCGCCGCGGAAGAGCTGCGGCACCTCGCTGAGGAAGACCGGCACGTAGTCGGCCTGGCCGCGCGCCACGGCCTGGCGGACGTTCTTGCCGACGAACAGGGCGTTGACGCGGAAGCTCGCGGCCATCTCCGGCTCGGCGTACGGCGCCGGCCCCTCGGTATGAAGCTGGACGATCTCGACGGAGCGCAGCTCGCTGGCGCGCGCGCACAGCGCCGCGATGAGGCTCTGGGGCGCTGCCGCGATGCTGTGGAGGTAGACGCGGTCGCCCGAGCGCACCGGGCTGACCGCTTCCGCCAGGCTCGAGACGAAGGGGGCTGGCATGCTCGCAGGTTAGGGCTCGGTGCGGGGCCGTACAGAGGGTTGAACGTCCTCTGGTGCCGCTCGCAGCGCGCCGGCCGGAGGACCGTGGGGTGCCTACTCGCGCACCCCTATGGTAGGCGCCCGCCAACATCGACTTGGTTTCTGCCTACCATAGGGGTACGCGAGACAGGGTAGGTAGCGCGTCGCCGCCCGTGACGCGTGCCCCGCGAGTCTGCCTAGGTCGAGGGTATGCGGGGAAGGTACGTGCTCCCCGCACCTAGAGCCTAGTTGAGCACGGCCCAAGCGACGGGCAGCGACTCGCCGGACCGTGTGAGGAGCCTGACGCGCAGCGAGGTGATGTCGACGGCCTGGAATCGCAGCAGGTTGCCGCGGCCGCGCGCCAGCTCGACCTCGCCGGCCGGACCTTGGCCCAGCACCACGTAGGTGGTTCCGCGCGGAGCGCGCTCGGGCTGGAACACCAGAGCGCGTCCATCGGGCAGCACGCAGACGACGCCGAGGCGGAGGCTGGGGTCGTAATCCTCGTCGTCCCAGCCATCAGGGACCTGTGCGAGGGCGGCCGGCACCCCGCTGGCGGGCGCGCGCAGCGCGACCAGGTGCATGTCGGGATCGGACATCCACACGGCCAACACGCGCTGCTCGCTCGTCAAGGAGCCGACCGACGCAGCCTGCAGCGCGGCGAAAGCTCCGAGAGCGGCGACGACCGCCAGCAGCGACACCGCCGCGACGCGCCTGGCGGTGACCAAGGCAACTGGGGGACGCATGCGCCAGCGCTGCCAACCCTGAGCGGCACCGGGTGCGCGCGGCGGTCCCGGCCGCTCGAGAGCGGCAGCCGTGCCCGCGGCCTTGCCGGGCGCTGACGGGCTCTGCGTCGCCGCCGGCCTTCTCGGCTCGGCCGCGACCGCGGCGGCGATGCGCTCCCAGGCCGAGGCCGGCGGCCGCTCCTCGGGCAGGGAGGCCACCAGCGCAGGGAGCACCTCGGCGGCCTCGGCCTCGATCTCGTCGAAGGGGCCGGGCTGCCGGTCCGACGGTCCCGTGCGGCTCACGCCTGGCCCTCCAGCGCGGCGCGCATCCTCGCGAGCGCGCGGCGCATCCGGCTCTTGACGGTGCCCAGAGGCATGCCGTGGCGCTCGGCGAGCTCCGACTGCGACCAACCTCCGTAATACGCTTCCAGCATCAACTCCCTATCTTGCTCGTCGAGCGCGTCCAAGGCCCTGCGCGCCAGCGCTCCGGCGACCTGATCCACAGTGTGCGAGAAAGCCGTGGCATAGGCGTGTGACTCCGGATCCAGCTCCTGGATCTGCGGGCGCGCCTGCTGGGCGCGGAGCCGCGAGATGCACAGGTTGCGAGTCACCGCGTAGAGGTAGGTCCTCAGGGCCGCGCGCTCGGGCTCGAAGCGCTCAGCGTGGCGCCACAGCCGCAAGTACGTGTCGACGACTACCTCCTCGGCCTCCTCGCGGCTGCCCAGCATCCGCCGTGCCAGCGCCATGAGAGCGCCACCGTGCCTATGGAACAAGGTCCTCAAGGCCTCCTCGCTCCCTGACGCCACGGCCGCGACCAGCTCCTGGTCGCTAGACTCGGTCTCGGCCAAGCTCAACCGCACCTGCTCTCATATACGTAGCGTAGTCGCCTTCGGATGCGCGGCGCTCGAGCTCGGAGCCCACGCCGCGCCTTCGGCCCTCCGCCTACGTACGGTAATCGTCTTCGGACGCGCGGCGGTAGACTCCGGGGCGAGAACCTAGCCGGCTCCACCTCCCGCGCGGCCCCATGGGCGCCTTCTTGGAGGACCGGACGCCGCTAGCTGGAGGACGCCTTGAGCAACTACTCCTTCGACCAGTACACGGCCGTGCGCCTGCTGAGCCGGCCACGCTTCGCTCCGGACGGCAACGGCTTCGCCTACCTGGCCAACACGACGGGCATCCCGAACCTCTGGTGGCAGCCCTCCGGCGGCGGCTTCCCGCGGCAGCTGACCGCGTTCACGACCCAACGCGTGACGGCGTTCGAGTACTCGCCCGACGGTCGCCGCATCGCGCTTCTCGCCGATCGCGACGGCGACGAGATGCATCAGGTCTACGTGATGGACGCCGCCGGGGGTTGGCCCAGGCAGCTCACCGACGCCCCCGAGGTCCAGTTCAGCCTCGCGGGCTGGACGCCCGACTCTCGCAGGATCGTCGCCACCGGTAACGACCGCGAGCCGACCGAGATGGACCCGCTGCTGATCGACCCCGACACCGGCGAGGTCGACAGGCTGATGACGGGAGGCCAGTTCTACGCCGCCGGTGCATCGCCCGACGGGCGGTGGCTCTCGGTCATCGAGTACATCTCCAACACGTCGCAGCGCATCGTGCTGCTCGACCTCGCCACCAGGGAGACCCGCACGCTGCTCGCCGGGACCGGGAGCGCGCGAGCCGCGGACGAAGGCATCAGGGCCTGGCCGGTCGCGTGGCGCGCCGACAGCTCGGGCCTCTTCGCCGTGACCGACAGCGGCCAGGAGTTCACCGGCCTCGCCTTCGTGCCCGTCGACGGCGGCGCCTGGCGCTACCTGCTCTCGGGCGGCGAGGTGGAGTCGGACGTCGAGGACGCCGTGACGAGCCGCGACGGCACGGTCCTGGCGGCGGCCCTCAACGTCGGTGGCGCGACGCAGCTGCGGCTGTGGCGGGTCGAGGGCGGCGGCGAGGTCCCTATGCCGGCCCCCGAGCTGCCGCTGGGTGTCGTCGGCTCGGCGCACCTCGCGCCTGACGGCGGTCAGATGCTGCTGGGGCTCACCACCCCTCGCTCGATCACCAACCTGTGGCTGCTCGACCTGGCGACCGGCGAGCGGCGTACCGTCGAGCAGGGCATGCTCGGCGGCGTCCCTGAGGACGACATGATCGAGCCCGCCCTGATCGGCTACCCGAGCTTCGACCGCGACATCCCGGCCTGGCTCTACCGGCCGCGGGGCGCCGGGCCGTTCCCCGTCGTGCTCTCGATCCACGGCGGCCCCGAGGGCCAGGAGCAGCCCGACTACGCCTACGCGGGCCTCTACCAGTACCTGCTGTCGCGCGGGATCGGCGTGCTGGCGCCGAACATCCGCGGCTCCTCCGGCTACGGCAAGGCGTACCAGAAGCTGATCTACCGCGACTGGGGCGGCGACGAGCTCAAGGACATCGAGGCCGCCGCTCGCTACCTGCGGCGGCTCGACTGGGTCGACGCGGACAGGATCGGCGTCTTCGGCGGCTCGTTCGGCGGGTTCGCGACGCTGTCGGCCCTCACGCGCCTGAGCGAGTACTGGGCCGTCGGGGTCGACTGGGTCGGCCCGGCGAACCTGGTCACCTTCGTGGCGAGCGTCCCTCCGCACTGGCGCGAGATGATGGCGGCGTGGGTCGGCGACCCGGAGCGGGACGAGGAGATGCTGGTCGCGCGCTCGCCGATAACGCACGCCGACCAGCTCAGGGCGCCGCTGCTGGTGGTGCAGGGCGCCAACGACCCCCGGGTCGTGAAGGCCGAGAGCGACCAGTTCGTCGAGAAGCTGCGGGCCAGGGGCGTTGAGGTCGAGTACGTCGTCGACGACAAGGCCGGCCACGGCCCGCCCGACCGCGACGGCTTGACCCGCTGGCTGAGGATCACCGTCGACTTCCTCGAGCAGTACCTGGTGACTTAGCTCCGACCGCGCGCCAGGCGCGCTTCGCAGTCGCGCCAGGCCCGGGTGGCCGCCACGCGCTAAGCCCGCTGGCGCGCCTCGTTGCGCTGGAACAGCAGCGAGGCTCCGACCAGTGCGATCGAGGCGGCGATCATCAGCGTCGAGATCGCGTTGATCTCGGGCGGGACGCGCTGCTTGAGCATGCCGTAGACGTAGAGCGGCAGCGTGGTGGTGCCGACGCCGGCGTTGAAGAACGTCACGACGAAGTCGTCGAGCGACAGGGTGAACGCCAGCAGGCCGCCCGCCAGCACGCCGGGCATCAGGATCGGGAAGGTGACCTTCCAGAACGTGACCACTGGGTTGGCGCCGAGGTCGCCGGCGGCCTCCTCCAGGGTCGGGTCCATGGTGGCGAGGCGCGCGCGCACCACGATCGCGACGAACGAGATGTTGAACGCGACGTGGGCGATGATGATCGTCGCGAACCCGGGCACCCACCTGACGCCCAGCAAGGACTGGACGGCCTCGAACACCAGGTTGAAGAACACCGCCAGCGCCACGCCGTGGGTGATGTCGGGGATGACGACGGGCAGGTAGAAGAGCGCGTCGAGGGTGCGGCGCCCGCGGAAGCGCCCGCGCCCGAGCGCCAGCGCCAGCGCCGTGCCGAGTGCCGTCGAGACGAGCGTGGCCACCGACGCGACGACCAGGGAGTTGCGAACCGCCTTGAGCAGCAGCTCGGTCTGGAAGCGCGCCGCCTCGGTGCCGGCGGTGATGTTGCCGCTGAAGATGTTCTCGTACCAGCGCGTCGTGAAGCCGCGCCAGGCCGACACCGACGCCGAGTCGTTGAACGAGAAGACGATGAGCACGACGATCGGCACCCACAGGAACAGGTAG
>CAYYOK010000172.1:0-5613 GCA_964473205.1 uncultured bacterium | reverse complement strand
CCGTGCTGTTCTGGTTCATCGGCCTGATCCCCGACCTCGCGACCCTGCGCGACAACTCGCCGACCAAGGTCCAGAAGCTCATCTACTCGCTCCTCAGCCTCGGCTGGAACGGCTCGACCAAGGCCTGGCAGCGCTACCAGCGCGCCTACCTGCTGCTCGCGGCCCTCAGCTTCCCGCTGGTGCTCAGCGTGCACAGCACGATCGCCATGGACTTCGCCGTGGGCCAGGTCCCTGGCTGGAACAACACGATCATGCCGCCGTACTTCGTCGCCGGGGCCGTGTTCGCCGGCTTCGCGGTGGTGCTGATCCTCGCCATACCGCTGCGCAAGGCGTTCGGGCTCGAGAAGCTCATCACCATGCGGCACCTGGACAACTCGGCCAAGCTGATGCTCGGGACCGGGATGATAGTGGTCTACGGCTACTTCATCGAGGTCTTCATCGCCTGGTACAGCGGCGTCGAGTTCGAGCGCTTCATGATCTGGAGCCGCATGTTCGGCGACCACGCGATCTTCTTCTGGGCTCTGATCGCGTGCAACCTGCTCGCCATCCAGCCGCTGTGGTTCAGGAGCGTCAGGCAGAATCCCCTGTGGCTGTTCGTGATCTCCTTGATCGTCAGCGTCGGCATGTGGCTCGAGCGGTTCGTCATCATCGCCGTGTCGCTGACCAAGGACTTCCTGCTCTCGTCGTGGGCCGACTACATCTCGACCTTCTGGGACTGGTCGATGTTCATCGGCAGCCTCGGCCTGTTCTCGACGCTGTTCTTCGTCTTCATCCGTCTGCTCCCCTCGATAGCCACGGCCGAGACCAAGGAGACGCTCCACCATGTCGAGCACCACGGAGCCGACGCCTTCGAGCAGATCCGCGAGGAGTACTACGCTGGGGGTAAGGCATGAGCAGCCTTAGCGTCGGCACGACCGACTCTGCGCACCAGGACATCTACGGCCTCGCCGCGCAGTTCGCCAGCGTCGAGGACGTGCTGGCCGCCGCCGAGCGCATCCGCGACGCCGGCTACACCCGCACCGACGGCTACACGCCTTTCCCCGTCGAGGGCCTCGACGACGCGCTCGGCATGCAGCAGACCCGGCTCGGCTGGGTGGTGCTCGCCGTCGGCATCGGCGGAGGCCTGCTCGGGTTCTTCATGCAGTGGTGGTCGAACGGCTTCTACTACCCGCTGAACATCGGCAGCCGCCCCCTGAACAGCTGGCCGAACTTCATCGTGATCATGTACGAGATGACGATCCTGTCGGCCGCGTTCACCGCCGGCCTGTTCATGATCTTCCGCAACGGGCTGCCGCGGCCGTACCACTCGATCTTCAACACGCCCAACTTCGAGCGCGCCTCGCGCGACAAGTTCTTCATCTGCATCGAGAGCCGCGATCCCAACTTCGACCTCGTCGAGACCCGCGCCTTCCTCGAGAGCCTCGGCCCCGACTTCGTGGCGGAGGTGGAGCGGTGAGTCGGAAGGCGTCTCTCTCGGCCCGCCTGAAGGCCGCTCTCGCCCTGGTGCTCGTCGTGCTGCTGTGGACCGGCTGCGGACGCAACATGTTCGATCAGCCGCGCGCCGACGCGTTCAGCTCGAGCCGGTTCTTCGAGGACGGCAGCGCCATGCGCACGCTGCTTCCCGGCACCGTCTCGCGCGAGTTCGGCGGCCTCGAGCCCTCGTACCTCAGCGGCATGGACTCGACCGGCATGCTCGCCGAGCTGCCCATCCCCCTCGACCTTGACGTGCTCTACCGCGGCCAGGAGCGCTACAACATCTACTGCTCGCCCTGTCACAACTACAACGGAGACGGCCTCGGCGCCACGGTCCTGCGCGGCTTCCCGCAGCCCGTCTCGTTCACCTCGACCGACAGGCTGCTCGACGCGCCGGTCGGCTACTACTTCAGCGCCATGACCAACGGCTTCGGCCGCATGCTGAGCTACGCCTCGCGCGTGCCGGTCGAGGACCGCTGGGCGATCTCGGCGTACATAAAGGCCCTGCAGCTCAGCCAGAACGCGTCGCCGAGCGACGTGCCCTCCGCCGAGCTGCAACGGCTGATGGCCACGGAGGCAGGCAGATGAGCGCCTTGCAGTTCGAACCCCCCGACACCTCCCGCCTGCAGACCGGTGCTCTGGCAGTAGGCGCGATCGCCCTCGTCGGAGCGGCGGTGCTCGGGTTCGGCAACGCCACCGGCTTCTTCCAGTCGTACCTGATGGCGTTCCTGTTCTGCGTCGGGCTCTCGCTCGGGGCCTTCATCCTGATGGTAGTGCAGCATATGGCTGGCGGTTCCTGGGGCGCGCTGATAAGCCGGCCGCTGGAGGCCGCCGTCGCTCTGCTGCCGCTGATGGCGATCCTGTTCGTGCCGCTTCTCTTTGGCATGGACCGGCTGTTCGTGTGGACCGACGCCGACTACCTCGCCAGCCATGCGCTGGTAGCCAACAAGACCGCCTACCTCAACGTGCCGTTCTTCATCGTCAGGGCCGTCATCTACTTCGGCGTCTGGACGCTGGCTGCGCTCCTCTACCGCAGGCTGTCGGCCCGCCAGGACGAGGTCGGTCACGACGGCGGCAAGCTCGGCTACCGCATGAAGAGCATGTCGGGCATGTGGGTCGTCGTCTACGTGATGACGATGACCTTCGCCGGCATCGACTGGGCCATGTCGGTCACGCCGATGTGGTTCTCGGGCATCTACTCGGTGATCCTGATGATCAGCCAGGCGATAACCGCGATGGCGTTCATCATCCTCGTGCTGATCTCGCTGGCCGGGCGCAACGCCTCGATCGACGCGCTCCTGACGCCCAAGCGCCTGCAGGACCTCGGCAACTTCCTGATGGCGTTCACGATGTTCTGGGCGTACACGCAGGTCTCGCAGCTGATCATCATCTGGTCGAACAACATCGTCGAGACCGCCGAGTGGTACGTGATCCGCCTCGGCCCCGAGTGGGTCGGGCTGGCCGCCTTCCTGCTGTTCTTCGGGTTCTTCGCGCCGTTCATGATCCTGTTCTCGCGCTGGGTGAAGCGCAAGCGGCGCACGCTCGCCATCGTGGCGGTCTGGGCGATCTTCGTGCAGATCCTCAACATCGTCTGGTTCCTGGTGCCGGCTTTCGGGCGCAGCGGCTCGCAGATCACGCTCATCGACATCCTGATGTTCGCAGGCATGTTCCTGGTGTGGCTGGCTGCCTACGCGCGCATGCTCTCCTCGCGCAACGTCCTGCCCGTCAACGATCCGCGCCTGCTCAGGGCCACCGCGGAGCACCACCATGCCTAAGTCGACGAAGGACTACCTGTTCAGCGAGAGGCAGATCCGCCTCGGCGCCATCCTGATGACCGCCGGGATGGCCGGCACGCTGATCGCGCTGCTGCTACTGGCGACCGCCCGGCCGCAGGGCCGCTTCGAGGCGCTCGACACCAGCGGCTTCCGCGCCCAGGTCGCTGCCGCGACCGCCGACCTGACCGGCTACGAGCTGCTCGAGGACGGCCGCGCCACGATCGACATCGAGCACGCCATGGAGCTGGTCGCGCAGCGCGGCGTCGTCGAGGCCGGCATCGTGAAGCCCGGCAGCGCGCCGCCCGCTGCGGGCGGCGCTGCGGGTACCTCCGACGGCGGCCCTTCGGCGGCGGCCGCTCCTGACGGCTCCGCGATCTACCTCTCCGTCTGCTCCGCCTGCCACATGGCGAACGCGGCCGGCATCCCCGGGGCTTTCCCGCCGCTGGCCGGTCACGCCGCCCGGCTGTACCTCGCCGACAGAGCTTATCCGATCATCGCCGTCACCTTCGGCGTGATGGGCCAGATCATGGTCGACGGGATGGCCTACAACGGGCTGATGCCGGCTCATGCTCACCTGTCCGACGACGACATCGCCGCGGTCCTCAACCACGTGATGACCTCGTTCGGCAACGCCGAGGCGATCGGCGCGGCCTTCGAGCCGTACGCGCCGGAGGACGTCGCGGCGGAGCGCGGCCGGATGCTCAGCTTCACCGAGGTCCACGCGCTTCGCGGCGAGCTCGGCCTTCCCTAGCCCTCCCGCGGCTCGGACCGTCCGAGTCCAGCACAGCTCGTAGTTATCACAAGTCTCTTCGGCCGGGCCCACAACGCCCGGCCGAGCCGTTAGGAGGCCCAGCAGGCATGGCAAAGGTGTTCGTCACGCGTTCGCTGCCGGAGCAGTGGCTGGAGCCCCTGACCGCCGCCGGACTGACCGTCGAGGTCAGGGACGGCAGCGGGCCGGCGCCGCGCGCCGAGCTGCTCGCTCGGGCGGCGGAGGCCTTAGCGCTGATCACGTTCATCGGCGACCGCGTCGACGACGAGCTGCTGGACGCTGCCGGGACCGAGCTGCGGCTCGTTGCCAACTTCGCGGTCGGCTACGACAACGTCGACGTCGCGGCCTGTGCCTCGCGCGGAGTGCTCGTCACCAACACCCCCGACGTGCTGACGGACGCCACCGCCGACTTCGCGTTCGCGCTGCTGCTCGCCGTGGCCAGGAGGGTGTGCCAAGGTCATCAGCTGGTCGCCTCGGGCGCTTGGACCGGGTGGGAGCCGACCCAGCTGCTCGGCGTGGAGCTGGCGGGGGCCACGCTGGGCATCGTCGGGATGGGCCGCATCGGGCAGGCGGTCGCTCGTCGCGGCGCCGCGTTCGGTATGCGGATCGCCTACGCCGGACGCGACCACGCGCGAGGCGCCGCGCAGCCCGCGACCGACGCGCCGGCCACGCGAGACGGCGAGACGGATCGCGAGGTGGACGTCCAGACCGGCGCGCGTCGCCTGCCGCTGGACGAGCTGCTCGCCTCGGCCGACTTCCTCAGCCTCCACTGTCCGTTGACACCGACCACCAGGGGGCTGATCGATGCGGCCGCCCTGGCGCGCATGAAACCGACGGCGGTCCTCGTCAACACGGCCAGAGGCGGGATCGTCGACGACGAGGCGTTGGCGGGCGCCCTGCGCGCCGGGCGCCTGTGGGGAGCCGGCCTCGACGTGTTCGAAGGCGAGCCCGCTGTCAACCCGGCGCTGCAGGGTCTCAGGAACGTCGTGCTGGCGCCACATGCCGGCTCCGCGACCATCACCGCCCGCTCTGCGATGGCACGGCTGTGCGTCGAAGCCGTCCTCGCAGTGCACCGCGGCCGGAGACCCACCAATCTCGTCCAGCCCACGTCCAGCAGCGGCTAGCGGCTGTTCAGGAGGCGGCGTGTGACACGCTGCAGGCGCCTGTGGGGTCGCCTCAGATGTCGAGCCGTGCCAGGTGGGCGTTCTCCTCGATGAACTGGCGCCGCGGCGGGACCTCGGAGCCCATCAGCACGTCGAAGGTCTCCTTGGCCTCGAGCGCGTCCTCGATCGTCACGCGCTTGAGCACCCGCGTCTCCGGGTTCATGGTGGTCTCCCAGAGCTGCTCAGCGTTCATCTCGCCCAGGCCCTTGAAGCGCTGGATCTCGAGCTTCTTGTCCCGGTTCTGGCGGCTGACGGTCTGGAGCGCCGCGTCGTCGAAGAGGTACTGCATCTCCTTGGCGCGCCCGATCTTGACCCCGTAGAGCGGCGGCTGCGCGATGTAGAGGTAGCCGGCATCGATGAGCCGCGGCATGTAGTTGAAGAAGAACGTCAGCAGCAGCGTCCGGATGTGCGAGCCGTCGACGTCGGCGTCCGT
>CAYYOK010000171.1:0-5619 GCA_964473205.1 uncultured bacterium | reverse complement strand
CGGCCGGCCTGGCAGTCGCGCACCGTGTTCGTGGAGGGCTGGGGCGCGCTGGTGCGGGCCGCGGCCGCCGCCGGCGTCAGGCGCGTCGTGCTCGCCAGCAGCATCGCCGTCTACGGGCCCGTGCCCGCGGGCACGGTCTCGGAGTCGACGCCCGTGCGCCGGGTCGGCGACGCCTACTCCGACAGCAAGGCTGACGCCGAGGCGGCCGCCTTCGAGGCGGCGGCCGGCACGTCGACGGGCGTCGTCGCGCTGCGTCCGACGATGATCTACGGCCCCGCCTCCGGCTCCTGGACCTTGACGCCGCTGGCCAGCGTCAGGCGCGGCCTGCCCGTCGTGATAGGGGACGGCAGCGGGCTGCTGGATGCGGTCTACGTCGGCGACGTGGCGCGCGCCTTCAGGTTCGCCGCCGACGCGGACGGCCTCGACGGCCGCGCGTTCAACGTCGTAGGAGAGAGCGTCTCGGTCCGGAGGTTCATGGGCGCTTACGGCCGCATGGCCGGCAGGCGGGTCAGGAGCGTGGCTCGGCCCGTCGCGGTGGCCGGCGCGCGGGCCGCGGCGGTCGCCACCGGCGTCTTGCCCGGCGTCGACAGGGTCGTGCCCGAGATGGTGGGCGTGATGACGTCGCGCGCCATCTTCGACGGCGCCGCGGCGGCGGAGGCGTTCGGCTACCGGCCGCAGGTCGGCTTCGAGGAGGGGATGGCCCTTACCGCCAGGTGGCTGCGCGACAGCGGCGCGCTACCCGGCCCCAGCGTCGCCCTGGTCGTCGGCGCCGGCCGCGGGCTCGGCAGGGCCGTGGCCGAGGCGCTGGCCGGCGCCTTCGTCAAGACCTACGCCGCCGACCTCGACCCCGGCTCCCTGAGCGCGTCGGCGTCTTCGACGCTCGTACCCGTGAGGGTCGACGCCACCGACGAGACCTCTCTCGCCGAGGCCGTCGCCAAGATCGAGGACGAGGAGGGCGGCATCGACGTCGCCGTCACGACCGTGGGCCGGCTCAGGCCGGGCGCCCTCGAGGTCCAGCCGCTGGCGCTGATCGGCCAGCAGCTCGAGCTGAACGCGCTCGTGCCCCTCAAGGTCGCGCGCGCGGTGGCGCCGGGCATGCGCCGGCGGGGGCACGGCCGCATCGTGAGCGTCTCCTCGACCAACGGGTTCCTGGTCACGCCGCTGATGGGAGCCTACTCCGCCGCCAAGTACGCGCTCGAGGCCTTGACCGACGCCCTGAGGCAGGAGCTGAGGCCGTTCGGGGTCGAGGTGGTGCTGATCCAGCCGGCTTCGATGGCCACGCCGTTCGCGGCCGAGGCGAAGGCAGCGCTGAGGCTCGACGCTGACGCCAGCCCCGAGCCGTGGCCCGGAGCCCTGATGCAGCTACACGACTCGGGACTGTGGGGCGAGAGCACGGCTGAGGACCCGACCGCCGTCGCGAGCGTGGTCGTGCGTCAGGTCCTGGCCGCGAGGCCAGCCAGCCGCGTGCCGAGCTCGCTGGCGGTGCGCGCCGTCAGGCTCTTCGCGCTGCTGCCCGACCGGCTCAAGGACGCCTACTTCGCGCGCTCCCTGCGCCTGGGCAGCAGCTTGCGGCCCTCGCCCCAGGAGCCGCGCGAGCGCGACAGCAGCACCCAGGCGCACAGCGGGCCGAGCAAGTAGACGACGTAGAACGTGCCCGCGCGCCAGAGGGCCACTGGAGCCGCGATCGTGCCCGCGGTCTCGGTGGCGCCGACCGCGAGGCCGACCATCAGCTCGGTGATCCCGGAGGCGCCGGGCGTCGGCACGAAGAACCCGATCAGCGTGACGATGCTCAGCACCGAGAGCACGTCCAGCAGCCGCGCGTCGGCGCCGTAGAGCTGCAGCAGCGACCAGAACAGCGCGAAGCTCCCCAGCCAGGCCACCAGGTTGGAGCCGTGCAGCAGCGACCAGGTCCTCAGCGGCATGTCGCGGAACGCGACGGCGCTGACGTAGTACTCGCGCGCCACGCGCGCCAGGCGCTCGGAGAAGCGCTGCAGCGCCCGGCGGCCCGAGAGCCAGAGCACCAGCGAGTAGATGAGGCGCGGGTAGCGGGCGAGAGCGATGGAGCCGGCCAACGCCAGCGCGGCCAGCAGCCCGCCCAGCAGCGAGGTGGCTCGCGGCAGCTCGAGCGGGCTGAACGCCAGCAGGTAGACGAGGCCGACGGGGATCAGCACCCCGAGCGCGGCGAGATCGAGCACGAAGAGCTGGATCGCGATGCCGAGGCCGGTACCGACGGGTATGCCGAGCCGTTCGAACGCGAGCATCATCGCGGGACCGCCGCCGGTGCCGCTGGGGGTCATCGCGGTTCCGAAGACCTGGGCCACGTGCCCGAGGAACGCCTCGCCCACGCCCAGCCTCAGCCCCTGCGCGGCGGCCAGCACCCTGAGCTTGACGACGGGAGCGAGCCACAGCGCGATCAGAGACCCCATCGCGACCGCGATCAACAGGGCGTTCGGGTTGGTGAGCTGGTAGGTGGACGGCGAGAGCACCGCCTCTCTCGTCGCCAGGTAGAGCCCGCCGATGCCGAGGCCGACGGCGAGGAGGAACAGCGCCAGCAGCCGCTTGGTGCCCATCAGGCGCCGCCGCCCAGGCTCGCCGCGGCGAGCATCGCCTCGTCCACCGCGGCGAACGCGCCGGGCGCGAGCGCCGACAGCGCCGGGCCCGCCGACGGCGTCGGCGAGGGCGCCTCGCCCTGCGCGAGGCGCGTCAGGTACTCGCCGATGCCCCGCGTCATGGACCTAAAGTCCGGCCTCGGTGTCGTGGCCTCCGCCTGCCGCGAGCGCCAGGTCGCCACGGCCGCTATCACGCTCGCCGACCCCGCCGCCAGCGCGCCCTGGCCGGACGCGACCAGGTAGCGGACGACGGCCAGCTCGTTGAGGCCGGCGTACGAGGTCGCGATCACTGGACGCCCCACGGCCAGCGCCTCCATCGTGCTGGCGGGGCCTGCCTTGCCGATGACGAGGTCGGAGGCGGCGAGATGGGTCTGCATGTCATCGACGAAGCCGTAGACCCGCGGCGGCAGCGCGCAGCGTCGCGCGAGGTCCTCGAGCCTGCGCCTGAGCTCCTGGTTGCGGCCGCAGACGCACAGCAGCTGGACCCCGCCTCCCGCCAGGCTCTCGATCGTGCTCAGCAGGTCCTCTCCGACGACCCCCTCCGCCCCGAGGCTCACCAGGACCGTGAACGCGTCACCCAGCCCCAGCGCCGCGCGCGCCTCGTCCCGGCTCGGTGCCTCGAGGAAGCGTCTCGCGACGGGGTAGCCGGCCACGTGCACGGCGCTCTTCCTCACGCCCAGGCGCACCAGGCTCTGAGCCGCGGCCGCCGAGGGAGCCAGCACGGTCTCGGCGTAAGGCGTCGACCACAGAGCGCTGGCATCGAACGGCTCGGTGGCGAAGACGACGACGGGCACCCGCAGACCGTAGCGGCTGCGAGCCAGGGTCAGTGCGGTCGCGAGCCAGCCGTGGTTGACGACGATGAGCGCGGGCGGCGAGGCCTGGTAGTGGGCGGCGGCGACCTTGGCGAACCGCGAGAGCAGGAGGTCGTGAGCGGCTCGCGTCGCGACCGGTGCGGCGTCGAGGGCGCGCTGCGCCCAGCGGATCAGCCGCGGCCGGCCCAGCATGCGGCGCCACGACTCCTTGTGCCGGCGGTCGAGCTCCGCGAACCCGAGCTCGGGCATGACCTCGGCCACGCGCGTCACCAGCGCTCCGCCGCTGCAGGCGCCTACGGCCTCGGCCATCGCGTTGGCCGTGGCGATGTGGCCGCCGCCGGCGTTGATGGTCGCGAACAGGACCTCGCGCTGAGCGCTCAACTCCCTCGCTCCTCGCCGGCCTTGAGGGCCGCCAGGCTGCGGCGCATGCCCTCCTGCCAGCTCACGCGCGGCCGGTAGCCGAGCTCGGTGACGGCGTGATCGATGCTGAAGTGCACGTCGCGGGCCATCAGGCCCGCCCGGTAACGGGTCATCGGCGGCTCGATGCTGGGGAAGAGCGCGCCCCAGGTTGCCTCGACGCCGCTCGCCAACGCCTGCGCCGGGCGCCCCGGCAGGTTGAGCCAGGGCGGGTCGAAGCCGGCGAGCCGCGCCAGCTCGGTGAACAGCTCACGCCAGGTCGGCATGCCCTCGTCGGCGATCAGGTAGACGCGGCCCGCCGCCGCCGGCACGGAGCAGGCCAGATGGACGCCCTCGGCGAAGTTGCCGGCGTAGGCGGTGTTGAGCACCGTTCCGCCGCGCTTCATCATCGGCAGCACCCCGCGCTCGAGCGCCTTGGCGACGCGCTGGAACGTAGGGTCGCGCGAACCGTAGGGCCACAGGCCGGGCCGGACGACGACGCCCTCGATCGCCTCCTCGCCCAGCACCAGGTCCTCGCCCAGGATCTTCGAGTGTGCGTACGCGCTGCGGTGGTTGTCGCGCGGCTGCCGCCTCGGGTCGGCGTTCCTGAAACCGCTGTAGCGGTGAACCGCGACGCTGGAGATCAGCACGAAGCGCCTCACCCTGCGGCGGATCGACTCGTCCAGCAGCAGCCGGGTCCCCAGGACGTTGGTGCGGTAGAACGCGTCCCAGCGCCCCCAGTCGGCGACGCGCGCCGCGGCGTGCACGACGGCGTCGACGCCGCCAGCTACCCCCGCGATCGACCGCTCGTCCTGCAGGTCGGCGCGGACCACCTCGAGCTGCGGATCGCTCGCGATCGCCTCTAGGTTCGCCAGGCTGCCCCAGGGCGTGACCAGCGCGCGCACCGCGCAGCCGGCGGCCAGCAGCCGTTCGGTGACGTGGCTGCCGAGGAAGCCGTGCGCGCCGGTGACCAGCACGGTCGAAGGCGCGCCGCTCGCGGCGCTCATGGGAAGAGCTGGCCGTGCCGCGCCAGCACCGCGACGTCGATCGTCAGGCCCACGACGAGATGCAACAGGGCGGGGTAGACGATGGAGCGGCTGCGCAGCGCTATGACCCCGAACAGCAGGCTGGCCGGCGCCGCCGCCAACAGCTCTGGCAGGGGCTTGCCGAGGTGGATCAGCGTCGCGCACAGCGCCTGCACCCACAGCCCGGCTGAGCGACCCCAGGCCTCCGCGACGGCGTGCAGCAAGAACCCGCGGTAGAAGGCCTCGAACGCGAGGTAGTAGACGGCGTAGACGACGGCCCAGCCGAGCAGCCTGCCCGGCGTGCTGCCGACCCACGCGCCCGCCCAGGGGTAGCTGTTCATCAGCGCCGCGTCGCCCGACGCCAGGTAGAGCACGGGTATCGCCACCAGCGTCGCGACGGCCACCGCCGCCAGGCCGAAGCGCGCGTCGCCGAGCCGCAGGCCCGCCGCAGCCGGGCTGCCTCCGATGAGCACGAACAGCAGCCCCGGCAGCGCCAGCAGCGTCGCCGCCGCCCACAGCACGCCGCTGAGCGCGGTCTCCGGGGCCAGCGGCGCGAAGCGCAGCAGCTGCGGCCCGGGCGTCGAGAGCGACCAGAAGGCGGCCTGGCACACGATGGACGCCAGCAGGAAGAACCACACCTTCGAGCGCCAGTCGCCCCGCTGAGGGCGGGGGAACAGGGCCCCCAGGTCGCCGAGGATCGACCTCAGCGCGCTCAGCAGGCTCATACGCTCTTCTGGAACATCCGGTAAGTCTTGTTGTGCACCCCGCCGGCCGCGA
>CAYYOK010000170.1:0-5802 GCA_964473205.1 uncultured bacterium | reverse complement strand
ACGAGGTCGATCGTCTGGCGCAGCACATGCGCGCGAAGCTGGCCGACGGCTGGCGCGGAGCGAGCGGCCTCGGATCACAGGGGCGGGACGGATACCTCAACTGGGTTTGGCGCCAAGCGCCGAACGATGTCCACTTCGGCCGCGACCTACACGCCACCGACGAGATGCGGACGCATGCCCTGGTCGCAGCGTTCGCGTGGGCGTTTCGGGTCAACGAAGACCTCTCGAGCCCTTCGGGCGTGGACTACCGTGAGCGCGCCGACTTCTGGAGCCGCTACCTCGTCGATCACTTCGAGGCCAAGTGGCGCGAGCGCAACCGCGTGCCCTGGCCGCGCTTCCCGTTCATGGAGCGGCCGCACATGCACGAGTCGGTCGATTTCGTGCGCTACCACCACTACATGAGCCTGCTCACCGGCAGGGGTGAGTACCGCAGCGAAGCAGAGCGGCTCACCGCCCTCGTGCTCGCCAACTTCCGCGAGGCAGAGACGGACCTGGGACCTGCCTTGGTAACGCCGATGAGCCTGCTGTCCGAGGGCGGCAGGGTCGAGTACCTGATGCCTTCGGTCTACGCGAGGAAGATCTACTCCGATGCCGTCGAGCTCCGGCTCGAGGGCGTGCGCGGCTGGGATGACGACCTGCTCGTAGGCTTGGCGCGCTCCTTGACCGAGTTCATCATGGATGACGGCTCCGACAGCTTCGCGCGCGACATCGGGGGTGGGGTGAGGCGCGCCGGCCTCGATCCGTCCGGGGCGAACGACTGGGACCGGTTCACTCCTCTGCGCTACGTGATCAGCTCGTTCGCGCTGGTCAGCGCCTGGGACGATAGCGGCAGGGCGGCGAGGCTGTCCGTCGAGGCTTACGCCAAGGTGCAGGAGAGGCTCCGCGACGTCTACGTACCGGTCGCTATGCTCCTCTACGCAGGCTTCAGGTAAGTTCAGGTAAGCGTTCGAGCGGGTGGCGGCCGGAGTTGGCCGCCACCCGCTCGACGCGGCGTCTCAGATCAGGGGACGTCCAGCATGCTGTCGAGCAGCAAGCCGACGGATACGGCGACGGCGCGCGGGCGCGAGCCTAGCTTCTTCACCACCTCATCGGTGATCCCTATGATCCTGCCGGAGACGTCCCACGGCGCGAGGATGCTGTACGAGCTCGACTCCCAGCGGTGGATGTGCATGCGGGCCCAGCTCGGGTCGCTGCGGATCCCGCCGCGAGCGGTGCCGCCGCCGATGTCCGAGCTGAACCAGTCGGTCGAGGCCCTGGCGCCGCTCTTGTCGATCACGAAGGCCGCGACCGTGTTGGCGAAACGCTTCATCTCCGAGTCGCTGCCCCAGCGGTTGAAGCCCTCGAAGTAGAACTCGACGGTATCGGCGTACACGTAGCGTGCGTAGTTGGTGGGCTGCAGGTAGTTCTCGCCGCTGCCCAGGCTCAGGACGCCCTGGTTCCAGACGTATCCGGTGCCGTAGGGCGTCGAGGTCGTCTTGAGCTCCTGGTTCCAGACGATGCCAGCCATGCGGTTGGCCTCGGCGGTGTACGAGGACCGGCCGGTCAGCAGGCCCATGTAGTAGTGCCATTTGATCCACGAGTGATGGCTGTGGTAATCGGGGCGCTGCATGATCGGGAAGCCCGTCGCCTTGCCCTTGCGAGCGCGCCACTTGGCCTCGAAGGTGTCGACCAGGTAGTCGGTCCAGAAGTTAGCGCTCGAGGCGTAGTTGCGGCCTCCGGGGCTGGACAGGTCGCGGTTGACGTGCAGGGCGTACGCCACGCTCGCGATCAGAGCGTGCGTCTTGGCCTCGTCCATCTCGTGCGTGTCCTTGCCGTAGTACTGCGCCGTCGAAGAGCCGCGCCACACCCAGTTGACGTGGCCGTCCCGCTGCGAGGAGCCGTCCAGCGTCCCGCGCCACGAGTCGTTGAGCCTGCCGCGCATGATCGCCGTGATCCTGTCGATCTCGTCCAGCAGCCTGAGATCGCCCGTCAACCGGAACGCCAGCAGCAGTCCCTGGACGTGAGTGTGGAGCTCGCGAGCGTAGACGTACAGGTCGTCGGAGGCGGCCCAGACATCGGGATTGAGCGTGCTCAGCGGGTTGCGTATGACGTGCCAGAGGTCTTCGTACCTGGACCTGGCAGCGGAGGGCAGCTTCGAGACGCTGAACGAAGGGTCTCCGCGCATGTTGCCGAAGTTGGAGGGCGTGGAGGGAGCCGGCGACGTCGGCGGCTCGGGCGGCGGGGGCGGTGGGGGAGGGGGCGGCGGAGGCGGCGGAGGGGGCGGCGCAGGCTCCGGATCCGGCTCGGGCGTGGGTGGCGTGGAAGGCGGCGGCTCGGGTGCGGCCGGCGGCTCGCTCGGCTCTTCGCCCGGTTCCTCTTGTTCGGGGGGCTGCTGCGGGCTCCTCTGCTTCTTCTGAGAGTCGGCAGCGTGAGCGAGCTCGTCGAGTTGCTCGGCGGTCAGCCCCGGCAGGGCGCTGACGACGATCATGTCGATACGCACGTCCGACGCGAAGTCGCCCAGCCCCAGCCGGTGAGGGCCGGTGTCGAACGGCACCGAGGTGACCTCGATCCATCGGTAATCGATCGATCCGAGCAGAGGGTAGCGGTAGAGGGAGCCGTTGATGCCGACATCGATCGAGCTGTCCTCGCCGGTCGCGGTGCGCGCCCGGATCCAGACGTAGTGGATGCGGGGATCCTCGGTGGCGAAGGTGAGGGTGGCGTGCTCGCTGCTCGCTCCCTGCAGGTACAGCCCGTCCGGACGGAAGGTCGGGACGAGGACCAGCTCGGAGTAAGCGCCTTTGTCGACTTGGAGCTCGAAATAGTCGTTGTGAAGGTTGGCGGCCACGGGCTCGAGGATGGAGACGGCCTCGAGCGGAACCGACTGCGTCTGGATGTTGGTGCTGCAAGCTGCGAGGAGCGCGGCTACGATCAGCCCGAGCAGGCCTAGCCTTGAGGTTCGCGCCGCGCTCTTCGCGGCGGCGCCGTGTCCTTCCGGATCACGGTCTGTGCTGAGTCTCACCTAACTACTGCCCCTCTCGCATCGACACGCTTCCATGCGCGTCGTCCATGTCTCGCGGAGGGGCCAAACGAACAAAACAAGAAGGCCGCCTCGCCAGCCGGTTGCGCCACTGACTCTGCCCATCCAAGGCGCCCAGATTAAGGATGAGCTTCAACGTCTCTGGGGAGGATTGCCTTCCCCAAGCAAGTTTGACGGATAGTCTAAGGACCAACCATCGAACGGCCTATGGAAATCTACACAGGCTGTATGAGCGTTGTGTTAGCTCCGAGCTTTCCCCTACAGCGCTTGCCAGCTGGAGTCGACGACGCTCCAGACCTTGACGCTGCCAGGAGCAAGGCGGCCCAGCACCGAGCGCGCGTCCTGAACCCGCTCTTCCGGTGAGAGGAGGCTGAGGATGGTGCCGATGGCCGGCCCCCGGGCGTTAGGGTCGAAGCCCTGCGGCTCGAGCCGCGGCAGCGGGGCGTTGAAGATGTACCCGGCGATGGCGCCAGCCAAGCCGAGCACCATGGCGCCGACGGCAGCCGACCAGAACGGCCCGATGCTCATGGCGGGGCCCATGCCCATGATCGGCAGGGCGCCTGTCCCCAGGATCAGGCCGCCGAAGCCGCCGCCCAGGAACCCGAGCGCGAAGCCCATGGCCGCGCCGGTGTCGGGCGGCACTATCGCCCTGTGGGCGGCGTCGACGGGCAGGTTGCGCCTGGCGCGCAGCACGTCTTCCGACGCGGTGGGAACGAGGCTTATGGCTTCGCGTTGGAAGCCCGCGTCCACGAGCGCGGTGACGGCATCTTGCGCTGCGGACGGATGGTCGAACCTGGCGATGACCTGACTGAGGCTCATCCTGACCCTCCTGGTAAGCGGATGATACCGCCACCGTGGGATGATGTCGCCCGTGGAAGGCGCCCAGGAACCGTCCGCGCGCTCTTCGCGCCGGGGCGCGCTGACGCTGATGGGCGGCACGCTGGCTAGCCGCCTGATTGGGCTGCTGCGCAACTCGCTGCTGGCTCAGTTCTTCCCGACGTCCGTGATCGACGCGTTCGTGACGGCGTTCAAGGTCCCCAACCTGTTCAGGGAGCTGCTGGCGGAGGGGGCGCTGACCAACTCCTTCGTGCCCGTCTACCAGCGGCTCGCGCCGGCCGAGCGCAGGCGCATGACCGGCGCGCTGCTCGCGCTGCTGGTGCTCGTCAACGGCGTGCTGATGCTGTTGGCGCTGTGGCTGGCCCCGGTGATCGCCGGGGTGCTGATCGCTCCCGGCGGCAACGTCGACGTCGAGCTGACCACCCGCCTGATACGGATCGTGTTCCCGTTCCTGCCGGCCGTGTCGCTCGCGGCGCTGGCCATGGGCGTGCTCAACGCCGAGGAGCGCTTCTTCGCGCCGGCGTGGGCGCCGGTCGCCCTCAACGTCGTCACCGTGGCGCTGATGGCGTTGTTTCCCGGACAGGCTCAGGTCCTGGCCCTGGCGCACGTGCTCGGCGGCGCCGCGCAGCTCGTCGTGCAGGTGCCGGCGCTGGCCAGGGGCGGCCTGCTGCCGCGGCTGGGTGCGCTGTGGCATCCGGCTCTGGGCTCGGTGCTGCTGCTGATGGTCCCGTTCGCGCTGACCGCCAGCGGCAGGCAGGTGCTCAACGTCGTCGCCTCCAACGTCATCACCGGCATCGACGCCGGCGCCCAGGGGGCCTTCTACCTCGCCGACCTGTTCCTCAGCCTGCTGCTAGGCCTGTTCAGCATCTCGCCGGCCCTCGCCTACTACTCGCGGCTGTCGCGGCAGGCGGTCTCGGAGCCTGCCGCCTTCGCGCCGACGCTCGCCGAAGGCCTGCGGTTCATCGCGCTGCTGACCGTGCCGGCCGGGCTTGGGCTGTGGCTGCTGGCGGGCCAGGCGACGGACGTCGTCTACAACTGGCGCTCGCTGGCGGGTCAGCCGATGGACGCCGGGCTGCGCGCCTACACGATCGCCGCCGCCGCGCCGCTCGGATTGGCGGTGTTCCCGCTGGGCGCCTTCAACCTGCTGGTGCGCACGTTCTACATCCGACGCAGCGTGCTGGTGCCCGTCGTCGTGGTGCTGTCGTTCCTCGCGCTCCAGGGCGTCCTCTACCTGCTGCTGGCGGGGCCGCTAGGCATCGCAGGCGTGGCGTGGGCGACGGTGATCGTGGCGTGGGCGCAGCTCTTCGTGGCGCTGTGGCTGGTGGCGCGGCGCGAGCGCTTCGGGGCCGGCGACTACCTGCTCGGCGCCGCCAAGGCTTGGCTGGCGGGGCTGGCGGCGGCCGGCGCGGTGTGGCTGCTGCTGCTCGCGCTAGGCGAGGCGGCTACCTGGCCCGGGCAGGCTCTGAGGCTGGCGGCCGGCGGCGCGCTGCTGCTCGCGGGGTACCTGGGTCTGGCGCACCTGCTGGGGCTCGCCGAGGCCCGGCGCCTGGTGGCCAGGCTGCGCGCGCGCTGAGAACGTTACTCGGCCGCGAGAGCCCCGCTGCTAGGGTTTGGCCAGGCTGCGCGCGCGCTAGAGAACGTACTCGGCCCTGAGAACGCGCAGGCTCAGTCAGGCTGAGTAGCGCTTGAACGCCAGGCAGGCGTTCTGGCCGCCGAACGCGAAGTTCGTCGAGATCGCGACGTCGACCTGCTGGCTCCGGGCCTCGTTGGGGATGTAGTCGAGGTCGAGCTCAGGGTCGGGATCGAGGTAGTTGCGAGTCGGAGGCAAGACGCCGGAGTGGAGCGCCTGCACTGTGGCGATCGCCTCGATGCCGCCGGCCGCGCCGAGGGTGTGGCCGGTCATCGACTTAGTCGAGCTGATCGGCGGCACGGCGCCGTTACCCTCCCAG
>CAYYOK010000169.1:0-5844 GCA_964473205.1 uncultured bacterium | reverse complement strand
CCTCCAGCTCGTACTCCTTCCAGCCCAGCACCGACTGCTCGACCAGGACGCTGCCGACGGGCGAGTCGTGCAGGCCCTGCCTGACGATGCGCTCGAACTCGCCTTCGTCCCTGGCGATGCCGCCGCCGGTGCCGCCGAGCGTGAAGCTCGGCCTGATGATCGCGGGGTAGCCGATCGACGCGACGAACGCGCGCGCCTCCTCGAAGCTCGTGACCATCTTGCCGGCGGGGGTCTTCACGCCGATCTTGGCCATCGCCTCCTGGAAGCGCTTGCGGTCCTCGCCCTTCTGGATCGCGTCGTAGTTGGCGCCGATCAGCTCGACGCCGTAACGCGCGAGGGTGCCAGACTCGTGAAGCTTGGTGGCGAGGTTCAGCGCGGTCTGGCCGCCGAGCGTCGGCAGCAGCGCGTCGGGGCGCTCGGCCTGGATGACGCTCTCGACGTACTCGGGTGTCAGAGGCTCGACGTAGGTGCGGTCGGCGACCTCGGGGTCGGTCATGATCGTCGCCGGGTTGGAGTTGACCAGCACGACCTGGAAGCCCGCGGCCCTGAGGGCTTTGCAGGCCTGGGTGCCCGAGTAGTCGAACTCGGCCGCCTGCCCGATGACGATGGGCCCGGAGCCGAGGATCAGGATCTTGTGGATATCGTCGCGTCTGGGCATCTTCGTCCGGCGGAGTGTATCACCCGCCCATCCCCTAGACTGCCCGCATGGAGGACCGGGTCGAGGGCCTGGAATCGGCGCGCGTCGCGTTCCAGCAGCGCGACTGGGCGACGGCGCGACGGGCCTTCAGGCAGGCTGCCGACGAGGGCGACCTGGCGGCCGATGACCTCGCGGCGCTGGCCAACGCTAGCTGGTGGCTGGGGGAGATCGACGAGACCAACAGGCTCTTCGAGGAGGCTCATCGGCGCTACCTGGAGCAGGGGCGGCGCGCCGAGGGCTGTCTGGCCGCGATGGAGATCGCCATCAACCACTTCCTCAGGGGAGAGCAGGCGCTCGCCTCCGGCTGGATGGCCAGGGCGACGCGCCTGGCGACCGAGCTGCCGGAAGGGCCCGTTCACGGCTACCTCAGCTACGTGCTCGACGTCGACTCCAGCTTCGGCGGCCGGGACTTCGACAAGGCACTGACGGCGGCCAGGCGCGTCCAGGAGCTGGGCAGGCGCTACGGCGATGCGCAACTCATCGCCATCGGCCTGCTCGGCGAGGGGCGCATCCTGATAAAGCACGGCTCGCCCGCCGCCGGCCTGGCGCTGCTCGACGAGGCCATGGTGGCGGTCTTGGCGGGCGAGATCGGCCCTGACTGGGCGGGGAACATCTACTGCAACACCATCTCCGCCTGTCACGAGCTGGCCGACTACGGGCGCATGAGGCAGTGGACCGAAGCCACCGAGCGCTGGTTGACGACGCTCTCCGGCGCCGTGCTGTTCAGCGGGATCTGCCGCGTTCACCGCGTCCAGCTACTGATCTTAGAAGGGGAGCTCGAGCGTGCGGCGAGCGATGCCATCAGGGTGTGCGACGAGCTGGCCGAGATCTCCGTGGCCAACGCGGCGGAGGCCTGGTACCAGCTAGGCGAGGCGCGCCGCCTCGGCGGCGATCACGCTGGGGCAGAGCGCGCCTACACCGCCGCTCATCAGCGCGGACGCGATCCCCAGCCGGGCCTCGCCCTGCTGAGGCTCGCGCAGGGTCGGTCGAAGGCGGCGCTCTCCTCCGTGCGCTCCGCCCTCATAGCCAAGCCAGGTCAGCCTCTCGCCAGGGTCCCATTGCTCGCGGCTCAGCATGAGATCGCTTTGACATTAGGCGACCTTGCCACGGCGCGCGAAGCCTGCTCCGAGCTCCGCGCCATCGCCGCGACCTACGGCACTCCCGGGCTGGACGCCCTGACCGCGGTCGCCAGCGGAGCGCTGGCGCTCGCCGAGGGTCAGGTCGAGGAGGCGCTGGTCGCGCTGCGCGACGGCTGCCGTGGCTGGCGAGAGCTGAAGGCGCCTTATCACGTCGCTCGCGCCTGTCTGCTGCTCGCCAGGAGCTACCGGGAGCTCCGCGACGATGACGCCGCGGCCATGGAGGATGCGGCGGCCGAGGAGCTGCTCGACGAGCTGGGCATCGCCCGCTCCGTTCTCGTCGCCGGCCTTGCCCCCGGTCCAGCGGCTCGCCCGGCCGGTCTCAGCGCGCGCGAGGTCGAGGTGGTCGCCCTCGTCGCCGCCGGGCTCACCAACCCCGCCATCGCGGCGCAGCTAGGCATCAGCCCCCGGACCGTCGCCAGGCATCTCGCCAACATCTTCGTCAAGCTGGGCGCCGCGTCCAGGACCGAAGCGGCTCGCCAAGCCTTCGAGCTCGGCCTGGCGCCCGCGGCGCGGCGACAAGAGCCCTGAGCCAGCGGGCCGGATGACGAGCGGATGGGTCGGATGACCCATGCCGCGGCCAGCCGCTGGTCAATACGGTCGATGCGCGCACTGCACCTCACTGCCTAGCTTCGAGTCGGCTCGGGCTCCGCTGGCGTCCGGGACCTCAGGCCGCGGCCTGACCCAGGTTCAGGGCCGCGGCGGAGCGAGGGAAGCATGGCAGTATCCACGAGCGAGGCGCGACTCGGCCAGGCGCTAAGGGAGCGGTTGCGTGGCGCGATCATCGACCGCGAGCACCCCGGCTATCACGAGGCCAGGAGGGTGTGGAACGGCCTGATCGACAGGTACCCGGCGGTGATCGCCAGATGCGCCGACCGCGACGACGTCGTCGCGGCCGTGGGCGTGGCGAGGGAGCAGCGGCCCCCGCTCAGCGTCCGCGGCGGCGGCCACCAGATCGCCGGCAGCGCCGTCGTCGACGACGGCTTGGTCATCGACCTGTCCACCATGAAGGAGGTGGTCGTCGATCCCGTCGCCAAGACGGCGCGCGCCCAGGGCGGCGTGACCTGGGGCGAGCTCGACCGCGCCACGCAACGGTTCGCCCTGGCTACCCCGGGCGGGGAGGTGTCCACCACCGGCATCGCCGGCTTCACGCTCGGGGGCGGCATGGGGTTGATGATGCGGGCGCACGGCCTCGCCTGCGACGCCCTGCGCTCGATCGAGATCGTCACTGCCGACGGCAGCGTGCTGAGGGCCAGCGCGACGCAGCATCCCGAGCTCTTCTGGGCGGCGCGCGGCGGCGGGCGCGGGCTGGGCGTCGTGACCGAGTTCGAGTTCGCCCTGGTGCCGCTCGGCCCCGAGGTCTTCGCGGCTCAGGTCTTCTACCCCATCGAAGACGCGGCGAGCGTGTTCCGTTCCTGGCAGCGCCTGGCGCTGGGCTTCGCGGACAGCGTCACGCCGCAGTTCATGCTCTGGGCCGTGCCGCCGGACCCCTCCATCCCCGAGGAGCTGCACGGCAGGAAGGCGGCAGTCGTCATCGGCATGTACGCCGGGCCGGCCGAGTCGGGCGAGGAGGCGCTGGCGCCGCTGCGCGAGCTGGGAACGCCCCTGCTCGACCTCAGCGGGGTCCTGCCGTACACGGCCATGCAGTCCTCCGTCGACGAGCTGTTCCCTGCCGGAGGGCGCTACTACATGAAGTCTCACTTCACCGACGCGCTCGGTGACGAGGCCCTCGAGCTGCTGCTCGACTGGTACGAGAGGTCCCCCAGCGCCGATGCGCTGGTCGCGATACGCACCATGGGAGGAGCCGTGGCGCGCGTCCCCGAGCGCGACAGCGCCTACGCTCACCGCTCCGCGAAGCTCAACGTCAGCATCGACATCGGCTGGCAAGACCCCGCGCTCGACGGCCGCGGCATCGGCTGGGCGCGCGGCTTCTGGGACGCGCTCGCGCCGCACGCCAGCGGCGGCGTGTACGTCAACTTCTCGGGTCTCGGCGATGAGGTCGACCAGCTCCGCAGCGCCATCTTCGGCGCCAGCCTGGAGCGTCTCGGCAGAGTGAGGGCGAGCTACGACCCCGACGGGCTGTTCTCGGGGGCTGCCCTGAGACAGTGACGCCGCGCACGAACGCCGCGCTGGAAGTCGGCCTCAGGTCAGGGACGCAGGCAGGACGTGACGCTCGATGGCGACCACCTCGCGGAACCCGAGCCTGAGCAGGATCGGGGCCGAGGTGGTGCGGATCGCCTGTGTGACCACGGCGCGGCTGCCCCTGGCGTGCGCGTCCTCGATGCGCGCCCGCACCAGCGCCCGGTAATGACCGCGGCCTCGGTAAGGCGGCAGGGTGGCGCTGCCGCCCAGGAGCATGACCTTGCGATCATGGTCGAGCATGCCGGTCGCGAAGGCCACGGGCGAGCCGTCCTCGAAGGAGAGGTACTGCACGAACTCGTAACCGGGCGCGGTGCCGGCCCCGAGCCGGTCCAAGGTCGCCAGGGAGTGCTCGACCGGGGTCCCGAAGCCTTCGGCCATGACGTGGACCTGCGAGCGCAGCTCGCCGAGGTCGACGGTTCGCACGTCAGCGGCTGGTCGAGACGCCGGCTGCTCGCCAAGGGGCGAGAAGGCCAGCCCGGCGAGCCGCACCTGCGCGTCTCTGAGCAACCCGCGCTCGGTAAGCCTGGCGGCCAGGTCGAGCGGCCGGGAGTCCGGCGTCAGGTACCAGACGAGCCCATGGCCGACGCTCCGGTAAGCGGCCACCAGCCTGTCGATCGCCTCGTCGGCCTCGGCTTCGGACAACCGGCTCAGGCCCACGCGGTTGTGGTTGGGGTCTGGATGCGCGCCGATCGTCGCCGTGAGGCCCGGGAAGTCGAGGTAGCGCAGCGAGTCCGAGGGCTTCGGCCCGTAGAACAGCAGCCTCTCGATCGCCTCGGCCAGCTCGCCTGAGGACAGCTCCTCGCTCAAGATCGTCGCTCCTCGCCTGCCTCCAGCCCGCCGTCACGACGAGCCCCGCAGCAGCGACAGCGATGTCGAGCGCCGTGGCGCGCCGATGCCCGGACTAGGGATGCCCGGCCGCTGCCGAGCCGCGGTCTCGGTCACTGGCGGCTGCCCAGCATCGTAAACGCATGGGAACCGGAAGGCGTCTAGGCAGACAGTCGGGCAAGCGGTTGGGCAGGCAGGCGGGTCGAGACTCGCTGGATGGCAGCGGCATGGCGGATGGCGTGCGCCACGGGCGGCTGGGGCGCCTGGGCTTGAGCGTGCCCGAGTTCTTGGTGCAGCTGCGCGCGGGCGCCCTGCTCGAGGGACCGCGCGCCGAGCTGCTGGGCGGCAGGGTCAGCGTCCCGCCGGTGCTCGGCCCAGCCGAGGCGGCAGCCCTCATCGGCCTGGAGGACCGCCTGCGGTCAGCGGGGCTGCGCGAGGAGGGAGTGCTGGTCGAGCGCGCCGCGCCGCTGCGGCTGGGTCCGATGGACCTGCTCAGGCCCGACCTGTGCCTGCTGGCCGACCTGGGGTTCGGCGCCGGGGGTGAGGTGGCAGGGCCCGACGGTCGCGTCCGAGCCGGCAGGCGCGGCCCGCAGGTGCAGCCCACCATCGGCGGGTCGTACGACCCCTCCTCCGTGCTGCTCGTCGTCGAGGTGGCGCGCGGCCGCTTGAGCTTAGAGCAGCGACTGCCGCTCCTCGCATCCGCCGGCGTTCGCGAGCTGTGGCTGCTCGACCTGCAGCGCGGCTGGACCGAGGCGCTGAGGGCGCCGTGGCAGGGGCTCTACCGCTCGCGGACGCTGTGGTACCCGGGCGAGAGGGTGCCGATCGTGTCGCTCTCAGGCGTCATGATCGAGCCGCTGCTGCCGCCATGATGCCCGCGGCTGACGGCCTGGTGCGGCCGCCTGACCGCCCTGGTCCGGCTCAGTCGATCTCGACCGGCTCGGCCGCCGGGTAGCTGCCCAGCAGCTTGATGAAGGCCGCTTTGCGCATCAGCCCGTTCATCGCAGCACGACATCAACATGACGAAGCTAGAGTCGCGGCCGCGCC
>CAYYOK010000168.1:0-5873 GCA_964473205.1 uncultured bacterium | reverse complement strand
CAGCTCGCCTGGCTGAGACCGACGAGCCGGCGCCGGCCGGGTGTTGGCTGGATCGCGACGAGGCGCCGGGTCGCGCGTGGTAGAAACGGTTCGTGACGCTGGCTGAACTGCGGCAGCTCGCGGCCGTCAAGCCTCCCGCGCTGAGCGAGCTCGCCGACAACCTCGTGTTCGGTGAGGGGGATCCGGATGCCCGCCTGATGATCATCGGTGAGGCTCCCGGCGAGGACGAGGACATACTGGGTCGTCCATTCGTCGGTCGTGCCGGTCAGCTTCTCGACAAGATCCTCGCCTCGGTCGGGATCGAACGCGAGAGCGTCTACATCACCAACATGGTGAAGTACCGGCCGCCCGGCAACCGCAACCCGAAGCCTGAGGAGATCGCGGCCAGCGAGGAGCTGCTCATGGCTCAGATCGCGGCGATCGCTCCGCAGGTGATAGCCACGCTGGGCAACGTGCCGACGCAGCACTTCCTCCAGACGACGGAGGGCATCACGAAGACCCACGGCCGACGCTTCGACTGGAACGGCGTCGTCGTGTTCCCGCTCTATCACCCGGCGTACCTGCTCAGGAACGCGAGCCGCGAGAAGGGCGCGCCCAAGTGGCAGACCTGGGAGGACATGCAGGCGCTCAGGGCGCTGCTCGCCGGTCTGCCGCCGAAGCAGGCGGGACCGAAGATCAGCACGGTGCGGCAAGAGGCGCTCTTCTGAGCACAGCCGCTCGCCCGAGCAGAGCGAGGCGATGAGGGCCCTGGTTCAGCGCGTCAGCCGCGCGGCCGTCAGGGTCGTGGCCGAAGGCAGCCCGAACGACGCCGACCTGTGGCCTGAGGTGGCCGCGATCGGGCGCGGTCTGCTGGTGCTGCTGGGCGTGGGTCCCGCGGACGACGAGTCCACGGCGCGACGGCTCGCCGACAAGGTGAGGAAGCTGCGCATCTTCCCCGACGCGGCCGGGAAGCTCAACCTCGACGTGGCGCAGGCCGGCGGCGCGTGCGTCGTGGTCAGCCAGTTCACCCTCTACGGCGACGTCTCGAGCGGCAACCGGCCCGGCTTCTCGCGCGCCGCGGCCCCGGCGCTGGCCGAGGCTCTGTACGGCGCCTTCGTGGCGCAACTGGAGGCGAGCGGGCTGGAGGTCGGCACGGGCCGCTTCGGCCAGCACATGGCGGTCGAGCTGGTCAACGACGGGCCGATAACGCTCTGGCTCGACAGCGACGAGCTCTGACCCCAGTCGAACCGCCGATCGTGGATCCCGGCTGGGTCAGCCAGCCGCCACGGTAGCCGCGGCCGGCAGCGACGAGGAGCCCTCGAAGGCGTTGACCTCGTCGATGAAGCGCCTGAAGAGGTAGCTGGCGTCGTGAGGGCCGGGGCTCGCCTCGGGGTGGTACTGGACGCTGAAGACAGGGTAGCGCGAGTGCGCCATGCCCTCGAGCGTGCCGTCGTTGAGGTTCAGGTGCGTGGCGACGAAC
This sequence comes from uncultured bacterium, assembly GCA_964473205.1. GTDB lineage: Bacteria > Deinococcota > Deinococci > Deinococcales > Trueperaceae > CAYMRL01. Next base: position 4,414 of record CAYYOK010000168.1, on the reverse strand, counting down.
TGGCCGCCGGGGATCGTAGCGACGTCGACGGCGTAGTTGTGGTTCTGGCTGGTGATCTCGACCTCGCCGGTGAGCAGGTTCTTGACCGGCGTGTTGGCGCCGTGATGGCCGTGCTTGAGCTTGTAGGTCTTGCCGCCTACCGCCAGTCCCAGCAGCTGATGCCCGAGGCAGATGCCGTAGGTCGGCAGCAGTCCGAGCAGCTGCCAGACGGTGTCGTGCGCGTACTTGGGTCCGTCCGGGTCCCCTGGACCGTTCGAGATGACCAGGCCGTACGGGTCCAGCGCCATGATCTGCGCAGGCGTCGTCTGAGCCGGCACGACGATGACCTCGGCGCCGGCCTGCTCGAGCTTGTAGACGATCGAGTGCTTGATCCCGAAGTCGATGACGACGACGCGCGGGTCGTTCCTGAACGTCGGGCGCGCGTAAGGCAGCGGGGTCGTCACCTCCGGCGTCATGTCGCGACCGTCGATGTCCTCGTGCTCCGCGGCCTCCCTGACGAGGCCGGCTTCGAGGTCGTCGTCGGTCTCGCCGTGGAAGATCACGCCCTTCACGACGCCACCTGTGCGCAGGCGCCGGGTGAGGGCGCGGGTGTCGATGCCCTCGATGCCGACGATGCCGTGCTGCTCCATGAACGACTGCAGGTCCTGGTTGGCGCGATGGTTCGAGGCGACTCGGCTGAACTCCCTGACGATGAACCCACGGGCGTACGGCCGGTTCGACTCCATGTCGTACACGCTCACGCCGTAGTTGCCGATGTGAGGGTAGGTCATCGTCACGATCTGGCCGTGGTAGCTCGGATCGGTGAGGATCTCCTGGTAGCCGGTCATCGAGGTGTTGAAGACGATCTCGCCTACCGACCTGCCCGGGGCACCGAAGGCGTAGCCGTAGTAGACGGTGCCGTCTTCGAGGGCCAGCACCGCGGGAGGTTTGTCTAGGAGGGCCATCGCGGGCAGAACTGTATCACGCGCGCGCAGCCGTGCTCGTCGCGCTCCGCCCAGGCCGCTACAGCTCCTCGCCGCGCGCAGTCGTGTGGGGTCCGAGCACGGCTCCCGCAGCGACGCTGCAGTCCTCCAGCACGCTGTAGGCGCCGATCGACGCGCCGTCCCCCACCACGGTGGCGCCCTTGAGGATCACGCCTGGCTCCAAGACGACATCGCGGCCGAGGACCACGCCTTCGTCGACGAAGGTGGTCTCGGGCGCGACCAGCGTGACGCCAGCGAGCATCCTCGCGAGGCGCGCGCGGTCGTGAAGCACCTTGGCGACCCTGGCGAGCTGCGCGCGGTCGTTGACCGCCAGCGCCTCCTCGGGGTCCTCTGCCATCACGGCGTCGACCTCCAGCCCCGCCTCGAGGTACGACTCGACCAGGTCGGTGATGTAGTACTCCCCCGCCGCGTTGTCGGAGCCGAGCCGCCGCCCGAACTCGAACGCGTCGGTGTCGAACGCCAGTATGCCGGTGTTGATCTCGCGGATGGCCCTGAGGCCGTCGTCGGCGTCCTTGTGCTCGACGATCGCGGCGATCTTCCCGTCGGCGCGCCTGAGGATGCGCCCCAGGCCCGTGGGATCCTCGACCTCCGCGGTCAGCACGCTCATGCCCCGTCGGCCGGCCGCACGGCTCGCCAGCAGCCCGGCCAGCGTGCGCGGCGTGATCAGTGGCCCGTCGGCCGCCAGCACCAGCAGAGGGGCGTCCAACGGCTCCAGCAGACCGGCCGCGGTCATCAGCGCGTGTCCCGTGCCGAGCTGCCGCTCCTGTAGCGCGAACTCGACACCCCGTCCGGCGAGAGACTCCTGCACCGCTGCCGCCCCGTGCCCCACCACGACGACGGTGCGTGCCGGACCCAAGGGCTCGAGCGCCGCCAGCACGTGCTCGACCAGGGTCTTCCCGGCCGCCCGATGAAGCACCTTCGGGAGCGCGGACCTCATCCTGGTGCCCTGGCCGGCGGCGAGCACCAGCGCGTGGAACCTCGGGACCCCCAGGTCGTTCTCGCCCACGGCTACTTGCGGAGCGCGGCCGATCCGCCCCCACCCTGCGTCTTCGGGCCTTTGGCCGGTCCTACGGCGGAGCGCGCGGGGCGCACCGGGCGCGCCGTGTCGTCGCTGAGCGTGAGCAGCATGAACACGGCGACCAGGATTATGACGATGCTCGCAAGCTGCGTGATGGTGAACAGGCCGACGCCGCCGGCCGTGTCGAGGTAGACCTGCCAACCCAGCGGGTTGTCGCGGAACGGCTCCTCTATCACGCTGCGCAGCACCGAGTACCAGAGCACGAACGTCCAGAACACGAAGCCAGGCGAGCGCTTGCCTCGCAACGCCCACAGCGCGATGAAGAGCAGGATGAAGCCGACGGCGAAGCCGTAGATCTGCGTGAGGTGCACGACGCAGGGCTGGCCGGCCGGCACCAGGAAGCAGGCCGGCGGGCTGAACTGCCACAGGTCGTTGCCGAAGACGAGCCGCCCGAACGCGCCGAGGAAGGGCGTGCCCGGCTCGGGCCAGGTGACGCCGATCGACCAGTTGGTGAGGCGGCCGCCGGTGTCGGTGCCGTTCATCAGGTTGCCGATGCGGCCGCCCATGATCCCGAGAGCGCCGATGGGCACCAGGACGTCCAGGTACGACCACATGTTGAGCTTGTGCTTGCGAGAGTAGAGCCAGATGGCGAGCAGCACGCCGATGACGGCGCCGTGGATGCTGACGCCGCCCTCCCACACCTTGAAGGCGTTGACCCAGTTGCCCCCGGGCCCGAAGTAGGCGCTCGGGCTCGTGAGGACGTAGGCGGCACGCGCGCCGACGACGCCGGCCAGCACCAGCCACAGCGCCATGTCGAGCAGCTTCTCGGGGTCCAGACCGCGCCGGCTGGCCAACCGCAGCGCCCAGAACGCGCCGACCAGCACCGAGAGCGCGATGAGGAAGCCGTACCAGCGTATGGCCAACGGTCCGACCTGCACCATAATCGGGTCCATCTAGAACTCCTTAAGTGCGCGGCCGGCTCAGGCGCCGAACAGCCGCGGAACGACGACGATCCCCATGACTACCACGATGACGAGCTTCGCCACCGTCCCTCCCAGGGTACCCACGAAGGCGCCGACCCCGGACCGGAACGCCTCTTCCAGCCTGCGGCCGGTCAGCAGCTCGGCGAGGGTGGCACCGGCGAGCGCGCCGATCAGGAAACCGAACGGCGGCAGGACGAACACGCCGACGAGCGACCCGATCACCCCGCCCCACACGCCGGCACGGCCAGCGCCGTAGTGCTTGCTCCCCAGCCACGTGCCCGCCACGTCGACGAGCTGCGAGAGGACTGCCAGCGCGCCGACGTAGATGAGCCCGTCGACGCCGAAGCGCTCGAAGCCTACGATGAGCGCCGCCAAGACCGCGCCGACCGCGGCCAGCGGCACTCCCGGAAGCACCGGGACTATCACGCCGGCGGCAGCGACGAGCAGGGTGAGAGAGAACAGTATCAGGGCCAGCGTGCTGGCCAGAGCCGGAGCCACCGGTCAAGGGTAGCGCGAGAGCCTCACTCGTGCCAGGCGGAGGGAGCGTCACGTCCTTCGCCCCTGATCACGTCGACGGCGTGCGGCAGGATGCCGGCCACCGCCTTCAGCGCTTCGGCGGCGCCCGCCGGGCTGCCGGGCAGGTTGACGATGAGCGTGGTGCGCCGTACTCCAGCCAGCGCGCGCGACAGGTAGGCGTGCGGGTTCCCTACCGCGCCACGAGCTCGTATCGCCTCCGCGATGCCCGGCACCTGCCGTTCGATCACCTCGGCCGTCGCCTCGGGCGTGCGGTCGCGGATCCCTAGCCCCGTGCCTCCCGAGGTCAGCACCAGGTCGATGTTCGGGGAGTCGGACCACAGCCTCAGCTTGGCGCGGATCATCGCCTGCTCGTCCGGCACGAGCTGGTAGTCGACCTCGACGAAGGGGCCTGAGCTGAGGACCTGCCTTATCGCCTGGGCGGTCGCGTCCTCTCGCGCCATGGCTGCGCCTTTGTCGCTGATGGTCAGTAGCGCGGTGCGTACCATGGGCGGAATCTAGCGCTCTTGCGGCGGTGGCGGCGCGGTTTCGGCCACTTCCGGCACTCCAGCGCGGTAACCTTGGCGCCGAAAAGCTCCCGGCCGCTCCGCTGGCCGGGCATCCGCAGCACTCCCCCTCTCGGAGGTCAAGAGTTGAAGGTTCACGAGTACCAAGCCAAGGAGCTGATGAAGCAGCGGGGCATCGCGGTGCCGCGCGGCCGCGTCGCGCACACCGTCGAGGAGGCCGTCGAGGCCGTGCGGCCGCTCGTCGAGGCCAGCGGCAACCCCGTCGTCGTGCTCAAGGCGCAGATCCACGCCGGCGGCCGCGGCAAGGGTCGCTTCGTCGAGCACCCCGACGTCGCCGGCGTCAACGTCGTCACGGCCGGCATCCAGGGCGGCGTCAAGGCGGCCGAGGAG
>CAYYOK010000167.1:2935-5873 GCA_964473205.1 uncultured bacterium | reverse complement strand
GCGCCAGGCTACAGCGTCGACACACGCAGACGCTCTCGATCAACCGGCACCAAGATCGCCGTGGCTACACCCGCACGCACAGTCTAGTTCTGGCCATTGTACAATCGTAATACTTACGTATTCCCCTGCTACACACCACTGGCTGTTTGCCGTGTGCTGTGTGGGGGCCGTCGCGGCCCAAGCCTCAACGCGGTGGTGCACACGAGAGGCCGTTTCATGACCGACACCAACCCACATCACCCCAGCGCGCGCCCCTCGCTCACCCTCACCCTCGGCCTCTTCGCCGACGGACCCACCTGGCCCGAACACGGGGCCACCGGCGACGCCTCACTCGGCGCCCAAGTCGTCGGCCCCATTGGCCTCCTGTCCCACGCCGAGACCATGCTCGGCCTCACCGCGCTGCACCCCCCCGTAGTTGAGCGCATCGCAGCCTGGCAGGCACGGCTCGAGGCAGTTACCACGCCGGAGCGCTTCTGGGCGCGCTCACTCGCGACCGACGCCTGGGCCACCGCGCGCTTGCTGCTAGGCTGGCGCGACAGGCTGGTCGACGCCGGCTGGGACCCGACTGCCGAGTACACCGTGCCCCGCCTCCGCGATCTGGCTGCGGCGGAGCAGGCCGCGGGCGACCTGCCGGCCGGTCCAGCCGATCGCATGGCTAGCGCAACCCGCTCCGTGGCCTCCGAGGGTATCCGCGGCCTCGGTCGCGTCCGCCTGATCGACGACCGCGCGCTCTTCCCTGCCGGCACACGGCGCCTGCTCGTCGCGCTCGAAACCGCGGGCGTAGTGATCGAGCCTCTCCCGCCACCACCTCCCGCAGAAGGCGACACCGCCCTCGCCCGCCTGCAGCATTGGCTCGACGCCGCCGGCGAGCCCTCGGGTGCGCCCGACGGATCCTTCGTCATCGCTCGCGCGAACGGCACCCTCGTGGCAGCCGAGGCCTTGGCGCAGCTCCTGGCTGCCTTCGACGATGAAGGCGTGGTCGTGGTCGCTCAGGGTGGCGACACGCACCTTCTCGACGCCGCACTCGCGCTCGCGGGGCAACCTCGCGCCGGGTACAGCGTCGCATCGCCTTACAGGGGGGCGCTGCAGCTGCTGCCACTCGCCTTCCAGACTGCCTGGGCCCCGCTCGACGTGCAGGCGCTGCTCGACCTGATTCTCGCCTCGCCAGGGCCGTTGGCCGGCTTCGCCCAGGCGCGCCTGGCCGACGCGCTGACCTCCACGCCGAGCATTCGGTCGGAGGGCTGGCACGCCGCCTGGGACGCCATTGAGGAGCACCTCCTCAGGGACGCCACCACTCCCGCCGATATACGTGACGCGCGCTCCCGCCTCGAGCGCTGGCGCGCCTGGGTTCAGCCCACAGGCGCCGACCCCGAAGCCGGCATGCTGCTCGAATACGCGCTCGCCATCTGCGACCGCGTCGCAGCCTGGGCCATGGCGCGCCTGCAACGGACGCAGGATCCTCTCTACAGCGCCACCGCCAGCGTGGCCACCGATGCCGGCCGCGCGCTTCGGCGGCTGGGACGCTACCAGTTGCCGCGCACTCTCGTCGAACGCGTCATCGACCAAGCGCTTCATGAGGGCGACGTCGATCCAACGGTGATGGTCGAAGCGGGGCCGCACGTCACACTTGCGCACCCCGGGGCGCTGTGGGGCCCCGCCGACACGGTCGTGTGGTGGGACCTGCGCGACACCGGCGAGCGCGCCAACCGCGCCCCTTGGACTCGCGCCGAGCGCGCCGAGCTCGAACGCCACGGCGCGGTCGTCGATACCGACGGTCGCTCCGCCGCAGCGCTCGCGGCCGCCTGGGAGCGCGTAGCCCGCCATGCGAGAAAGCGCATCGTGCTGGTGGATACCCACGCCGCGCACGCCGACGGCGCGCCGCACCCGTTCACCCACCGGATCGCATCAGCCGCGGAGCGGCTCGCCACCCACGTCGACCTCGAGGACGTGCTGCGCCACGGCACGGTCCGCGTGGGTCCGCTCGAGCTTCAGCGGCGTCCCGTCGCCCTGGGATCAGCGCCAACGACCAGACCCCTCTGGCCGACTCCCGAGGGGTTCGCCGACGGCGTCCACGATCGCGCCGAGTCAGCCACGTCGCTCGAGAAGCTGGTCGAATGCCAGCTGGCGTGGGCGCTCGGGCAGGTCGCCCACCTCCGGACCGGGCGCGCTCGGTCCATCCCCGACGTGCACCGACTATCGGGCAACCTTGCGCATGCTCTCTCCGTCGCGATCTTCCAGCCCGGTGCGCCACCAGCACCCGACGCAGCCGAGCGCCGGGCCAGTGAACTTCTCGAGGACGCAATCGACGCCGTTGCTGCGCCTCTACGCCAGCCGGAGCACGCCGCCGACCTCTCCCGCATCCGCCGTCGCCTGCCCCAGGCCATGGGCGCCCTCGCGCGCGTGCTGGCCGACAACAATCTCACCGTGGAGGGAACCGAGCTGCAGGTCGACTTCGCTCCTTTGGACGGCCCTGCCGAGGTGCGCGGATTCGTCGACCTGCTCGGCCGCAACAACACCGGTGACCCGGTGGTGGTCGACCTGAAGTGGACACGCTCGCGGCGCCACCGCGACGACCTGGTCGAGGGCCGCGCGGTGCAGCTTGCGACGTATGTCGCCGCGCTCGCTGCGGCCACCGACGGTGCGTCACACGGGCCCGACGTCACCCCACCGCGCGCTGGGTACTTCCGCCTGATGCAGAAAGAGTTCAACGTTCTTAGGGACGACGGGCTCCGCGGCCTGGCCGTCGACGGTCCGCCGCTCCTGGATGTCTGGGAGGACGTCCTGGACGCCTGGCGCACATGGTCGCGGTACGCCGCGGACGGCGGCCTGCTGGCCACAATGCTGCCGGGCTCGGAGGAGCACTGGCCGGCGGAGCTCCCCCGCATGCGTGAGCCAGTTTGCGACTACTGCCCCTTCTCCGGGCTGTGCTGGACGGGAG
>CAYYOK010000167.1:0-2835 GCA_964473205.1 uncultured bacterium | reverse complement strand
CGCCATGCTGAACGCCCGCATCGGCACGGTGAACAGCGTTTGCGGCGAGCTGGTACGCGAGTTCGCACTCGAACTAGGGCGTTCGCCCATCGCCGAGGTGATCCCCGAAGAGCGCGTCGACACGCTCTTCGCGCGCGCCGTGGCCCCCGTGATGCTCGACTACGAGCACCTTGGCGCCCTCGCCGAACGCTTTGGGATGGCCGACGCGCGCGGCCGCAGGGCCTTCGGCGGTAACGGTTGGCGCGACGACGTGCGTAGGATCGTCGCGCTGGCTCGTTTGAACGGGCTGGACGGGGCTGGGCTTGTTGCTTCGGCGCAGCGCTCACTTGAGGGTCTGCTGGCGCTGCTGCCTGCGCCCGGCAGCCACGAGACTGCCGAGAGGCTGGACGCCGCGCTGGACGACGCCCTCCGCGAGTGCCGCGGGGCGCTAGCTGGGCAGCGCGACACCCTCAAGAAGACGTCGCAGAAGTGCGCCGAGGAAGTTGAGCGCGCCTGGCAAGTACGTGGCCGCGGCGAGCTGCTCGATTGGCCTGGTTGGGCGCGACTCGCCAAGCTAGGCCCCGCCAAGGCCGACGCCGACCAATTCGAGAACGTGATCGCGGCCGCATCAGCGCACTTGCGCCACCCGCGCCTGCGCTCTGACTTGACCGACTTCGTGAAGGGGCAGTTCGACTGCGCCGCCGCTTGCCTCCCCGCGTACGCGACCTTCAAGGAGGCGAACGGCCTGGTGGACTTCGTCGACCAGGAGGAGCTGGCGCTGAGAATCTTGACCGATCCGGCCCACGCGGAGCGCCTGGCCGAGACGATCGGCGCCGTGTACGTGGACGAATACCAGGATTCAAGCCCCATTCAGGTAGCGCTATTCGCGGCGCTGGCGCGCGTCGCACCGTCGAGCACATGGGTAGGCGACCCCAAGCAGTCGATCTTTCGCTTCCGCGACGCCGACCCGGCGCTCACGACTGAGACCGCGCGCCGCATCACACACGACACCGGCGGTGCGACGTCCACGCTGCGCCACTCCTGGCGCAGCCGGCCCGGGATCATCGACCTGGTGAACGCTGCCTTCACGCCGCACTTCATGGCCTTGGGTGCGTCGCGCGAGGAGGTGGCGTTCGACGGCGCCCAGCGCGATGACCCGATGGACGCACCGCCCCCGTTGGCGGTGTGGGACGTGGGTGGCAGAAACAAGGGCGAGCGCGCGCTCGCGCTAGCAGGCGCGATCGCCGGAATTCTGGCGAAGGGATCGGACTGGCCCGTCGAGCCGAAGGGCGGCAGCGTCCGGCCCGTTCGAGGCGGTGACGTTGGTGTGCTGTGCCGCACGAACGGACAGGTGACGGACGCGGCCGCGGCGCTGGACGCGCTTGGCGTGCGCACCGCGGTGGAGCGGCCGGGCTTACTGCGGCAGCCCGAGGTGGCGTTGCTGGTGGCCGCACTGCGCTGGGTCGGCGACCGCAGCGACGCCCTCGCAGCCGTCGAGTTGGCGCGCTTCGCGGGCCCCGAGACCGCGTGGCTCGACGCCGCCTTCGCGCCTGAGCGCGAGGACGCGGTGCGGGCGATCGTGTCATTCGCCGACGAGTTGATCGCGCTGCGCGACGCCGTCGATCGTCTGACCCCCTCAGAGATGGTCGACCGTGTGCTGCACGTGCGTGGCCTGCTTGAGTCGGTGCGTGGCTGGGGGAACGTGGAGGTGCGTCTCGGAAACCTCGAGGCGGCGCGCGCGCTGGCAGCGACGTACCAGGCAGAGCAGCGAGCCCTGCGCCGGGCAGTGAGCATCGCCGGGCTCTGCGCCTGGCTCGCTGAGGTGGAAGCACCGCAACCAGCCAGCACGCACCCGGACGCGGTGCACGTGCTCACGTACCACAAGGCAAAGGGGCTGGAGTGGCCGGTCGTCGTACTGACCGAACTGGGTAGCGTCGGCAAGGCGTCGCCCTTCAAGGTGGTGGCCGAGGGCCTCAGGGAGACCGACTGGCGCGACCCGCTTCGCGACCGCACCATCCGCTACTGGCCCAACCCGTACGGCGGGCAGTCGAAGAACACAGGTCTCGACGAGGCGGCCGCGCTGTCCGAAGCCGGCGTGCGCGAGACCGAGGCCGAACGCCTGGAGCGCGTGCGGCTGTTGTACGTCGGCGCCACCCGAGCCCGCGACTACCTGGTGTTCGCGCGCGCTGAGGACGACGCTAAGCGTGAGTGGCTGAACGAGTTGCGGGACGCTGAGGGTCACCCCCTGATTCGCTTCGACGAAGATGCGATCATGGTCGGCGGTCAACGCTTCGACGCGCGTTGCACCACGCCGGCGGCGCCGTCGTCGGACGCCCCGACCGTGGTTGAGAGCGAGTACGCGCCGCCCATCGTGCCGCCAGCGGCCCACCCCCCTCGGGTGCTGCGCCCGAGCGCGAGCGCCTTCGAAGCCGTGGTCGCGATCGCCGAGACGGTCCGCGTTGGACCGCGGTTGCCGCTGGTTGGCGAACCCGATATGAATGCCGTCGGCGAGGCGTGCCACGGCTTCTTCGCGTGCGATGACAGCGAGCGCCCGGCCGAGCGCCGCCAGGCGCAGGCTGCGGCGCTATTGCGCGCCTGGGGCGTGCCACAACTGGCGGCGCACGACTTGGTAGCGGCTTCCGACCGCCTGACCACCTTCCTGGCCAAGCGCTACCCGGGTGCTGTAGGGATGCACGAATGGCCCGTGCACGCCGCCGTTGGCCATCAGGTGATCCGTGGCCGCATCGACTTGTTGGTCGAAACCGATGACGGCTTCGTACTCATCGACCACAAGAGCTTCCCCGGCACGGTTGACCCCGAATCGGAACGGCTGGCGGCGTTTGCCGGGCAGGTGGG
>CAYYOK010000166.1:0-5888 GCA_964473205.1 uncultured bacterium | reverse complement strand
ATTGGTCGTTGAAGTAGGTCTACTGCTAGTTTGGAGCGACGATGTTGACTCTGTAAGTCTCCTCGAACTCACCGTACGAGTTGTCGTAGAAAAGCGTGATGTTTGCGAACCAACCCGTCGGCGAGCCTGCGAACAGATGCAGCTCTACGATGTCTGCGTTCAAGAACTGGTCCTGAATGCCAGCTACCGTCGCCGTTGGACCAGGGGCTGGTCTCGCGCCCTCGGACATCGCGTTGCATCCCAGGAAGGGGTCGGGGGTCGTGCACTGCCAACCAGCCGGCACCGTGATGTTGAGGGTCTGAGGAACGTCACTGGTCTCGCCGACGAGTACGCCGTTCTCGTTATAGAACTCCGCGCGGTAGCCGCGAACCGTAGTCAAGGGCATCCCGGGCCGGGTCGACAGGAGGAGGTTGCGGCTCTCCACTGTGATGGTCGTGCCGTCCGATGAGTATCCGAGTTCGTTCGTAGGCTCCATGCCGAACAGAAGCCGGTTTGCCTGCGGCGGCGTGAACATTGAGCATGCGGAAAGCGTGACGGCCACCAGCAGGGCCGCCGCGATCCGCTTCAGGTGACGATTCATCCAGCTCCTCCTCGAGGTCCCGAAGATGACAGGAAGATGATAGAGCCATGGGAAGGGCGGGCTGGCAAGATTCCGCACAACGCTGTCCGGTCAGCGAGAGCGTAGACGGCCAGCGCCGCGACGGGCATACGGTTGCGGTTCAGTGGCCTAAGTCTCGATGCCTTCAGCCTGCTGTGACGCGAGGGCCTCAGCGACCCCGAACTCGGCCCCCTGAGGGTCGCGAACCACTGCCGTCCTACGCCCCGACGCCGATCTATGCTCACTTTGAACGAGGGCACCGGCCGTGCCGACTGACTTCAGGAAGGGATCAAGACGGTCCACCTGGAAGTAGGGTCGCCACCGAGAGCCTCGAGCAGCGCCTCCGCCGGCTCCTTCAGCAGGCACGATGCCCGCTACCATGCGTCGCACTTCAAGCTCTCTGCGTTCGAGCGTCAGGGCGCCCTCGGGGCCGCTTCCCTGCCCCAGTTCCCCGACGGGGATAGCCTCAACGTCGAAGAGGTCCTCGTAGAACGCAGCCACCGACTCCGGATCGCTAGTCAAGAGTTCCGACCAAACCAGTCCACCATGCGTCGTGCCGAGGGCACCAGGATCGAGTTTGTCAGGTTGCCAGAGCACGGCCGTTGCTCCTGCAGGGTCCTCCAGGATGGCCGCCCTACCTAGGTCTTCGAGGTCCATGACACCGCTGATCGCTTCACCAGCGGCTCGACTCATGGCAGACAGATTGGGAGCTGCGAAACACAGCCACCACCGTGGCCCCGCGAGGTCCAGGCCCTCCATCATGCCGAGCCCGGCGGCCATGCGCCGCCCCTTGACGGCTCGCATGCGGCCCTCGACGTCCTCGAACTCCCAGCCGAACGCTCGGCCGTAGAACTCTCGGGCAGCCGACTGGTCCTCGGTGATCAGGTCCGCACAGATCGGGTCCCCAGGGGCGTACTGCCCCTCGACGAGGCGCAAGGGCATCACTACCTCCATCGCGGCGTGGCCGCGTCCCTCTTGGAAGGTAGCAACTGTACATGAGGAACAGGGACTCTCTCCGCCCGACCGCACGATTCATCGTTGCTGACGCTGCGACCGGGTAGTTCGAACCAATCCCCCCAAAAAGGGGCGTGACGCATGTGATGAGAGCGCACTAAGCTCCGCCTAAGATTCGTGTGAGGGGGAGGATGTTAACGGTGCCCTATCTCGCTGCTACAACTACGCTCCGACCCAAGAAGCAGCGAACAGAAGGACTAACCATCCTCGAGGTCATGGTGGTCCTAGCCATCATCTCAGTGATCGCTGGATTGGTCGCCATCAACGGCCGGCGTGTGCTCCAAGGGCAGGACGAGATCGCTGCGGTCACGTCTCTCCAGCAGTCGGTGTGGCAGGGGGCGACCGCGGCCGCCGCGCGCGGCGTCGTCACTCGGCTCACGCGACAGGGTGACTCCTTCGTATTGACCGATACCTCCAACGGCAGGACCCTCAGGAGGTTCGAGTTACCGCGTGGGGTCGAGTCGACTTGGAACGACGGGCAGTCACTCGACTTCACTCCCCCAGGCAAGGTCGACACCGAGACCCTCAAGGCCCTCCCGAACCCGTTGACGCTCACGACCAGCAGCAGAACGACCGTCCTCACGATCTCGCTGATCGGGGAGGTAAAGGCGGAGGCGCAGTAGATGTCCTCGACCCATGTAGCCAAGCAGGGCCTGACCGTCGTTGAGGTCTTGGTGGCCCTGCTCGTGCTCGGCATCGTGACGGCGGCGGTCATGGTCACCTACGTCAGCAGTATCCGGAACAACGCCGACTCCGGCCGCCGTACCCAGAGCGCGCAGCTCCTCAACTCCCTCGGTAGGCGGGTCGCCGGCGGAGACGCCTACCTGTTGCCTGCGGCCGACACGCCCCTGGAGTGGGACTACGGCGAGCTCAGGCTCACGTTCCCTGAACTCGTCGGCGACGGAATCTCCGACCCTGACCTCTACCGGGCCACCATCAGGAACCTCGGTGACGTGACCGTCGCCGGTATCTCGCGCGTCAGGTACCAGGTGGAGGTCTGCACGCGAGCGACAGGAGACGGGTCCGAGCGCTGCGTGTCAGGCTTCACGGCTTCAGTCCCGCCCAACCCGCCGGAGTCGGGCGGCGGGCTCCCGGGGCTCAACTGATGGCCGGTCTCCGTCGCAGGTACGGGGCGCGGGGCCTGACGCTCCTGGAGGTCCTGATCGCCATCGCGATCCTCGGTCTACTCATCGCCATCGCCTACTCGGCGATCGTTCAGGGCCTCAGGGTGCAGAGCTCGCAGGAGGCGGCCGTGTCCACGCAGGCGCGGCTGCGTCGCATCGCCGAGGTCTTCACGCAGGAGATGCGCAGCGCTGTCCTGGGCGCGGTGTCGGACGAGCCGTACGAATCCAACGAGACAGCTGTGTCCTTCACCCTCCTCGACGGCGGCGCAGGCTACCAAGTTATCGCCATCGACTCAGGCGCCAACGCCATCGAGGCCGTCACGGGGACGCCGAGCAGCCCCTGGGGCGCCGGCGACCAGATGATGGTCGTGGACGCCGGCGGCACCGCTGCCATCTTCACGTTGAGCAGCCAGTCCAACCTGTCGGGCGGTGTGTTCCGCCTGTCGCCCCAGGGCGGGAACTGCTTCAGCGGCATGGTCGCGTTCGACCCCGACGATGCCGCCAACCGCGGCGCCCTGCTCTTCCGGGTGAAGACGCTGGGGCTCCGCTACGACGCCGACTCCGAGACCCTGTTCATGACCGAGGGCGACGACGACGAGCGGCCGCTCGCGTTCGACGTCAGGGGCCTGGAGCTCTCCTACGTCTACCGTGAGCCGGACGGCACGCTCCACACGTTCGACGAGCCGCTGCGTGTTGGCGGCCACCCGGCCAGGAACACCACGTTCGGATCGGCGGCCGTGGAGCTCGCCCGTCTGCAGGTGCGCCTCGAGGGAACCGGCCGAGCTGTCACCGGCGAGGTAGCTCGCAACTACGTAGCGCAGGTAGAGCTCGGGAGCAACCAGACGTTCATCATCAAGGCGGTGTCCTCATGCTCGTAAGGTCCCATCGCCAGCGCGGGGTGGCGATGATCCTCGCGCTGCTCACCATGGTAGTCGTCGCGGGGATCGGCACGCTCCTCTTCGCACGTACCTTGAACGAGATCCGCCACAGCCGCGACGACGCCGCGATCGTCCAGACGCTCCTACTGGCCCGGGGCGGAGCGAACCTCGGCGGCGCCCTCATCTCAGGGCCCGTCAGCGAGGCCTTGAACGAGATCGTGAAGGTCAGGTCCAGCACGACGACGTGCTGGTCGTTCGGGGACGGCGCCTGTGACGCTCCCAGGCCCTCGGCCAGCAGCGTCGTGGACGACCTGACGGGCTCGGACTCGGTGGCCACGCAGCTCCAGCCCGAGATCGACGCGATCCTCTGCGGCAACCCCATCACGGGCCTCCAGGAAGGCGCCGTGGTCGACCTCCGTGTCTACGTGACGAACACGGCCTGCGGCCAGCCCCTGCCGTCCGGTGTGTCGCTGCCGCAGGGGCGTTTCGTAGGCGGGGAGCCTAGACCGAAGGACCAGGACTACGCCATACCATTCGTGATGGTCGCCGATGCCCGCCTCAACGAGTACAGGCGCAACGTCGTGCTCCAGGGCGAGTACCGTTTCACCGTCGGCCGCGTCACGTTCGCTCAGTACGCGCTGTTCACGAACGTCCACAAGAGCAACGCCGGTGGGTCCGCCGTGTGGTTCACGGATCGCACGCTGTTCGACGGCCCCGTGCACACGAACGAGTACTTCCGCTTCTATCGGAACCCCTGGTTCGGTCACAAGGTGACGACAGCAGGGTGCCCGGAGAACCAACGCGGCACTCAGGTCAACCCTTCCACGGGTCAAGAAGAGGAGTACTGCCGGAACGCCGATCCGGGGGCCTACTTCTACAACGCCCAGAACACCCTGCGAAGGAACCTCGACGCGAACCCCTCGTTCGGCAGCAACCCCGCCCATGCGCCCGAGCTGACGGGCGGAGTGGACTGGGCCTCCGAGTACATCCCGCTGCCACTGAACCAGTACGAGCAGGAGCAGGAGGCTCGCAACGCCGGCATCCACTTCGGCAACAACGTCGGGCTCTCTCGACTGCACATCTGGGCAGGCGACGCCAACGGCGATCCGCCCACGCTGGTCAACGGCCAGTGGACGCCGCGCTCGACGCACCAGTACATAGAGGCTTGGCGCTGTACCAGCTTCAATGCGGACATGCGCTGCAACAACGAGTCTTATCTCGGGGTGTGGCGGTTCGACGCCAGTGGCACGTTAGAGTTCCGAAGCGCGAGCAATCAGCCGTGGACGACGGCCCTCAACGCCAACAACCAGCCCATCACGAAGTTCAACGGGGTCCTGTTCGTCGACGGCCGCGTGGCGCGCTTCGGCGGTCCGGCCCGGACGAGCGCGAACAACCCGGCTACTGCTCCTCCCGCCATAGCCCACTTCGCACAGATGACGCTCGCGACTGAAGGCGCCGTCCGGATCACTCGCGACATCAAGTACGAGGACCCGCCATGCAGCGCGCCACCGCAGCGCAACGCCGACGGTACCGTCACGTCGTCTACCTGCGAGAACCTCGGCGCGCTGAACGTGTTCGGGATCTACGCCCAGACCGCCGACGTCATCATCGGGCACAACAACTCGAGCTCGTCGTACAACGCTCCAGACGACGTTCACATCCACAGCGTCCTCATGAGCTCCGAGGGCAAGGTCGCCGTCGAGGACTACAACCAAGGCTCCGTGCGCGGCGCCGTTCACCTCACGGGCGGGATCATCGAGAACTACTACGGTGCGTTCGGTACGTTCAGCGGCTCGACCGGGCAACAGACGCACGGCTACAACCGCATCTTCACGTACGACCCGAGGATGTACTCAAGCGTCTCGCCACCCTACTTCCCGACCATCGGTCTCGACCGGGTCAAGGGCGTGAGGGCGATCAGCTTCGGGCAGAGGGAGCAGGTCTACTAAGCGACGATGCGTGCTTCTGGTTCCGCGCCCGCCTTGACTGGCGGGCGCGGAACCGTCCGGTACGAATCTACTGGGGAGCACTACGGAGGCATGAGAATTCACATCGAGAAACGCCCCCCTGGAAGGGGATACCTCTACTGGGGGGACCTTAGCGATACTTGGGGTGATGAGAACCGGTCACTCGAGAGGGGTCTCCGTACTTGAGATCATCCTGGTCGTGGCGGTGCTTGGGATCATGGTGGCGGTAGGCTTCCCACGGCTTGTGACGCCTGCCGCTCGCATGTACGCGAACGACGTCAAGGCGCAGCTCGAGCAGGCACGCTAC
>CAYYOK010000165.1:0-5907 GCA_964473205.1 uncultured bacterium | reverse complement strand
AGCGCGGCTTCCACGACTTCGCCGGCTCCTCGGTGGTGCACGCCGTCGGCGGGTTCGCGGCTCTCGGCGCCGTGCTGGTGCTGGGACCGCGCCTGGGCAAGTACGTCGGCAAGCGCTCGCTGGCGATCCCCGGCCACAACATGACCCTGGCCGGTCTCGGGGTCTTCCTGCTGTGGATCGGCTGGTTCGGCTTCAACCCCGGCTCCCAGCTCGCCTTCAGCACGCGCGCCGACGCAGAGGCCATCGCCAACATCTTCCTCAACACCAACCTCGCCGCCGTCGCCGGCTCGTTCGCTGCCCTCATGACCTCCTGGGCGCTGTTCAAGAAGCCCGACTTCTCGATGACGATCAACGGCGTGCTGGCCGGGCTGGTCGCGATCACGGCCGGGCCTGACGTGATCAACGGCGGCTCCGCCGTGATCGTCGGCGCTCTCGGCGGCGTTCTCGTCGTCTTCTCGGTCCTCGCCCTCGACAGGTTCAAGGTCGACGACCCCGTCGGTGCGATCTCGGTGCACGGCGTCGTCGGCGTCTGGGGCACCCTGGCCGTCGGCATCTTCGGCGGCGCCAACCTGGGCGTCCAGCTCCTGGGCACGCTGGCTTACGCCGCGGCAGCCCTCGTCGGCAGCCTCGCGATCTTCGGCCTGCTGCGCGTACTCGGCCTTGCCAGGGTCAGCGGCAAGGAGGAGGTGCGCGGGCTCGACCTCTCCGAGCACGGCGTCTCCGGCTACGTCAGCTCCGACACCCTCACCGACCCCGTCATCGTCGCCTCGGGCGACTGAAGAGCGCGAAGGAGCAGAGCATGAAGCTGATCACAGCGATAATCCGGCCCGACCGCCTGCCGCAGGTCAAGGAGAGCCTCTTCAAGGCCGGCGTCAAGGGCATAACCATCAGCCGCGTCTCGGGTCACGGCGGCGAGGGCAGCTCGCTCGAGCACTACCGCGGCAGCCCGTTCGTCGTCGAGTTCCAGGAGAAGGTCGAGCTGAAGATCGCGGTCTCCGAGCCGTTCATCGAGAAGACCATCCAGGCGATCGTCAGCGCCGCGCGCACCGGCGCCATCGGGGACGGGAAGATCTTCATCCAGGACTTAGAAGGCGTGGTGCGCATCCGTACGGGCGAGCGCGACACGGAGGCGCTGACACCGGTGGGGACGTAGCGCGCCGCCACCGGAGCGCGGATCGGCCCGATCGAGCGCACCGCCCCGCCGCGCTTGTGTAGGGTTGGCGGTATGGGCTCGACGAACTACAGGAACACGTTCATCCGTGTCGCCGACGACTGCCCGGCCGCGACGGGCGAGGAGCCGCCCGCCCGTGACCAGGCTCCGACCATCGCCGCGCTCCAGTACCTGCTGCTCGCCGAGCATCCTTACGAGCTCACCTCCGACGACGTGATCTTCGAGGTCTACGCACGCCGCCACGGCGTCGCCGACGACGCCAAAGCTGCCGAACGGGCGAGGTTCTTCTCCAAGCCCCAGGCGTGCCTGCGCACCTCGCCGCTCGGCAAGCGCTACGGCTGGGGCATCCACCACGACGACGACGCCCGCATCGCGCTGGTACCGCTCGGCTCCGAGCGCTACCGCGCCCTCGCCGAGGACACCGCGCTCCAGCAGCTCAAGGCGTCGCGCTCCGGGCGCGCCTGAGGAGAAGCGCCACCGCGATGCGCTAACCTCCAGGCGGAGGTCACCTGTACCTATGCGCGAAGCAAGCGGGGGTCAGAGCCCTATGGGCGAGACGTTCGGCAGCGGCTACTACGACCTGGGCAGCTATCGCAGGCCCGTGAGCGGAGCTTCGGGCGAGGCGCAGACCTGGTTCGACCGCGGCCTCAACTGGTGCTACGCCTACAACCACGCCGAGGCCGTCAACTGCTTCAGGCGCGCCGCCGAGCTCGAGCCCGGCTGCGCGATGGCGCACTGGGGCCAGGCCTACGCCGCCGGCTGCAACTACAACAAGCCGTGGGAGGCGTTCCTGCCGGAGGAGCGCGACCTCGCTCTCGGCGAGGCGTACGAGGCCAGCCGCAGAGCCGGCGCGCTTGTCGCCTCCGGCGCTGGCGTGACTCCGGTCGAGGCGGCGCTGATCCGCGCCCTCGAGGTGCGCTACCAGCAGCCGAGCGGCCCAGACGGCACCCCTTTCCAGGCCTGGAACGACGCCTACGCCGCCGCCATGCGCGAGGTGCACGCCCGGCATCCAGACGATCCGGACGTCGCCACCCTGTTCGCCGAGGCGCTGATCAACCGCACGCCCTGGCAGCTCTGGGACCTCCCCAGCGGCCTTCCCAAGGAGGGCGCCGACACGCTCGAGGCTGCGCGAGTCCTCGAGGACGCCATGGCGAACCTGGAGACCGCCGGCCAGGCGCCCCACCCCGGCCTGGTCCACATCTACATCCACACGATGGAGATGTCGCCGACGCCCGAGAAGGCGCTGAGGGCCGCGGACGCCCTGCGCGGTCTCGTGCCGGATGCCGGCCACCTGCAGCACATGGCGTCGCACATCGACGTGCTGTGCGGTCATTACCACGACTCGCTGACCGCCAACGACGCGGCGATCCTCGCCGACGACCGCTTCTACGCCCGCGAGACCGGCGCGCAGTTCTACACGCTCTACCGCTGCCACAACATCCACTTCAAGCTCTACTCGGCGATGTTCCTGGGCCAGCTGCAGCCGGCCCTGAGCGCCGCCGCGGCGATGAGCGAGGCGGTCGGCGAGGAGCTGCTGCGGGTCGAGATGCCGCCGATGGCCGACTGGCTCGAGGGTTTCCTCAGCATGAAGGTCCACGCGCTGATCCGCTTCGGCAGGTGGCACGACGTCCTCGCCGAGCCGTTCCCGCACGATCCGGACCTCTACTGCGTGACGACCGCGATGCTCCGTTACGGACGGGGCGTGGCGCTGGCCGCTCTCGGCCGTGTGGCGGAGGCCGAGGCGGAGCGAGACGCGTTCAGGGCGGCCGTGGCGCGTGTGCCCGCCTCGCGGACCGTGTTCAACAACACCTGCCAGGACATCCTCCGGATCGCGTCCGAGATGCTCGACGGCGAGCTTCTCTACCGCAAGGGCCGCTTCGACGAGGCGTTCGCGGCGCTGAGGCGCGCGATCGAGCTCGACGACAACCTGCCCTACGACGAGCCGTGGGCGTGGATGCAGCCGGTGAGACACGCGCTCGGCGCGCTGCTGCTCGAGCAGGACCGCGTCGAGGAGGCCCTGGAGGCGTACCGCGACGACCTCGGGCTCAGCTCCCGCCTGCCGCGGGCGCTGCAGCACCCCGGCAACGTCTGGGCTCTTCAGGGTCTGGTCGAGTGCCTCAACAGGCTGGGGCGGCACGACGAGGCGGCCGCCCAGCGGCTGCCGTTGGCCATCGCCAAGGCGCGCGCCGACGTGCCGATCGAGGTCTCCTGCTTCTGTCGCCTCACGCGCCACGGCGACGGCGTCGATGCTGCTAGCGGCGATAGCGGAGCCGAAACCTCGGGGGCCTGCTGCCACTGAGCAGCCACACTTAAGCCACCTTCCTGCCAGCCTGCGCTCATGCAGCGGGCCTACGCTCGAACATGGCAGGCATCGACACCCGCATCGACCCTCGCGGAGCCGGCGACGACGGCAAGGGTCTCGACCAGGGCTACGAGGATCCCGGCGCCAGCATGTACCCCGCGCGGGGGCGGCGGCTGTGGAGCTCGAGGACCCTGGCCGTGGCAGTGATGCTGGTGCTGGTGGCGATAGGCGCCATCACCTTCTCGATGTGGCGCGCCACCGATGGCCCTCCTCGGCTGCTCACCGCCAGGCAGGCCGCCGGCGCAGCCTCGCTGGACGGCGCCGTCTACGTCGTCGGCGGGGTGTCGTCGAGCGGCGCGGCGCTGAGGACAGTCGAGTCGCTGGGCGAGTCGAGCTCGAGTTGGCAAGCCGTGGTCTCGCTCCCGCAGGCGGTCCACCACCCGGCCGTCGCGGCGCTGGGCGGCTCGCTCTACGTCTTCGGCGGCTTCAGCGACGGTGGGAGTGACGTCACCACCGATGCCGTGCAGGTCTACGACGTGAGCGCCGGCACCTGGCGGCTCGCGGCGCCCATGCCTGTGCGTCTCGGGGCCGCGGCCGCGGTCGCGGCGGACGAGCGCATCTACGTCATGGGCGGCACCACGGGCAACGGAAGCGCGACCGCCGGCCTCATGGCGTACGACCCCAGCGACGACAGCTGGGAGACGCTGCCTCCGATGCCGACCGCGCGCCAACGGCTGGCGGCCGGGTTCGTCGGGGGCCGCGTCCACGCGCTCGGCGGCTTCGACCAGTCGGTGCTGGCTGCGCACGAGGCGTTCGACCTGGCCCGAGGCGAGTGGCTGGCGCTGGCGCCGCTCCCGGCAGGCAGGGCCGGTCACGCGGCGGCCGTCTCGGGCGGCTGCCTGGTCGTCGCGGGTGGCGAGAGCGCTGCCGGGCCCAACACGGGGCTCCCGCTCGATGTCTACTCGCCGGCCGGCGGCACCTGGACCAGCCTCGCCGGCCTCGGAACCTCGCTCACCGGCGTGTCCGCCGCCACGCTGACCGGCGGCGACGTGCTCCTGATCGGCGGCGCCGGTGCCGGTGGCGCCGGTGCGGCCTCCGCCGAGGTCGCGTTGCTGGCCAGGCCGGAGTGCCCGCCCGCCCCCTGAGAGTGGGTCGTTCTACTCGAAGCCTCCTAGCTCACGCCCGCAGGGGCGACGCCGTGGTGTCATGCCTCATGGCGCAACACGAAGACCTCAGGCGGTCCGCGTCGGAGTTCGGCACCAAGGCAGTGCGCGCGGGGCAGGCAGCCGACGAGAAGACGGGCGCCCACACCACCCCGATCTACCAGACCAGCACGTTCGTCCTCGGCGACCTGGAGCGTTCCAGACGCTTGTTCGAGGGCGAGGAGGCCGGCTACGTCTACACCCGCGTCGGCAACCCGACCGTCATCGCCGTCGAGGAGAAGGTCGCCGCCCTCGAGGGTGCGGAGGGCGCGGTCGCGTTCGCCAGCGGCATGGGCGCGATCTCCTCCACGCTGCTCAGCCTCCTGCGTCAAGGCGACGAGGTGCTCTTCCTCGGGCCGCTGTACGGCGGCACCAGGGCCCTGCTCGAGGAGGTGCTGCCGCGCTTCGGGATCAGCGCGCGGCGCGTCGAGGACGAGACGCTCGCCGACGCGGTCGGCCCGAGCACGCGCATCGTCTACGTCGAGACCCCGACCAACCCGACGCTGAAGATCCACGACCTCGACCTGATCGCGGGCGTCGCCAGGCGGCACGGGCTCGTCTCCATAGCCGACAACACCTTCGCCACGCCCTACCTGAGCCGGCCGATCGAGAACGGCATCGATCTCGTCATCCACTCCGCGACCAAGTACCTCGGCGGCCACGGCGACCTGCTGGGCGGGGTCGTGGCTGGGCGCCTCGAGCTGATCGAGGCGGTGCGCGCTGAGGGGCTGCGCCACGGCGGAGCCGTCCTCGACCCTCATCCGGCGTTCCTGATGCTCAGGGGCATGCGCACGCTGCACCTGCGGATGGCCGCGCACTGCGAGAACGCTCGCGCCGTCGCGCGGGCGCTGAGGGACGCGCCAGGCGTCGCGCGCGTCCACTACCCCGGCTTCGCCGACCACCCAGGGCACGAGACCGCGGCGCGTCAGATGAGCGACTTCGGCGGGATGGTCTCCGTCGAGTTCGAGGGAGGGACGGCAGCTGCGCAGGCCTTCCTCGGCGCGCTGAGGCTCGTCGACCACGCCGTGTCGCTGGGCGACGTCGCCTCGCTCGCGTGCGTGCCGGCGCTGAGCACACACCTGCTGCTGAGCCCGGAGATGCGGGCGGCCGACGACATCGCCGACGGGCTGGTGCGCATCAGCGTCGGGGTCGAGTCGGAAGCGGACCTCGTCGCCGACGTGAGGCAGGCGGCCACGGTAGCTGCCGGCGCGCTCGCCGCCCTGGGCTGACGG
>CAYYOK010000164.1:0-5941 GCA_964473205.1 uncultured bacterium | reverse complement strand
GTCGATTGACCCGCACCCGCCGACCCGAGTACACTTGAGAACGCTGGCCACGTGGGCGGTTAGCTCAGCGGGAGAGCACTCGCTTCACACGCGAGGGGTCGCAGGTTCAAATCCTGCACCGCCCACCATCCAGAACCCGAACCCAGGATGCGGTCGTTGCACGAGGCCGGGGAGGAGGCTTCCCGGTCCGGGGCCTGCTGGCGCTACGGTTCCTCGTCGATCCCCTGAACCTCGCCATCGGGCCGTTCGCCTACGGGGGTGACGCTCTCGGCATCGCCGCAGGGCTACAGGTTCCCGTTCTTCTCGTCCAGGCGGTGGCCCTCGTGGTCTTCCTCGTCGATCGCGAGGTGGTGGCAGAGCGGCTGCTGCCCGCCTACTCCATCGAGACGAAGCACCCGTTGTTCCGACCCTGGCTGCGACGGGCGTAGCCGCCGTCGCCAGCCCTCCCATCGCGGTCGGTACTCCTACCGGCACCTTCACCGGGCAGCGACCCACGAGCCGGTGGCCCCGGCGCCGGCGTCGCCTTAGATTGGGTCCGTAGGCCAACACCCGGTCTCCACCGCTTGTCAGGCGACGGGAGGGTCACCATGGCACGAGGCTCGAATGCCACCGAAGAGCAGGTGTTGTCCCTCGATGACCAGGAACGCGCTGCGGCGAAGGCTCGTGACATGGCAGCGCTCGAGCGACTCTGGTCAGAGCGCTTCTTCGTCAAGGCTCCCAACAACAAGGTGGTCGTCGGGCGTGAGGCGGTGCTCGAGACCTTCGTCCACTCGGGGATCATCGATTTCGAGCTGTTCGAGCGGCAGGTCGAGTACGTCCGTGCCGACGGACCGTTCGTGTTCATCATGGGTCTCGAGACGGTCGAACCGCGCACCGATGCTCCGAGCGCAGGACTATCGGCCGGCCGCAAGGTCCAACGGCGCTTCACGAACGTCTGGCGGGAAGAGGGCGGGACGTGGCGACTGTACGCCAGGCACGCGAACGTGATCGGCGCCGACTGAACCAGTCGGTGGGACACGACCGCGCCCCCTTCGCCCGCCTACAACGGCTTGGCGACAGCCTTTCCCGCTACCGGCACCAGGGTCTCGCGGCTGCCGTCATGGGTTCGTGCTCACCCGCTCCACCGGCTGCCGCAGGATGGTCCGCAGCCTCTCCGGCGCCGTCCGCCGCGGGTCACTGAGGTAGACCTCGTGATGCTTGCCCGTCATGCGCAGCCCGGTCGCGGGGATGAACTCATGGTGCATCCGTGCGAGCAACGGCGCCTCGTCGTCGAACGAGCCGACGTGGAGGGTCTGCACGCATAGCCCCTCGGAGAGCGACTCGAGCCGCACGTCCTTCAGGCGCGCCGGCGCGTCCTTGGCCGCCACTCTTTCGACGACGGCCTCGAACATGCTCCGGTCGATCCAGTCGGGTGTCATGACCATCATCGTCCAGTGCCAGCGCGACTTGTCGCGCGCCGTCGTGAAGGCGTCCATGTCGTCGGCCCACCACAGGCCCTCGAGCGGCATCACGACGTAGTCGCGTCCGAGCTCCCGCTTGCTGGCGAACTTCAGGGCGTACGCCACGGGGAAGAGCGCCGCCACGGCCGCGGCGTACTCGGGCGACGTGTTCGGGTCGCCGTGGCCGTCGACCATCAGGTACTTCATCGTCGGCACGTCCACGATGCGGAACCCGTTCCGCTCGGCCTGGTAGGCGTCGAGGGTCTTCTTGAGGTCGACCTTCTCGGGCATCGCGACGATGGTACGGGAGGAGCGTCCGTCAGCGAGGCGGGAGCCGGCAGCGACGAGCCGACCCGGACGTCGCGACCATGGACCCGCTCCTACACCCCGAAGTGCTCCCGCGCCTGCACGATCTGCGCCACGTGGTGCCGCCCGTGCCAGGCGTAGATGACCGGCAGGCGCCACAGCGGGCGCGGCTCGCCGGCGGGCATCCGCCACAGGCGCTCCAGCTCGGCGGGGCCGAGGCTCCTCAGCAGCCCGACCCAGCGCGCGTGCAGTGCGGTGACCAGGTCGAGCGAGGGCCCGACGTCCATGCCGCTGTCCGGCAGCCGCGCCCAGGCCGCCTCGTCGTACGGCTTGACGGTGGGGTCGTCCTCTGTCAGCGCCAGCTTGGTCCGCACGTAGGCGTTCATGTGGCTGTCGGCGACGTGGTGGACGAGCGCGCGGATCGACCAGGCGCCCTCGCGGATGTGATGGTCGAGGTCGCGGCAGCCCTCGACCGCCTCACGGAGCTCGCCGGGCAGCCGGGCGATCGCGTCGATCGACTCTTTGACCACCGTGTCGTCCAGTGCCGCCGGGAACCGCGCCTTGCCGATGGGGTAGACCTCGAGCATCGTGGCCTCCTGGTGCGGTTCCAGCGTACGCGCCCGTCGTCCTTCGGGGGACGGCTACGGTGAACGCATCCGCCTGGCGCCCGACGCGGGTCGGGAGCCGCAGACGCACCTCAGTCCAGCCTGACGTGGCGCCGAAGCGTCCCCGCGCCCTGCCCAGGGACAGGAGCTTCTACGCCACGCGCCGTCCCACCGCCACCACCTCGGCGACGAGCGCATCCACGTCCTCCTCGCGCGTGCCGGGGTTGACGAAGCAAGCGCGCAGCGCGAAGGCGCCGTCGACGACGGCGCCCGACAGGAACGAGCGCCCGCCCACCTGCACGGCCGTGAGCAAGCGCCGGTTCAGAGCGTCGAGGTCCGGGTCAGCGACGGCCGGTCTAGCTCGGTAGCCCGCTGGCACGTAGCGGAAGGAGACGATGCTCAGGCCGCGGGCGAGCAGCTCGAGCTCGGGCTGCGCGCGCACCGCGCCGGCCAGTCGCTCCGCCATGGCGATGTCGTGCTCGACGAGCGCGCGGTAGCCCTCGACGCCGAAGTACCGCAGCATCAGCCACACCTTCAGCGCGCGGAACGGGCGCGTCTGCTCGAAGCCGTACTCGCTGAACCAGACGGGGCCGTTCACGCCGTGCGGGTCGTCGTCGGTGCGCAGGTAGGGCGGCACCAGGCTGAAAGCGTCGCGCGCGGCCGAGCCGTCGCGGATCAACACCAGCCCCGCGTCGACCGGCACGTACAGCCACTTGTGAGGGTCGAGCGCGAGGCTGTCGGCGCGCCCCATCGCCGCTCTGACGTCCGCGTAGCGCTCCAGCAGCAGCGCCGCCGCTCCGCCGTAGGCGCCGTCGACGTGCAGCCAGACGCCGTGCTCGGCGCACAGGTCGGCGAGCTCGTCGAGAGGGTCGATGGCCCCGGTGCTCACCGTGCCGACGCTGGCGACGAGGGCCACGGGCACCGCGCCGTCCGCCAGGTCCCTCGCCAGGGCCTCGCGCAGCGCGTCGGCGCGGATCCGGCCCTCTGCGTCGGACGGGACCGTGCGCAGGCTGCCGGCGCCCAGGCCCAGCAGCTCGACGGCCTTGCGGACGCAGCCGTGCGCGCCCTCGCCCTGGTAGGCCACGAACCGGCGCGCGTGCCCCTGGAGCCCCTCGGCCCGCACGTCGATGCCCGCCCCGGCGGCCGCCCGGTGGCGCGCGACCGCCAGCGCCGTCAGGGTCGCCATGGAGCCGCCGCTCACCAGCAGGCCGCGGCTCGTCTCGGGGAACCCCGCCAGCTCGCGGAACCACCTCAGCACCTGGTGCTCGACGTGGACCGACGCGTGGTTGCCACCGGCCACGCTCGGGTTCATGGCCGCGGCCAGCGCGCTCGCCATCACTCCCAGCACGTGCGGCGGCGGGTTGACCCAGCCGTGGAACCGCGGATGACCGTTGCCGAAGGGGTAGGGAGCCACCGCGCTCGCGAAGGCGTCGAGCAGGGCGTCGGCGGGCTCGCCGGCCAGGGGGAGGGGCTTCGTCTCGAACGCGGCGGCCAGTTCCGGCGGCACCGGGCGGAAGACCGGGCAGTCCGGCAGGTCGGCCAGGTACTCGGCGATCAGGTCGGCGACGCGGCGGCCGAAGGCGCGCGTCTCGTCGCGCGACCACGACCAGCGGGCCGGGCCCGGCGTGGCGACGTCGTCGGATGCGGTCACGAGAGAGACTGTAGGGCTTGAGGCCCGACCGGTCGCGCACGTCCGCGGCCGCGACGTGGGGTGCCCTTCTTGACACCACCGGCCCCGCGCCCTAATCTTTCATACACGAAATGAACTAAAGGGGGCAGATGCGACGCCCGACTCCGAGGGCTCTCGGTCGTGAGCGGATCCGCTCGCTGAACCAGAGCGCAGTCATCAGCGCGATCCACCGCCACGGGCGGATCTCGCGCACCGACCTGGCGGCGGAGCTGCGCCTCAGCCCGGCCGCCATCACCGCGCTGACTGCCCCGTTCCTCGAGGAGGGGCTCGTCGTCGAGGCGGAGGTCGGCACCTCGCCCTCGGTCGGCCGCAAGCCCATCCTCCTCGGCATCAACTACGACCACGCCCACGTGTTCGGCGTGAAGGTCATGAACCACGCCGTCGTGGCCGCGCTGACGAACCTCAACGCCGAGGTCGTCGCGCTCCACGAGCAGGCGCTCCCCGACACGCGCGAGCGCACCGTCGTGGAGTCGGTAGTCGCGGCCACGGCCGCGCTCCGGAAGCTGGCCGAGGGCGCCGCGGTCCGGCCCCTCGGGCTGGGCGTCAGCGTGCCGGGCGTCGTCGACCACCTCGCGGGCACGATCAGGCACTCGCAGCTCTTCGGCTGGGAGCAGGTGCCGCTCGCCGAGCTCCTCGGCGCCGAGCTGGGCCTGCCGGTGCTCGTCGAGAACGACGTCAACGCGCTCGCCGCCGCGCACGCCTGGTTCGGGCACGGGCGCGACCACGAGGCGTTCCTCGTGCTCACGCTGGGTCGCGGCGTCGGCCTCGGCATCGTCGTGAACGGCAGCGTGTACCGCGGCCCGCGCGGCGGGGCCGGCGAGTTCGGTCACACGGTCTGCGCGCCCCTCGCCCCCCGCGTCATGGACCCCGCGCCCACGACCCTCGAGAGCCGCGTCAGCGACGGGGCCCTCGCCGCCCAGGCGAGCCGGCTCCTCGGGCGCGAGGTCGGCGCCGAGGAGCTGGGCGCTCTGGCCGACGCCGGCGAGCAGGTCATCGTCGACCTCCTCGCCGACGCGGGCGACTGCCTGGGCGTGGCGCTGAGCACGCTGGTCAACGTCTTCGCGCCGTCGCTCGTGATCCTCGGCGGCGAGGGCCTGCGCGCGTCCCCGTACCTGCTGCCGCGGGCCCAGGCGACCCTGTCCGAGCTCGCGTTCGGCGACCTCGCCGACGGCATGGAGCTGGTCCTGGACTCCTGGGGCGACGACGGCTGGGCGCGCGGCGCCGCCGGCCTCGCCGCGGCGCGGTTCCTGCAGGAGGCGACGATCCCGCTCCACGCCGCGCCCGTGGGGGTGGGCGGGGAATGAGCGCCCCGTGGAGCGGACCACAGGCGACCGTCCCGTGGAGCGAACCAAAGGCGACCGCCCGGCGGAGCGGACGGCGAGCGAACGGCCCGAACCGGCGCCGCGGCTACGGACGGGGCTGCCCCGCGCACGAGCCCGGCGCCGCCAGTCAACGGATGCGGCTGGTTGGACAACCACCCAAGGAGGGTGTCATGGAACAGGTGCAGGTCAGGAGAAGCCGGTTCGCAGCCTTGGCTGCCCTCGTCGCGGCGGTGGCGATCGGCGGCTGGGCGGCGGCCCAGACGACGATCGACTACTTCTCGTTCACGACGAGCTCGGCGCACATCGACGCGCTCGAGGAGCTCATCGACGTGTTCGAGGCCGAGAACCCCGACGTCAGGATCAGGTACACGACCGCCGACTTCGGCTCGTACTTCACGAAGCTCCAGACCGACTTCGCCGCGGGCAACGCCCCCGACGTCTTCGAGCTGAACTACGAGAACTTCGTGACCTTCGCCTCGCGCGGCACCCTCCTCGACCTCGGGCCGTACGTCGCGGCCAGCGAGGCCATCGGGGCCGACACGTTCTACCCGGCGGCGCTCAACGCCTTCGCCTACGAGG